>NZ_JAUBRC010000006.1:0-207227 GCF_036701635.1 Microcoleus sp. N9_B4 | reverse complement strand
CAAGCTATCAAAGCGAGGGTTAATCCTGCTGTGCAGACCCCCTCTTTAATACCCCTGGTTTAGACCTGAATCCTTACGTAACCAAATATGTTCAACGGGATTCTTTTGGTCCGCATTGGGAGCAAATAAAATACAAGTAATTGACCAATTCTCAGGTTCTTTGTCACCATTTAGTTATAATAAAAAGTCTCTAAATTCCCCATATTTATGATAAATAGCTCCATCCCAAATCAAGATAATATTGCGATTTTTATATTTATTTTGTAAGGATTTCATGAATGTAAATGTTGATTTTCCATTACCCGATGGATGGCTCTGAATATGGAATTATTTGCTTTGATAATTGAGTGCACCAAAATAAGTTTGTCTATCTTTTTCATTGGTAATTGGAACTTGAATTATGATTTTAGATTGACCCCAAACATAACCAGTTAGATCACCATGAAGTAGATGACATTCATCTAAAAATAATACTATTATTTCTCCACATTCTATACCAGCCTTGTTTTTAAATAAAATATCGTTAATTTCTTCCGTCTTTTTTACCAGTTATTTATCAAATTTAGGATTTGTTTTTTGAGTTTTTTCCAACTAATTTTTGCCCGGTCGAAAAGTTCATACTAACTCTGTTTTGATTTATATATCACACCAAATTATTGAGCTAAATAAGTAACCAGCTCATCTAAATTCCAATATTCTTTATTCTTTAACCACTCGATTACTTCAGTATTTTGTAGAGCTGTTAAATACCCTTTTGACCTTTTATGTCCTAGTTTGATTCCGGCGATGCCTTTGGTTTTAAATTGTTTTTTCCAATAACCAATAAAAAATTTACTTACACCTAAAATCTTGCTGATTGCATGGTAGATATTACCTGAGAGCGCCATTTTTACAGCTATTGCTCGTTTTAGTTCTCTGGCATCGATATCGCTTTTAATGAAAGATTCTAAAAAAGCTATTTCTTTTTCCCTATCTTTTTGTGGCAGTTGTAAGTTATTCATTTTTTTATGGGCACAATCAAGTATTGCATATAATTGTATCATAGTCTTGATAATGATTTAGGATTGCTATATCTGGGTCTTCAATAGAAATGCGACGGTCTTTTGCCACTCCTTTACTTAAACTCGGAACGCCTTGAGAGTCGAAAGTTACATTTTGAGATTCAATCACTCGGGCAACATCCAGAGTCTCTTTAGCGACTTCAAACTCATCACAATCAGGCTGGCTTTGCATCCATTCTTCTACAGAACATAAGCTGTTTAGAATGATTAATAGTGCATTTTTACGCTCTCCTGGGTCATCCCAGTTTAAGTATAAGGCTGTTTTTAAGCTGGAACTATTGAGAATTGTCGCACCAGCTAACTCGGCAATTTCTGCTGGCTCCCGCCCCTGTCCAGCAGCTATCACACTCACTGCTTTACGCAAAGCATGACCCAATAGATTATATGTATCTTCGACTTTACCAGCTCCCCATAACGGGGAAGAATCTAAAGCCGCTTTGAGTTGAGATGAGCCAAACCCACCTTTTTGGTTGGCAATTTCTACGGTGCGGTCAATTAAACGTTGGTCTAATTCTTTTTTAATTAAGCGATTTCTGAATCTAATTAAAGTCGGTTTGCTGAAAGGGGGAGTTTCACAATTAAGGCAATCGAGAACTAATACCATTTCTCTAAAATCGTGCAACACTCTTCGACCCCCCCTAGCCCCCCCTTGCTAAGGGGGGGGACAAGAATACTGTTGCATTCTTTTTTAAAATTGGTATAACTGCCAACGTTGAGCCACGACTCATTTCTTCAATCACTTCATCATCAGAAATCCCTAGATAGGCTTGCAGAATAATTGCTAAGGCAATTTGTGCCGGAGGCACTGGGCTATTACCTACGGTGCTGTCTTTAAAGATGGTAGCGAGTTCTTCTTGGAACTCATCATTAAAGATGAATAAACGGTTAAGTCGCAGAAAGGTGAATAGCTTAGCTCGTTTAATGCGTTTGATAATCAACGCTTCATGGTCTGATAGTTCAATTGGAGGATGCCATAAGGGAGGACGCATAGGGTTTTTTTATTTTTCCTGATTGTTAGGAGTTAACAAGCTCCTCAATTCATTGATCATGCTCGCCCACTTTTGTCAAACCCCTATACTGTACCGACCTCCCAGGCTCTGCCTGAGATTTCTCGTTTTTCCCCTTCCCAGGCTCTGCCTGGGACTGAATTTCAGGAGGCTCTGCCTCCGATTTAGAGCCACGAGACAGCATTACCAGGCACGAGCCTGGTAACGATGTGGCAGCAGTGTTTTGTAAAAGCTCCCCGATAGTATTTTGAGTAAGATGCAGCCGCTGATTTAAATTGAATAAACAGGGAAAGTCATCGCGTGTTTGGGCTTGACGTAAACCTGCTGATCTCGCGTTAACTGTAGAGAATCGAAGCGCTCGCGACTCACGTAAGCTGTTACTACCTGCTCCGATTCTAACACTAACTCGGTTTGAATTTCCCGCCCTAAATGAATGATGCGGCTGACTTTTGCTAATGCAAAACCAGACTGCGGCTTAGTTTGAATTTCCACATCGTGGGGGCGCAAAAACACTACTTCAGAATGAGCTGCTCCGTTCTTGTGAGCCGTTGTGCCGTTGCTGGCGAACAAACCCGCAGTATTCGGCAGCACATTGACCGGCCCAATAAAACTCATCACAAAAGCTGATGCCGGTTTGTCATAAATTTCAGCAGGAGTGCCAACTTGTTCGACTCTGCCTTTGTTCATTACCACAATTTCATCGGCTACTTCCATAGCTTCTTCTTGGTCGTGAGTCACAAAAACTGTGGTGATATTAACTTCTTTGTGAAGGTTGTGCAGCCACGATCGCAATTCTTTGCGGACTTTAGCATCTAATGCTCCAAAAGGTTCGTCTAGCAGCAGCACTTTCGGTTGAACTGCTAGAGCTCTCGCCAAAGCCACCCGCTGCCGCTGGCCCCCGGAAAGTTGCGAAGGATAGCGATCGCCCAAACCTGTCAACTGCACTAACTCCAAAAGTTCATCAACCCGCCTGCTAATAGAGTTTTTAGCAACTTTGCGAATTTCCATCGCAAAAGCAATATTTTTCTTAATAGTCATGTGTTTGAACAAAGCATAGTGCTGAAACACAAAACCAATATGCCGTTCCTGCACCGACTGCTGAGTAGCATCCTCGCCGATCAGGTAAATATGACCCGTGTCCGGCGGTTCGAGTCCGGCAATCATCCTCAGCAGAGTCGATTTCCCGGAACCCGAAGGCCCCAACAGCGCGACTAAAGAGCCACTTTTAATTTCCAAATTCACGTTGTCAATTGCGTGAAATGAGCCGAAGTGTTTCGATACGTTCTGAACTGTAATGCTCATGAGTTTATTTACCTATTTTAGGAGTTTAAAACATAAACCCCACTTATCTGACAGATTTACAGTAGTATATCCTGAAAATAATATTTTGCAAGGTCTGTAACTTTTTATATAGGATCTCGATGCCCTCCTGATGGGACTGCGCTTGAAAGTTGACGCTAAGAGTCGGAAGAGTTAACCCGTGAGCGTTTCGAGATGTGGCTGTATCGGTGACGGGCGATCGTCCGAGAATAAGCAATGCTGAAATTACGCAGAAACCGGGTTTGATGGACGAAAATACTGCATCATCACCTTTAAAACCTTTAATCCCCGTAAAAAACCCGGTTTCTTTGCTGTCGATCGATATTTTACGGCTGCCGACAATTCCCCGATTCCCGGCGATATTGAAGATTTCAGGTAGGAATTGCTCAATCTGAACTGCGATCGCCCACAATTTATATGACAATAGTTAGTTCAGAAGCCCGCCAGCTTCAGCTTTGAGAAACTGACAGAATAGTAAATTCTAACCAAAACACCACTATGGGAAAACCAACAGGCTTTATCGAATTCTTGCGCGAACTGCCCTCCGAACTCTCACCAGTCGAGAGAGTCCACAACTGGGACGAATTTCACCTACCGATGGAGGAGGATAAACTCCGCACCCAAGGCGCGCGCTGCATGGACTGCGGTATTCCGTTTTGCCACACGGGCACAATTATCAGCGGCATGGCAAGCGGCTGCCCCATTAACAACCTCATCCCCGAATGGAACGACCTAGTATATCGCGGACTGTGGAAAGAAGCCCTAGACAGACTCCACAAAACGAACAACTTCCCTGAATTCACCGGCCGCGTCTGTCCCGCACCCTGCGAAGGCGCTTGCGTGCTCGGCATCAACAACCCGCCGGTCACGATTAAAAACATCGAAGCCGCAATTATCGATAAAGGCTGGGATGAAGGCTGGATTACCGCCGAACCACCGGCCAAACGCACCGGCAAAAAAATCGCCGTCATCGGTTCCGGGCCCGCCGGTTTGTCCGCCGCCGCGCAACTCAACAAAGCCGGTCATTGGGTAACAGTATACGAAAGAGCCGATCGACCAGGCGGCCTGCTAATGTATGGCATCCCCAACATGAAGCTAGACAAAGAACAAGTCGTGATGCGCCGCCTCAAAGTCCTCGAAGACGAAGGCGTGACATTCGTTTGCAACACCGAAGTCGGCAAAGACTTACCAGCAGAACAACTGCTAAAAGAATACGACTCCGTTGTGCTATGTACCGGCGCCACCAAACCCCGCGACTTGGGCATCCCCGGCCGGGAATTAAAAGGCATCCACTTCGCAATGGACTTCCTGACAGCCAACACCAAAGCAGTTCTCGACAAGAGCACCAACGATAACTTCATCTCCGCCGAAGGCAAAGATATCGTGATTATCGGCGGCGGCGACACCGGCACCGACTGCGTGGGCACCTCCATTCGCCACGGCTGCAAAAGCCTGGTACAGCTAGAAATCCTCCCCAAACCGCCCTCGGAACGGGCGGCCAACAATCCCTGGCCGGAATGGCCGAAAGTCTACCGCCTCGACTACGGCCAAGAAGAAGCAGCAGCCAAATTCGGCGACGACCCCCGCGGCTATCTCACCACGGCGACAAAGTTCGAGGGCGACGAAAACGGCAATGTCAAAGCTGTGCACACCGTTGAGGTGGAGTGGGCGAAAAACGAGAAAGGGCAGTTCATTCCGAAACACATCCCGGGCACCGAAAAAGTGTTGCCTGCACAGCTTGTGTTGCTAGCGATGGGCTTCCTCGGCCCGGAACAGCCCTTGCTGGATGACTTGGGATTGGAACGGGACGCCCGCAGCAACGTGAAAGCGGATCACGAAAAATATACAACCAGCATTCCGGGAGTTTTCGCGGCTGGGGACTGTCGCCGGGGACAAAGTTTGGTGGTTTGGGCAATTAACGAAGGGCGCGGCGTTGCCCGGGAGTGCGACCTTTATCTGATGGGGAGCACGGATTTGCCTTAGTTGGTAGGTGTAGGTCGATCGAGATTGTTTGATTTCCGATAATTTATTAGGCTCCTAGGGGCGGGTTTACAATATTTTTGGTTTAAAAACCAAAAATATTGTAAACCCGCCCTTTGTACCTTGAAATAGGTAGATTGCGATTTACCGTTGGGTGGGGGCGGGTTTACGAGATTATGGATTTTAGGCAAATATTGTTGGTGAAACCCGCCCCTACAAATCTCTCGATTTGGGATAATTTTAGTGAATAAATTCCGATAATTTATTATGCCTGTAGGGGCGGGTTTTACCAACAATATTTGATGAATACAAACAATCTATAAAAACCCGCCCCCACCCTACCAATAACCCAGATTAACCTGATGTTCGATCGCATAAAAAAAATGTAGATTCGGATTTACCGTTGGGCGGGGCGGGTTTATTATATTGTTTTTTTTAGGCATAGAGGGTTGGTGAAACCCGCCCCTACAAATCCATCGACATAATATTACAGGACGATCGACTGTATATAAGATTTACCATTCCATTCGATCGCCAATGGACTAGATTCATTAATTTTGACTGAATTATGAGGAGACAATTCATCTTTTCCCCACAACAAAGGATTATTAATGATATATTCGCGAATGGCAAATAATGATTCTTCATTGCGTATGATATGTTCGTAATAACCTCGCTGCCATACCGATACGCCACTCACATATCGAATTTGGTTAATTCGCCGCGCTGAAGATGTTTTCAAACCCCGCACAATTTCCGACAAAGGATGGATTTTTGATTTTCTCAGCCCAAATTTATCGGATTCTGTATAATTTGTTTCTGGGCTGCCTTTCAAAACAATAATTCCATGTACGTGATTTGGCATCACAATAAAATTGTCTAATGCTAAGTTTTGGTAACGTTTTGGAAGAATGCTCCAATTGAAGAAAACAGTTTTACCATAGGGACTCAATTGCATTTTATCATTAATAACTTCGCCGAATAAACATTCGCGCTGCCAACTGCAAATAGTGATAAAATACGCGCCGGGAGTCCTATAATCATATCCTGGCAGGCGAATTGAGCGGCGGTGGTGTTTGTTGCGATCGTATTTCATAATTTTGTCCCCATAAAACATTTGTTCGTTGGGCGGGGGCGGGTTTATTAGATTGTTGGTTTGTCACAGAGATGGTTGGTGAAACCCCCTCGACGATGGCCTGTAGGGGCGGGTTTTACCAACTATATTTGAGGCTGACAAACAATCTACAAAAACCCGCCCCCACCCAACCCATAACCCAATTTAACCTGATTTTCGAGATCATTCAAAAAATGTAAATTCCGATTTGTCGTTGGGTGGGGGCGGGTTTATTATATTGTTGGTTTCCTCCTCTAGATGGTAGGTGAAACCCGCCCCTACGATCGCATATAACCCCACCAATCAACCAAAATTCAAGGGATCGACATCAATAGTTAAACTAACAGAACGCGGCGTACGATCGCGCAACCCGATCAAATCCGACAAATCCACCGACTCATCCAAAGGCAACTTCAGCAAAATCTGCCACCGATAGCGATTTGCCACCCGCATAATCGCCGCAGGTGCAGGCCCCAACAACTCACATCCCGGTACAGACAATCGCTGAATATACTCCTGACAAACAGACGCCAATTGTACCGCCGTCACCGCAACTTCCGCCGCATCTACACTGCTCAACCGCAACAAAATCAGCCGCCCCGAAGGTGGATAATTCAGCGCCGCTCTTTCTGCTAATTCTGTTTCCACAAAACCCGCATATTCGTGCCGCCTAACTGCTTGAATAACCCGGTGTTCGGGAGTGTAAGTTTGAATAATTACCCGCCCCGGATCGTCACCTCTGCCCGCACGGCCCGCGACTTGAGTTAATGTTTGAAAAGCTCGTTCGCTTGCCCGATAATCGGATAAGTTCAGCAACCCGTCAGCAGACACAACTCCCACCAATGTTACTCCAGCTAAATCTAACCCTTTCGTCAGCATTTGCGTACCCAACAAAATGTCTGCTTCCCCATTAGCAAACTGTGTTAACAATCTGCGGTGGTCGCCCTTATTTCTAGTCGTATCGCTGTCAAACCGAATTGCCCGCAATTCTGGAAACAATCTCGTTAATTCCTGTTCGACTCGCTGAGTGCCACTGCCAAAGTTTTTGAAGTAAGGAGAACTGCATTCCGGGCAGTTTTGGGGGTGTCGTTCCGTGTGATTGCAGTAGTGACAGCGCAATATTTCTGCTGTTCCTTCGCCGACGTGGTGATAAGACAGGGAAACATCGCAATTCGGGCATTCCATCACATAGCCGCAACTCCGACAAGAGACAAAGGTACTGTGTCCTCTTCTGTGAATAAACAGGATACCTTGCTGTTGTCTTGCTTGCAATTGTTCCAGGGCATTTTGCAGGGAAGCACTAAAAATTGAGCGGTTTCCTTGTCGCAATTCTTGGCGCATATCGACTATTTCCACAGGCGGCATCGGTCGGGAATAAATGCGATCGGGCAATGATAAATAATGGATATTTGGTAACGAGTAATAATCTCGGCGCGTCCCGACAAAAGTCTCTAAGGCTGGCGTTGCGGAACCTAAAATTAAGGGACAATTTTCTAATTCGGCGCGCCATTTGGCAACGGTGCGGGCGTGGTAGCAGGGGGGTCGATCGTCTTGTTTGAAGCTGCTGTCGTGTTCTTCATCGAGGATAATTAAGCCGAGGTGAGGTAAAGGCGCAAAAATGGCCGATCGCGTGCCGATGACAATTTGCGGGGTTCCAGTCAGCATCTGACGCCATGTATCGTAACGTTCGCCGTCGGATAGGGCGCTGTGGTACACGCAAATTTGCTCGCCAAAACGGGCGCGGAATCTGTCTGTAAGTTGCGGTGTGAGGCCGATTTCGGGAACGAGTACGAGGGCGGATTTGCCGCTGGCTAAGATGGGGGCGATCGCCTGCAAATACACTTCGGTTTTCCCGGAACCTGTAACGCCGTGCAGCAGCACTTGACGGAATCCCGAAAAAGAGTTAATAAACGCTAAGGCTTGAGCTTGAAAATGAGTTAAAGTTTTGGGTGCATCGGGCAATTGAGAAATTCCGCGATCGCCCCTGAGAACTTCCCTTTGGTCAATTACAACGCTACCTTTTTGTTCCAGATTTTTGACAACCGAAGAACTCGCGCTGCAAATTCTCAGCAAATCGTTCATCCACATTTCACCGCCGCCACGCCGCAAAACTTCCAATACTTCTTGTTGCCGCTTGGTTAAATCTGTGACAAATGCACTAGCAATTAATGTCACTGCCGGTTTGAGTTGTGGTTTGGGAGGATTGGGAGGTTCTAAATAACTTTCTACCCAACCGCGTTTCAATAAATCTTTCAATCCCCGATAACTTCCCTTGACTTGTCGCTGGAGGTATTGCCAAGTGTAATCGCCGTTTTTTTGAGCTTGCAGCAATTGCAAAATTTGACTAGCGGCGGGATTGAGAAATGTTTCGGCATTCGGAGAAATGGCGTCCTTAATTAAGCGAATTCGGCGCACGGAACGGCTTAACAAACCGGGCGGCAGGGAGGCTCTAATTACTTGAATTAAAGGTGTGCAATAATAGGTGGCAGTGCGATCGAGCAATTCCCAGTAAGTCGGTGGGAAAAAACCCGCACTGACAACATCTTCGACATCTTTAACTCGCGTGGGATCTAAGTCTGGCGGCAGTTGAGAAATGAACCGAATCGCGATCGCCCCTACCTGTTGACTGCCAAAGGGTACACTCAAAATATCCCCTGGTTGCACGGTAAGTTCCGCAGGTAAGCGATAGGTAAATAACTTATTTTCCTCCCCAGGGGAGTCCCCCGCAACCCTGAAAGGAGAGTCCACCAATACCTCGATCCACTCTGCTTGCACGGTGGGGCGCTGTGGCGGTTCGCTGCTGCCGTAGGATGCCCCGGCCTCTGCCGCTATAGGGGTTGACAAACCAAAAGTGACAGTAGACATAGGGTTGCACATCAAACTAGGAGGAGCCGCGGTCAAAGGGAGTTTTCATTATCCCTCAGTTTAGCTCGATCGATCGATCTTAGCTGTGGGAATTGGCGATCGGAATCTCGATCACCAATTCAGTCCCTTCTCCAATTGCGGAGATGCACTCCAACCTCCCGCCGTGTTTGTCCACAACAATCTGATAGCTAATTGACAATCCCAAACCCGTCCCGTGACCAACTGGTTTGGTGGTGAAAAACGGATCAAAAATTTTCGATTTTACAGCTTCATTCATCCCGAGACCATTATCTTTGATGCTAATTCTTGCCCAATTTTCGGAATTAATAGAAGTAGTAATGCTCATCTGGATAGGGTTGGCTTCTCTCTCGTCCAGTGAAGACTTTTTCTCACGCTCCCGCAGGGCATCAACAGCATTATTAATGATGTTCATAAACACCTGATTTAATTGCCCAGCATAACACTCTACCTTGGGCAAAGAGCCATAACTTTTAATGAATTTTATAGCGGAATTACCGGGTTTTTCTTTGGTTAAATGCTGCAAAATTAACAAGGTACTCTCAATGCCTTCGTGAATATTAACTGGTTTTTTTTCAGCTTCATCTACCCGCGCAAAGTTTCGTAAAGTTAGCACAATTTCGCGGATACGCTCGGAGCCAACTTTCATTGACGAAATAGTTTTTAACAAATCTTCGCGCAGAAAGTCGATGTCAATTTTTTCCAGAAATTCTTCAATCTCTGCATCTGTTTCGGGATACCGATCCTGGTACATGGCGAGCAATTTTAAAATGTCGCCAGTGTAGTCATTAACATAGGTAATATTGCCGTAGATGAAGTTGACGGGATTGTTGATTTCGTGGGCGATACCAGCTACCAAAATTCCCAAAGCCGACATTTTTTCGGCTTCGATCAATTTGAGCTGCATTGTTTGCTGGTTTTCCAGGGCTTTTTCTAGTGTAGACATTCTTGCTGTTACAATCTTTTCATACTCTCTAAAATCCTCAGTGACTGTTTTTAGCAAAGATTCTGTTTTTTGATTAAGGGTTTCTAATTCGGTGCGTTCGGTTTCCGAAGTTTCGAGTTTTTTTTGTAGAATTAGATTTGCCTTTTCCAGCTCTTTGATTCTATTTTTCCAGTCTGTTGGTTCCATCGGCTATTATTTTAAACCTAAAAATAGTGTCATAAAAGGGGAGCATCTCACTTTTTTAACCAAGCTAGAAATTGGAGTTTTGAGGCTCTCTTGCTGCGAGGCTCTCTTGCTGCGGGGAAAGAGTCAGAAAGAAGGAGCCAGAAGAAGTATTTTTACAAATATGAGATGCTCCCCATAAAAGTTTTATTATGACTTGTTTTACATTTAATTTGTTTATAACAAAGCCGCCGGTATTTTCTGCGATTTTGTTATAAAAATTCAAGATTTGGTTTATTTTTCTGTATATAAAAATCTTATCTACAATACATTCAAAATGTCAAGTTATCAATAACAAATGTGGTTGAAAACGACGGGGACTTTTCGTCCACGCACTCGCATTTGCGGGCTTTTCATCTGATTGTTGATAAATCAGTAGGGCGATCGCAAACTTATAAAGGCGGGCCCAGCGCGAAAAATTGCCCCATTTAGACAACCTTTGTACAAAACCCGCCGGCAATGCAAAGCGAAAATATTAAATGCGAGTGCGATCGACTCCGGGGCGACGGGAAAAGTGCGATCGACTGGGCGGGCGATCGCCCACAAGCAATCTCAAGTACCAAGCCACTTACGAGTTCCCAGAACGCAATCACACTATACCATTCCTCCGAAATCTCAATGCAATGTGTCGATCGTACTCACACACCCGCACCATTTTGTGTTAAGAACTACTACTTGTGACAACATCGACACAGCAGTTTATATTTGGAGAGTAATTGATGTCAGGTAGCGAAGTTCGTGCAGACTTTTGGATGAGCGAGTACATTACCCCTTGGGATATTTACGTTCACGGCATCATCGCGGTGCTCGCTTACAAGAAAACAGCCTATCAAGAAATGTACGTGGTTCAGACCGGTACCTACGGCAAAGGCTTAGTTTTGGACGGCAAATGGCAATCTTGTACAGGCGACGAGTTTCTGTACCACGAACCCCTGGTGCACCCAGCCATGATTTGTCACGGTTCACCCAAAAAAGTCCTCGTTCTCGGCGGCGGAGAAGGAGCTACAATTAGAGAAGTGCTGCGCTGGAAAACAGTTGAAAAAGTCGTGATGATCGACATTGACGGCGAAGTAGTAGAAGCTTGCCGCGAACACCTGCCAGAAATGCACCAAAATGCCTTTGATGACCCCCGCTGCGAAGTAGTAATCGGCGATGCTTTGGACTATTTAGATAAAACTGACAATGATTGGGATATTGTCATTTCTGACTTGTCCGATCCCATTGAAGAAGGCCCATCTTTCCAGTTGTTTACCAAGGAGTATTTTGAGAAAGTTCGCAGCGTAATGTCACCTAACGGATATTTCGTAGTGCAAGCGGGCCCCGTTTCTCCGGCAGAAATGAAAATGCACGCTCGCATTGTAAATACCCTGAAATCTGTTTTCTCCAATGTTCAATCCTGCACCAGCTTTATTTCTACTTATGGAGCTCCTTGGGGTTTTGCCGTCGCTTCTAATCAAGAAATAAATACGCGACCCGATCCCGAAGCTACTGACAAATTACTCGCCGAGAAAACAACTGGCGGGTTGCGGATGTTGGACGGAATTACACTGTTGGGGTTGATGCAAGTTCCCGGTCACTTACGACAGGTAATTGCCGCTGAAACCGAAGTCTACACTATGGCAGCACCGCCTAAGTTTTTCGGGAAAGGTTCGGTTAGTCAGTGAAGTTAAATTGAAAGAGAAAACTCGTTTGGAGTAACTGAGATGGACAATTTCATTCGCATAGTCGCTGCAATTTTTCTTCCCCCTCTGGGCGTATTTTTGACTGTCGGCATCGGTACTGATTTTTGGATCAACCTGGTTCTCACGTTTTTGGGCTTTATTCCCGGCATCATTCACGCTGTTTGGGTGATTGCTAAGCACGATCGAGCTTAACTTGAACTCAAATCCAGTTTTGGGATAATAAACAGGCAAGAGAAAATAAGTTTTCTTTTGCCTGTTTTCACCAATTAATATCTATTAAATAGGCGTTTAGCCGCGTTCCTGTGCGGTTAAAAATAAAAAATCTAATTCTTATCAGAATTAGATTGCACCTCAATTTCTTCACAAACCAATTCAGCAATTTTTTTCGCCGCCCCCGATTCTCCTCGAACCGCACGCAAACGATCGCCCATTTGTGCTAATTTATCAGGATGGCTCAAATAGTCGATCGCCAATTGAGCAATTACTTCCGGTTCCAGCTTCCCAATTAACTCCGGCACAATCTCTTCCTGTGCCCAAATATTCGGCCAAGCATAAAGCTTTCCCTTTCCCAATTGCCAGATTAGCCAATTAATCGCCGTCGCAAAAGCTGAACCGACTAACGGCAAATTTGCCAGCAATCCCGGCAATCCGTCCCAAGCTTTCATCGCATCCAATTGCTGCGTCGGAATCAAAACAATCATCGGTACAGCTAACGAACCCAATTCGGCAGTATTCGCTCCCACAGTAGTTAAACACAGGCTGCATTCTGATAGCAAATCGTAGGCGGGTGTCTGCTTCCAAAGTTCTATTTGCAAGTTATTTGCTGTCTGCAAAAACGGCCGTTCTGTTAAATGAAGTTCGGCGCTAGCGTTCTCAAATAAATGCAGGCAAGGATTTTGCTTGGGGTCGGCAAAACGTGCTAGAGTTTGCACATCTATGGTAGGAGCAACGGGAATTACAAAGCGAGTTTCAGGGCGAAGGCGATGGATGGATTGGGCGATCGACAAACATAACGGTACACCTAAAGCTAATTTGGCGGCTTTAGAACCGGGCAACAATCCAATTAATTCTATTTTTGTACGAGGCAGAGCCTCTGGATATGCGTTTCCAGGCACAGCCTGGGAACGAGCTACTTCCGCAATTAAATCTCCGACAACTGTAAATTTATTAGCATATTTTTTGGGAATTTTAGCAAAAACTTCGGGTTTCATCGCCGCAAATTTATCAATCCAGCGATACCACCGCGCGTCCCATTCAGCATAAATAACAGTGCGATATTTGAGTCTTTTGCCAATAACAACCGTAAAAAATTGATCGCCGCCTAAAAACAAAACAACTCCTGTTTTATACCAATCCCAATTTTCAGCAGTTTTGCCAGATAATAAGAATGGAAAAAAATGCTCCGGTGCTTGCACTCTGTCAACTTCTGGGTAGGAACAAGCGATTTGTGCTTCTTTCCCGGTGGCGTGCGGACAGGGGGACAGCACCACAGAGATGCGCGCTTGAGTGCCCGCATTGCCCAATTGCTCGCGCAAAGCTTGCACGGCAGGACGCACCCAAGTTGCCAATTCTCCGGGGCCGTTGGAGAGGATTAAAATATCTACTGCCATAGGATTTAAGATTTGAAAGGATGCAACGGAGATTTTATGACAGATTTAATTAATGCCGTCAAGACGGGTGATATTGCGGCTGTAGAAAATGCGATCGAACAGCGTGCAGATATCAATGCCAAAGATGAGGAAGGTGCGACGGCTTTGACGACTGCGGCTGAGGCTGGCAATTCGGCGATCGTCAAAAAATTGCTGGCGGCAGGTGCCGGGCCCAACAGTCAGGATAATGACGGGTGGACGCCGTTAATGAGTGCCGCTGCTGCCGGACATACCGAGATTGTACAGCTTTTGCTGGAGGCGGGAGCGGATGTGAATGCTAGAACTAATTTTGGTTTGACGGCTTTGATGAGTGCTGCAGGTAGCGGGCGCACTCAAGTTGTGGAATTTTTAATCGATAAAGGAGCTGATATCAAAGCTAAGGATAATAATACTTGGACTGCGTTAATTTGGGCGTCTTCGGAAGGTCACAAAGATACGGTTGAGGTTTTGAAGCTAGCGCGCGATCGTTAACTCGATAAGGCGCGCATGGAAGAGTCTTCAAAGTCCCCCTTTTTAAGGGGGATTTAGGGGGATCGATTTGGCGAGTTGCAGGAATAGGAAAGTGCGATCGCACTCCCCAGCAGCAATCAGCCAAATCCTCAATAGCTTCGAGATTTCTAGCCAAGTAGAGGTAGAGAAGCTCTAGATTCTGGTAATAGATTCAACTTGAGATTTCCGCCGCCTTCAATAACAGCGATCGTGTCAAATCTACTAATTCCCGAACTTCCATCGGTCAGGGAGACGAACAAGCCATTCGTTTGGATAGCTAAATCTCGATTGTTGTTGATGGGAAATATCAAGAAGTTATCTAATGAAGGTAGGATATCGCTTGTTGCTAGCTGAATGCTATCCTGACCTTGGGTAAAGTTCCGAATTGTAGCAAAACCAGGCCCGATATATAACTTTGTTGGGGAACTGTATCCCTTACCACCAGTACCTTGCATAAGGTCTCCGAGTACGAATTTATCGCGGCCGCTACCGCCAGTGAGAGTATCGAATTCATTACTGCCGTCACTTTCATAATTTCGGCCGGGGATGGAAAAGGCACCACCTGTACCTAAACCTACTTCAACTCCAATTAATTCGGTATTCCCCACCCCAGCACCGGTAATGATGTCATTCCCGGAACTTCCGATAAAAGTCGCAGAGCGGCTTGGATCGTTTTTGCCGAAATTGAAGTAGTGTTCCCGACCTGTTTTCAACGCTCCAGATGCGACAAACGACTGAACATCGGAGTATTTTTGTAAGTATTCTGTTTCAAAAAATGAAGTCCCAAACTGACCGTCCTTGATGCCGAATTCAATGAAATGCTGGTAGCCGTTTTTAAAAGTTCCATTCTGAATAAACGGCTGTAACTGTCTGTTATTTGCGAGATAAAATGCTTCGTCATACTCAGCAGATACGCGAGTGCGACCTTCTTCATAACCATATTGAATAAAGTGGTCTAGTCCGGTCGCAAAAGGTGCACTTGGGTTGTTGGGGGTGCGGACTAAGGCAGCGATGTCTGGGTTGCCAGCGAGGTAAGTAGCTTCGTCAAAATACCGCGATACTTTGGTTAAGCCGCCTGCTTCACCGAATTTTTGAAAGTGTTCTAGTCCCGATTTGATAACTCCTGCATCAATGGCTGGTTTGACCCAAGGATATTGAGCAAGGTAGTATTTTTCGTCAAAAATTGCGTAATTAGCCATGTTTTCCTCCTGCGGCTTTAATTGGCTGTTTATGCAATTTATCAATCATCTGGAACTTACACAATACCCGATCGGGTGATTTTTTATACCTGTCAGTCAAATCTCATTTAAGCTGTATAAGGATGTCGTAATTCATCGTTGTTTATTTGAGAACGTAAAGTGCGATCGTACTTTTTTAGAGAACCATCGCCCACCACCAATAAAAAATCATTAATCATCAGCATTAGCTAATGACTAATGACTAATGACTAATGACCAATGACTAATGACCAATGACCAATGACTATCCAATCAAGAAAGTACCGTTACCGTTAGATTCTTGGAAGCTCAAACCCAAGCTTGCTCCTCCTTCAATCACGCCGAGCACGTCTCCAAAACGCTGGATTGACAAATTGCTGCCAATGGGAATCAGATTGTAGCCGTTTAAAGAAGTTCCTTGCAATTGGATAAAATCGCTTTCTATGTCGAAGTTGCGAATCGTAGCTTCACCGTTACCTAAATACAGCGGTGTCGGGATGACATTCCCGGCTGTAGCAGGAACTCCGAGTACGAATGTATTGCTTCCCGGGGCACCAATCAGGACATCGAATTCATTGGTGCCAAAGCTTTCATACTGCCGGTTGCCTTGCGGATCTATACCTACTTCCACTCCCACAAATTCGACATCTCCCACGCCCACACCAGTTAAAACATCGTTGGTACGGCTGCCGACAAAAGTCGCGTCGCGGGCAGGCTCAAATTGTCCAAAATTGAAGAAGTGTTCCCGGCCTGTTCTCAAGTTTCCAGAGTTGACAAACGGCACGATGTCGGGGTTTTCTTTTAAGTATTCCGGTTCAAAAAATGAAGTCCCAAACCGACCTTCTTTGGCCCCGAATTGAACGAAATGCTGGTAGCCTGATTTGAAAGTTCCGTTTTGAATAAACGGTTGAAGTTCAGAGTTGTTTGCTAAATAAAAGCTTTCGTTGTATTCGGGTGATACTTGGGTGCGGCGCTGTCCTTCATCGTAACCGAACTGAATAAAGTGATCGAGGCCGGTCGCAAAAGGCGCGTTTGGGTTGACTGTGCGGACGAAAGGTGCGAGATCTGGATTCCCAGCAAGGTAAGCATTTTCGTCAAAATAACGCGAGACTTTAGTTAGACCGCCTTCTCGCCCGAATTTTTCAAAGTGTTCTCTCCCAGATGAGATGACTCCTGCGTCAATGGCTGGTTTGACCCAAGGATATGAGGCAAGGTAGAATTGTTCGTCGAAAATTGCGTAGTTAGCCATGTTTCCCCCTAAAGTTTTGATGAGTTTGAGAGTTTATATCAATTAGTTTTCCATGAAGTCGATCGCCGATCAGGAATTTACACCAAACGGACGTTATGAAATGGTTTTAAGTTCCTGGTATAATATCACTTTTTGTGACTCAGCAATTATCCGAAGGCTACATTCTGCCTTCACAAATTATACCTTTTTACCCTCAGTTAATTGCTCTATCGCAAGTGTGATCAATTCTACAAAACTGGGAACTTTTTTCAGGATTTTTTTCTCGATTTTTGGTTGATTTTTAATTATTTTTATCCTACTAATTAATCGTATTCATATTATTGTCAATATGTCAAGTAAATTTTTGTAAATAAAATATGGAGTATTTGCTCAAGGAATTTATAAAAAAATGTAACGAAAAGTTGGCCTAAATTTGTCGAATTGTGTCATGTGCAGGCTCAAATCGGCTAATGGCAAGCGTTTTCTGGTAAAAATGCTTATGGGATAAAAAAATTCCCGATTCCCGAAAACAGCATCTTAAAGGAGCCTAACCGGATGTTCACTCACGTCAAGCCCACCATTCGCCACGTTGTGCCGGAAAACTTGCAGGGGCGATCGCTCATGAAGGTGGTCTATGTCGTACTGGAACCGCAGTATCAAAGCGCCCTGTCGGCAGCGGTTCGATCGATAAACCAGAAAAATCCGAATTTGGCAATAGAAATCAGCGGCTACCTGATCGAGGAACTCCGCAGCCCGGAAAATTACGAGGCCTTCAAGCGGGATGTGGCGGATGCCAATGTATTTATTGCTTCTCTAATTTTCATCGAAGATTTGGCCGAAAAAGTTGTAGCGGCGGTGGAACCGCTGCGCGACAGCTTGGATGTCGCCGTCGTCTTCCCGTCGATGCCAGGGGTAATGCGGCTCAATAAAATGGGCAGTTTCTCGATGGCACAGTTGGGACAAAGCAAAAGTGCGATCGGCGAATTCATGAAAAAACGGAAGGAAAAATCCGGGAGTTCCTTCCAAGACGGAATGCTGAAACTGCTGCAAACTTTGCCGAAAGTGCTGAAATATTTGCCCATCGACAAAGCCCAAGATGCGCGCAACTTCATGCTGAGTTTTCAGTATTGGCTGGGAGGTTCCCAAGAAAACTTGGAAAACTTCCTGCTGATGCTGTCACATAAATATGTCTTCAAAGGCCAGTCACAGCCAACTTTCCAAGAACCGGTTGTCTACCCAGACATGGGGATTTGGCATCCTTTGGCATCGTCGATGTTTGAAGATGTAAAAGCATATCTGACCTGGTTTAATGCCCGTACAGATATTTCGGCCGATCTCAAAGATCCCCTCGCACCTTGCATTGGTTTAGTGTTGCAACGCACTCACTTAGTCACAGGAGATGACGCACACTATGTAGCAATGGTGCAGGAATTGGAGGCAATGGGCGCGCGGGTTGTGCCGATTTTTGCCGGCGGTTTGGACTTCTCTAAACCTGTGGAGACTTTTTTCTTGGAAGTCGGGGCAAAAGGTGTGACACCTCTGCCGATTGTTGATGCGGTGGTTTCTCTGACTGGTTTTGCTTTGGTGGGCGGCCCGGCGAAACAAGATCACCCGAAGGCGATCGAATCTTTGAAAAAATTAAATTGCCCTTACATGGTGGCTTTGCCACTGGTTTTCCAAACGACAGAAGAATGGGAAGATAGCGATTTAGGCTTGCACCCGATTCAAGTTGCGTTGCAAGTTGCGATTCCTGAGTTGGATGGTGCGATCGAACCGATTATTGTGTCGGGACGCGATGGCGCAACTGGCAAGGCGATCGCCCTGCAAGATCGAATCGAAGCAATTTCCCAGCGCGCCATGAAATGGGCAATGCTGCGCCGCAAACCAAAATTAGATAAGAAAGTTGCGATCACAGTTTTCAGTTTTCCTCCAGATAAAGGCAACGTCGGAACAGCCGCTTACTTGGACGTTTTCGGCTCGATTTACGAAGTATTGAAAGCCTTAAAAGGTAATGGTTACGACTTGCCAGAATTGCCGGATTCCGCCGAAAAACTGATGCAAGAAGTCATCCATGACGCAACAGCCCAATACCAAAGTCCCGAATTAAATATTGCTTACCGGATGTCCGTAGCTGAATACGAAGAATTCACTCCTTACTCGGAACGGTTGCAAGAAAATTGGGGGCCACCTCCGGGACATTTGAACAGCGACGGACAAAATTTGCTGATTTTTGGCAAACATTTTGGCAATGTGTTTATCGGAGTGCAACCTACTTTTGGATACGAAGGCGATCCGATGCGGTTGTTATTCTCTCGTTCTGCTAGCCCGCACCACGGTTTTGCTGCTTACTATACATATTTGGAGCGCATTTGGGGTGCGGATGCGGTGCTGCACTTTGGCACTCACGGTTCCCTGGAATTCATGCCCGGTAAGCAGATGGGAATGTCTGTCGATTGTTATCCTGACAGTTTGATCGGCAAGATTCCTAACCTCTATTATTACGCTGCTAATAATCCTAGTGAGGCAACAATTGCTAAGCGGCGCAGTTATGCTGAAACAATCAGTTATCTGACTCCTCCGGCTGAAAATGCTGGGTTGTACAAAGGTTTGCAGGAACTCAGCGAGTTAATTGCTTCTTATCAAACTTTGAAAGAGACTGGGCGGGGTGTGCCGATTGTGGATGCGATCGTCGAAAAATGCCGTTTGGTGAATTTGGATAAGGATATCGCCTTACCTCCCGAACAAGAACGAGGGGTTGCTGCGGACATGACTGCGGAAGAACGGGACAATTTAGTTGGCTTGGTTTACCGCAAGTTGATGGAGATTGAGTCGCGGTTGTTACCTTGCGGCTTGCACGTGATCGGTAAGCCACCGACTGCTGAAGAGGCGATCGCAACTTTGGTTAACATTGCCAATTTAGACCGGGAAGAAGACGGATTAATCAGTTTGTCGCGGATTATTGCTCAAAGTCTCGATCGCAATATTGACGATATCTACACCAACAACGACAAAGGCATTTTAGCAGATGTTGAATTGCTGCAAAACATCACTTTAGCCTGTCGGGATGCCGTCACCGCTTTAGTGAAGGAACAAACCGATGCTGAGGGTCGAGTTTCCCTGGTTTCCAAGTTGAATTTCTTCAACATGGGCAAGAAAACACCCTGGATTGATGCGCTGCACGCCGCGGGTTATAAAAAGGTCGATCCAGAACTGATTAAACCCCTGTTTGAGTATCTGGAATTCTGCTTGCAGCAAGTTTGTGCCGACAACGAATTAGGCGCTTTGTTGCGCGCCCTAGAAGGCGAATACATTATCCCTGGCCCAGGCGGCGATCCGATTCGCAACCCGGATGTTTTGCCTACTGGCAAGAATATGCACGCTTTAGACCCGCAGTCAATCCCTACAACGGGGGCGGTTAAGTCTGCAAAGATTGTAGTCGATCGGCTGTTAGAAAGACAGCGCGTTGATAACGGCGGAAATTACCCAGAAACCATCGCCGTTGTGTTGTGGGGAACCGACAACATCAAGACTTACGGCGAATCCCTCGCGCAAGTAATGTGGATGGTGGGAGTAAAGCCAGTTCCCGACGCTTTGGGCCGGGTAAACAAACTCGAATTGCTTTCTTTAGAAGAGTTGGGACGCCCTCGGATTGACGTAGTAATTAACTGTTCCGGCGTATTCCGCGACTTGTTCATCAACCAAATGAATTTGTTAGATAAAGCCGTGAAAATGGCAGCGGAAGCCGACGAACCGTTAGAGATGAACTTCGTCCGCAAACACGCCTTGAAGCAAGCGGAAGAAATGGGAATAAACCTGCGACAAGCAGCAACCCGGGTATTTTCCAATGCCTCTGGTTCCTATTCATCTAACGTCAACTTGGCGGTAGAAAACAGCACTTGGGAAAGCGAAGCCGAATTGCAGGAAATGTATTTAACCCGCAAATCCTTCGCCTTTTCTTCCGACAATCCCGGAACAATGGAACAAGACCGGCAGATTTTTGAATCATCTTTGAAAACTGCTGATGTCACCTTCCAAAACTTGGATTCTGCCGAGATTTCCCTAACCGACGTGTCGCACTATTTCGACTCCGATCCGACTAAATTGATCGGCAGTTTGCGCGCAGATGGGAAGAAACCAGCATCCTTTGTTGCTGATACAACCACAGCCAACGCGCAGGTGCGGACGCTATCAGAAACCGTGCGTTTAGATTCGCGCACTAAGTTGCTGAATCCGAAGTGGTATGAGGGGATGTTGTCCCACGGCTATGAAGGTGTGCGGGAGATTTCTAAGCGTCTGGTGAATACGACTGGATGGAGTGCGACGGCGGGCGCGGTGGATAATTGGGTGTATGAGGATGTCAACACTACGTTTATCCAAGATGAGGAGATGCAGAAGCGTTTGCTTAACTTAAATCCTCATTCTTTCCGCAAGATTGTCAGCACTTTGCTTGAGGTGAATGGCCGGGGTTATTGGGAGACTTCGGAGAACAATTTGGATCGCTTGCGTGAGTTGTATCAGGAGGTGGAAGACCGGATTGAGGGAGTAGAATAGGGTTATGATATAGTAGAGCAGGCATCTTGCCTGCTCTACCTTTTATTTGGGATGGAGAAAATGACTGTTTACAACTATTGGAGTCTATGATGATAAGTGTATGAGGGAACCAACGGTATAACAATTACGGAGTTTATATCGGCTTTGTCATCTACTTACCAACATTATGTTTCACCCAATTCATATAGTGCGTTTAGATGAACGGACTCTTAATCTATTTATCTTAGCAGGACAAAGCGAAGAGATTGAGTTGGAAATTCAACCTGATGCGAGTATTGAACCATGAGTAATGTCAATTATGCTGCAATGAGCGATCGCGAACTAAAGCGATATATTCTCACTCATCAAGACGATCGAGAACCTTTTTATGCCTATATGGATCGGCGGCATTCTCGTCCTCACCAAGTTACAGCACTTCCGGATGTTATGAGGTACAGTAGCAGCAATTAGTAAACCAGTTTTTAAGATGTTTCGGATTAATTAAGTCAAGAACCACAGCAATTATCGTATCAACCATTTTAGTGGTAGTTGGCTAAAACTGGATCAATAAAGATTTAAGTTGCGACCACCATAATTCAATCGGATTAAAATCAGGAGAGTATGGGGACAAACATAAAATAGAAGCACCCACAGATTCAATCATCGATGTAATTGAATCTACTTTATGCGCGGGTAAATTATCCATCACTACTACTGCTCCCGACCACAATTGTGGCACTAAACATTGCTCAATAAATACCTCAAATGCTTGGCCATCCATTGAGTTATCCATTGTCATGAGTGCCACTACTCGCTTCAAACTAATTGCACCAATTACTGTGACTTTTTTCCCGGGCGTAAAAAGGTTTCAGCGCATAGGCTCTCGTTCCTCGTTGGGAACGTGCATGAGTTCTGGTTAAACCTAGCAATACTCCAGTCTCATCTAAAAAGACTAGATTTTTTGGGTCGATATGCTTGACTTTTTCCCAATACTCTAACCTTAATTTCATGACTCTTTCAGTGCCGGCTTGGCTACTTCTCACTGTTTTTTTTTACGATTTAATCCCAACTTTTGTAAGGCGTTACACATGGCTGTTCTACCCACCCAATTTCCGGTCTTCTGGGCAAATAACTCACACAATTCTAGTAAGGTTGCATCGGGATGTGCTGCCACTATTTCTCTCAACTATGCTGTGGAATTATTCAAATGACTGTATCTCGGTTTACCCCTGGGTTTCGGCTGTAAATTCCCCTCGATTTTTTGTTGCTTGACCAGTTTTTGAACTAAGCTTTTACTGACGGAAAATATCGCTGCTGTTTTTCTGATCGACAGCTTCTGATCTTGATGGGCTGCTACTATTTTTGGAAAGCAAATCTACTGAATATGCTTTCATTGGTGTATTTTTTAATCTATTCTTATTGTACCTCATAACACCCGGAAGTGCTGTATAGATAGATCGACAGCAAAGAAACCGGGTTTTTTACGGGGATTAAAGGTTTTAAAGGTGATGATGCAGTATTTTCGTCCATCAAACCCGGTTTCTACGTAATTTCAGCATGGCTTATTCTGGGACGATCGCACGGCTACAGCCACATCTGGAAACCCTCGCGGGTTAACTCAGACGGCCCGCCAGCTTCAACTTTCAAGCGCCGCCCCATCAGGAGGGCTCGAAATACAATACAAAAAGTTACAGGCCTTGCCAAATATTAATTTCAGGATATACTACTGTAAATCGGTCAGATATATGGAGTTAATACCATCAACTCCTAAAATAGGTAAATAAACTCATGAGCATTACAGTTCAGAACGTATCGAAACACTTCGGCTCATTTCACGCAATTGACAACGTGAATTTGGAAATTAAAAGTGGCTCTTTAGTCGCGCTGTTGGGGCCTTCCGGTTCCGGGAAATCGACTCTGCTGAGGATGATTGCGGGACTCGAACCCCCTGACACGGGTCATATTTACCTGATCGGGGAGGATGCTACCCAGCAGTCGGTGCAGGAACGGCATATTGGTTTTGTGTTTCAGCACTACGCTTTGTTCAAACACATGAGTATTCGGAAAAATATTGCTTTTGCGATGGAAATTCGCAAAGTTCCTAAAAACTCTATTAGCAGACGAGTTGATGAACTATTGGATTTAGTGCAGTTGACAGGTTTGGGCGATCGCTATCCTTCGCAACTTTCCGGGGGCCAGCGGCAGCGGGTGGCTTTGGCCAGAGCTCTAGCAGTTCAACCAAAAGTGCTGCTGCTAGACGAACCTTTTGGAGCATTAGATGCTAAAGTCCGCAAAGAATTGCGATCGTGGCTGCACAACCTTCACAAAGAAGTTAACATCACTACAGTTTTTGTGACTCACGACCAAGAAGAAGCTATGGAAGTAGCCGATGAAATTGTGGTAATGAACAAAGGTAGAGTCGAACAAGTTGGCACTCCTGCTGAAATTTACGACAAACCGGCATCAGCTTTTGTGATGAGTTTTATTGGGCCTGTCAATGTGTTGCCGAATACTGCGGGTTTGTTCGCCAGCAACGGCACAACGGCTCACAAGAACGGAGCCGCCCATTCTGAAGTAGTGTTTTTGCGCCCCCACGATGTGGAAATTCAAACTAAGCCGCAGTCTGGTTTTGCATTAGCAAAAGTCAGCCGCATCATTCATTTAGGGCGGGAAATTCAAACCGAGTTAGTGTTAGAATCGGAGCAGGTAGTAACAGCTTACGTGAGTCGCGAGCGCTTCGATTCTCTACAGTTAACGCGAGATCAGCAGGTTTACGTCAAGCCCAAACACGCGATGACTTTCCCTGTTTATTCAATTTAAATCAGCGGCTGCATCTTACTCAAAATACTATCCGGGAGCTTCTAAAAAACACTGCTGCCACATCGTTACCAGGCTCGTGCCTGGTAATGCTGTCTCGTGGCTCTAAATCGGAGGCAGAGCCTCCTGAAATTCATTCCCAGGCAGAGCCTGGGAAGGGGAAAAACGAGAAATCTCAGGCAGAGCCTGGGACGGAGAACTAGAAACAAGATAGGTGAAGAATATGACTGCTAACAAATTCAAGAATTTAGCAACTAGCACTTTACTTGCTTATCGCCGCCACATCCAGGCAGGATTAACACTTTGTGCAGGATTGGGACTGTCTGCGATCGCCTCTTCAGTTGCGTACAATTGGGAATACAAATCCATGCAAGCCGAACTGCAAGACCGGCTGGACAAAATAGCGGCAGAAATTCAGAGAGATGTTAGCGGCAATTTAGAAATCATTCGGGCAGCAGGAGCCTTTTACAGCGTATTTGACGGCGTTAAAAAACCAGAAATTAATACATTTGTTGGTACTGCCCTGTACCGCCATCCGAGCCTGAAGGCGATCGCTTGGCTGCCCGGTGTTTCTGACTCTCCCGAATTCCTAACAGATGAAATAGATTTAGATTTAGATTTGACTGCCAATCGGCCAGCGTTAGAAAAAGCCGCAAAAAGACAAGAGATTACCGCTACTGACCGCCAAAAATGGTCTTCACAAAATCAACCAAGCGTCTTCGTCTTCATGCCAATTTTTACTCAAAAATCTGCTGAGGATGGCGCAGAATTGCCTCCAAATTTACCTGCTCGGTCACCAGAAAATTTGAAAGGTTTTACTTTGGGCGTTTTGCTTGTTGATGCTATTGTCAAATCGGCTTTACAGGAAACTAACCTCAACTTTGTTAACGTTTATCTTCAAGATGCTATGGCTCCTGAAGCCGAAAGATTTCTTGCGTTTTATGAAGCCAAGACAAAAAGGATAATTACCGATGAAAAAATTAAAAATAACATCCAAATTGGGGAAAGAGCTTACTGCCCGGACGGCAGCAGTTGCACCCGCATTCTCAATATTGAAAATCGCAGGTGGTTGCTGCAATTACGGCTAACACCAGAGTACATTAATCCTCTAAGATTTGGGCGTTCTTTGACTGTTTTAATTTTGGGGACAATCTTAAGTTTGGCTGCGACACTTTATCTAATGAGTTTGTTAAATTATACCGACAGGATTGAAAAGATAGCAGCAGAACGCACGGCTAAATCTCAACAGTTAGAGCAAACTTTGCAAGAGTTGCAGCAAACTCAATCTCAACTGATTCAGCAGGAAAAAATGTCTAGTTTGGGTTTGTTAGTTGCTGGTGTTGCCCACGAAGTTAACAATCCTATTAGTTTTATTTACGGCAATATTCAACACGCCAGCGCATATAGTAGCGATTTGTTGGAGTTGGTAAAACTCTACCAAAAACACTATTTACACCCTCCTGTGGAAATTTCAGAGCATTTAGAAAATATTGACTTTGAGTTTCTCAGCAAAGATTTGCCACAACTGCTGTCCTCGATGAAAATAGGAGCAGATCGCATTGTTCAAATAGTTCAATCTTTGCGGAATTTCTCTCGCTTAGACGAAAGCGAAATGAAACCTGTCAACATCCATGAAGGCATTGACAGCACTCTACTAATTCTGCAAAGTCGCCTGAAAGCTACAGCCGATCGCCCGGCGATCGAGATTGTTAAAAATTACAGCCATTTACCTTTAGTAGAGTGTTATGCCGGACAATTAAATCAGGTGTTTATGAATATTCTGGCTAATGCGATCGACGCCCTTGAGAGTTACAACCTCGATCGCGGGCCCACAGCAGCGAAAGCCAATCCGATCGCGATCGCCATAACCACAGAATATTTAACCCCTGACAAAATAATTGTGCGGATATCTGACAACGGCCCCGGTATGGCAGAAAATGTCAAAAAACGGCTGTTCGACCCGTTCTTTACGACGAAACCGGTCGGAAAAGGGACAGGATTGGGACTGTCCATCAGCTATAAAATTGTCGTAGAAAAGCACAAGGGTACGCTGCGCTGCGATTCGACACCGGGATTGGGGACGGAATTCTCGATCGAGATTCCGCTGCAGCAAGAAGTCAGACAAGCTGTACCGTTTGTTTCGCGGCAAATATCGGAGGCAGCTTAGAAACGGCTGGGGAAGAAAAATTTTTTCTCATAAACTACTGTAATTAGGTCGGATTACAGTATTATATGTAATAATTCCACAATCAAGACTGCTTTAGGCAGCTTAAACCGTCGGCACGGCAGATACTTTATAACCCAAACACGGCGAGAGTAAATATGTTCAGTGACTTGCAAATTATTTACGAACGCGACCCGGCGGCGCGCAACTGGCTGGAAGTATTATTTTGCTATCCCGGACTGCAAGCACTTTTTTTGCACCGGATAGCACACTGGCTTTATTCCGCTGGCCTTCCGTTTGTACCGCGCTTGATTTCCCAACTGAGTCGGTTTTTAACAGGTATTGAGATTCACCCAGGAGCAAAAATTGGTAGGGGCGTGTTTATCGACCACGGCATGGGGGTGGTCATTGGCGAAACTGCGATCGTGGGAGATTATGCTGTCATTTATCAAGGAGCGACTCTTGGTGGCACGGGTAAAGAAATGGGAAAACGGCATCCGACGCTGGGAGAAAATGTCGTGGTAGGAGCCGGTGCTAAGGTTTTAGGCAATATTCAAATTGGCAATAATGTTCGGATTGGTGCGGGTTCGGTAGTGCTGCGGGATGTCCCTAGCGATTGCACAGTTGTGGGAATCCCCGGCCGCATTATCTCTCGGAAAAAGCAGGTGGAAGATGCTCAAAATTCTCAAGGTATACCGGATTTGGAAGCTCAAGCGATTCGAGCTTTGTTCGATAGAATTAAGGATTTAGAAGAGCAGGTTGCTTTTTTGAAATCTCAATTATCTCCGCTCCAAACAACTAAATCAGAGCAAGCAGAGGTCGAAAAACATGAATTATTCCTGTCTTCCGATTTATTCATTACACAGTTTTTAGACGGTGCAGGAATCTAGTAAAGCTTTAATTTATATAGATTTTTGCCAGCCGCACTATCCTGCTGCCATTGGACCAACTAACTTTTATTCTTTCAGTAACTGGCTATGACTATTGCTTCTCTTTCCACTAAAACTTTTGATGAAACGAGCCGACATATATTTCCTCGTCGATCGCACTTGCCTAACAGAAACAATGCTCTGTGGCGAATTGAAACTGGAGTAGTGCGAACTGTAACATGGCTTGAAGATGGCACAATTATTACCTTGGGATTGTGGGGACCTGGTGATACGATCGGCAAACCGATATCAAAATGCGATCCTTTTCAAATTGAATGCCTCACTAAAGTCGAGGCAATTTTACTATCGGGCGAGCGCTGGCTAAATAGAGATATTTTGCTCAGTCACATTCAGCAGGCTGAAGATTTTATGGTAATGCGAGGTTACAAAAGAGTTGATTTTATGCTCTATCGACTCTTAACTTGGCTGGCTAAGAGGTTTGGTTCTGAGGTAGAGCGAGGACATCTGATCGATATGATTTTAACGCATCAGGACATTGCAGAAATTCTCGGTACAAGTCGCGTAACTGTCACTCGCACCCTCGGTAATTTTCAGCAGCAAGGCTTAATTAATCGTCTGCCATTCCACCGGATTATTCTGCAACCTTCTGAGGTGTGGCACTACGAAATCTAAGGGTAGAATTCATGTCTCGCACGCGCGTGCGAAGCTATCCCGGAGGGAATCGCCCCCAAATTTCTGTATCCTTCGCTACTAAAAAAAACTATTGACTTTCTGAGACTGTCTGTGCAACAATCAACAGCTATACCTATAATATACGGTAAATCAATCGAATTTACGGTGATTGCTGGAGATAGCGATCGGCTCTCTAGCAGCGAGGAGCTTTTTGTGCTTTTCGACAGAGACAATGCAAGAGGAAAGAACATGAAAACTAAATCCCTGAAAGCTCGATTTAAAAGAAACAAAATAGGGGCATTAATTGCCGTCCTAGCGGTGCTGGCGATCGCAATTCCTCTGTTCCCATTTTTCCCAACCCAAGCAGCGGAATCAAAAAGTAAAATTCAATTCGTTTCCCCCGCGTGGGTTGCCCAAAACGCCAGCGACAAAAACCTGCGAATTCTCGATGTCCGCACCAATCCAATGGACTACTTTATCGGGCATCTTCCCAATGCAGTCAACATCGCCGACAACACCTTGCGCGGGCCGGACAGCGGTTTGCCAGTACAGTATCTAACGCCGGATAAACTGGGGCAATTACTGTCGCGGGCAGGAGTAACAGACAACAGCCGCGTCTTAGTTTATTCCGACGGCAGAGACATTCTCGGCGCGACTATGGTTGCTTACGTATTGGAGCGATTGGGACACTCGGACATCGCAGTTATCGACGGAGGTTATGCGGGTTACAAAGCAGCTCAAACTGTGATGAAAGAGTTTCCAAAATACGCGGCTGGTACACTGACTGTGCGCGACAACAAATCAATTCGTGTCACCCTGGATGAAGTCAAAAATTTAATTGGCAAAGCAGGCGTCACATTCATCGATCCCAGACCGGAAAAACTATTTCAAGGGGAAGAAAAAATCTGGACGCGCAACGGACACATTCCCGGCGCTCGCAACATTCCCTGGCCGACTTTTACCGATGCTGACAACCCGCACAAGTTGAAGTCTCTCGACGAAATCAAGCAGATTTTGGCAGCTAAAAAGATCGATCGCAACAGCGACATCATCGTTACTTGCAGTACGGGGCGGGAAGCAACGCTGCAATATGTAGTTTTGAAACACTTGCTGAACTATCCGAAAGTCAGAATCTACGAAGGTTCTTGGACTGAATACAGTCAGACTAATTTACCTGTAGAAACTGGTCCGGAACAAGCAGTGTAGAAAACAAATCTGTAGTTAACAGCAATTTTGGCTAAAAATTGACCGAAGAGGTAGAATGAAAACAGCAATTATCTCGATATCAATGCTCGGAATAATCAGCTCGATTGGCTTTGGTTTATCAACAATAGCTGAGCACCGACAAGCAGATAATTCCGTTGCTTGCACTCCTAGCGAACAACCCGATGAAAAATCGGAGACTTCGCCGCGAAAAACTTAGCGCTAAAATGGAGGCTCTGCCTCGCTTTACAGTTGTTTCTGGAGTCAAGTATTTTATTGTGAATAACACCGCAGAAATTGCTTTTTCACCGCTGACAAAAACTTCGCCGCCCCGATCGCAGCGTCCGATTTTAGCTCTGATACTGACGCTATTTGCTGCTGGTGCGGCCGGTTTGAGCGCCTACGGCTGGCGGCAGAGCGTTTTGTTTCTGATTGGAGGCTTGCTGGGCGCGAGTTTGTATCATGCAAGTTTTGGCTTTGCTTCTGCTTACCGCAAATTATTTGCCGATCGCGATATTACAGGTGTTTTAGCGCACTTGTTGATGTTAGGAATTGCTACTGTACTTTTTGCTCCCGTACTTGCATCAGGAGAGGCATTCGGACACAAAATAGCCGGGGCTGTTGCGCCTGTGGGCTGGCAAAATGCGATCGGCGCTTTTCTATTCGGAATTGGAATGCAATTGGGCAGCGGCTGCGCTTGCGGCACGCTTTGGACAATTGGCGGCGGCAGCACGTCAATGCTGTTAACGCTGCTGACTTTTTGCATCGGTTCTTTTGCAGGAAGTTTGACCAGACATTTGTGGCATTTGCCCTCGCTGCCGCCGATATCTTTAGGAAAAACTTTGGGATGGATGCCCGCAGTCATCTTGCAGCTAAGCGTATTTCTGTTAATTGCGATCGCCCTCTGGCAGTGGAATCGCACCAATGGCAAGCAACCCTTAACAGCAGATTTTATCATTAAAACTCCTCAATCTCACATCAAGAATCAATGGCTTTACGGGCCTTGGTCTCTCGCTGCCGGAGCCTTTGCCCTTGCCTTTCTCAACTGGGTAAAACTGTTAATTGACGGCAGGCCTTGGGGAGTGACTTGGGGGTTTACTTTGTGGGCCGCAGAACTTGCTACTGCTTTCGGCTGGAATCCCGCAAATAACCCGTTTTGGAATACTCCCGACAAGTTGGAATCCTTGCAAAAAGGCATCTTTGCTGATGTTACTTCCGTGATGAATTTTGGCATTGTTTTGGGAGCAGTTTTAGCGGCGGCTTTGGCTGGCAAATTCACCGTCAAAACAAACCTTTCGTTACCCAAAGTTACAGCCGTTTTGAGCGGCGGTTTCATGATGGGTTACGGAGCACTGCTGGCTTTTGGCTGCAATGTCGGCGCTTTTTTTAGCGGTATTGCTTCTACCAGTTTGCACGGTTGGCTGTGGATTGCGACTGCTTTGTTGGGCAGCGTTGCGGGAATTAAATTGCGATCGCTCTTCCGACTTGAGAATTAATTTCCAACATGAATAGGCGATCGACCTGCGGGTAGGGACAAAGGCAAAGCCTTTGTCCCTACAGATGTCGCGTTTTCCCGCCAAGCGCGCCCTTTAAATATAAAACTACTGTTTCCCTATAGACATTAAGTATTTATTAGTGTAATGTATTAAATTAAGTAGAGAGAGTTGGCGATCTGACTCAAGGAGCGATCGCCCAACTGCTAGCAAAACAGTCTCTCAATCTTGCCACTGTTGCCATTAACAAGAATTGCCACATCAGCGAAATCTTATAGATTATCTGGGCAAATCTCATCAGGCTGCATTTGCTCTATATCAAGCGCATTAAACTTAATTGTGCGCTCAATCGACTTGAGAAAAAACAAGAGGAACTAAGAAGCATAAATGCGGAATCATCATCTCGCAGATAGTGTCTTGCAGCCATTTAAGAAAAAAACTGGTTTGCCAGTTTTTTCTCTTAAATCAGCCGCTCTGTTAAAATCGTCCCTGTTCAAAGCTTTTACTTTCTTTTTTGCAGTAGGTTTAGGCTTGAGCTGGTTAATTCCTCAGCCTGCAATCAGCCAGGCCAAACCAAAAGATGTCGAACTCACCTTAGTTTCCTTTGCTGTTACCAAATCCGCCTACGACAAGATTGTTCCCGGCTTTGTAGCGAAGTGGAAACGAGAAAACAACCAGAATGTCACTATCAGCCAAAGCTACGGCGGTTCAGGTTCCCAAACCCGTGCTGTAATTAGCGGTTTGGAAGCCGATGTCGTACACTTAGCCTTAGCTTATGATACCGAGCGCATCCAAGAAGCCGGTCTAATTAAACAGGGTTGGGAGCGAGAAGTACCCAATAACGGAATTGTTAGCAAATCAGTTGCAGCATTAGTAATGCGGGCCGGAAATCCCAAAAAAATCCAAGGCTGGGCCGATTTAGCCAAACCCGGTATCAAAGTAATTACTGCTAATCCCAAAACCTCTGGTGTCGCGCGCTGGAACTTCTTAGCTTTGTGGGGTTCCGTAACTCGAAACGGAGGAAACGAACAAGCAGCCCGCACCTTTGTCAGCCAGGTTTACAAAAACGTGCCAGTGCTTCCCAAAGATGCCCGCGAAGCGTCAGATGTCTTTTACAAACAAAACCAAGGGGATGTGTTGATCAACTATGAAAACGAAATTCTCTTGGCGAAAACGCAGGGCGAAGCGGAACCTTTCATCATCCCCCAAGTGAATATTTCCATTGACAACCCCGTGGCTGTAGTTGATAAATACGCAGCCAAACACGGAACTACTAAAGTGGCGGAGGCTTTTGTGAAATATCTTTACACGCCGGAAGCTCAGCGAGAATTTGCTAAAGCGGGTTTTCGACCTGTTAACTCGACGGTAGCCGGAGAATTTAGCAGTAAATTTCCCAGAATTGGCAAACTTTTTACTGTCGCCGATGTAGGCGGTTGGAATGCGGTGCAAAAGAAATTCTTCGCTGACAATGCGATGTTCGATCAAATTGAGAATGCTCTGGGCCGGAGATAATCTGGAGCGAAATTGCGTTAATTAAATTTTTTCATCGACTGGTCAATAAGTTTAAAGGCAAGTGCGAGGATCGCACTTACTTTTTTTTTGTGTTGATTTCTTTCTTCTCACTGCCAACAGATGCGATATCTCGCACCTGTTGACTGCGGTTAAGTAGGTGAGTCTGAATCAACTTAACGATGACACAGCATATATCCGCCTACCCACTTAGCAGTTACTTTAAGGCGGCGGAATTGCCTGTAAAATACTCGCTCCCTGCAAGATTTGAGACTTTCGGGATCTACCCGCTTCTGGGTGTTCCCAAGACGGTGCAAAGGGTGGAACCAAGAATGGGCAAGCTTTCCACCCACCCTGTACCGCCACGCCGAGCATCTGGCAGTTTCCGCCCCTGTGCCCGTGCTGCTCGTAATGCCGACAGTGCCGACAGCTTAAATTACCTACATTTACGTTGCTCACGGGATTTCTCCAACCGTTTTTGTAATAAAAATATAATAACACCTATACATCTACCGGGATTGTGTACTATGATATAGTGTAGAATTTAAACTCGATCGCCAGTGGGGAATGTGGAACTATCTTCTAGAGTAGAATACGCCCTGTTAGCGCTCTTGGAATTGGCGAGTCACCACCCGAATGATTCGCCCCTAACAGTGAACGAACTGACTGCTTCTCAAGAGATACCGGAACGTTATCTAGACCAAATTCTTGCCGTGCTGCGGCGTGCAAGTATTGTCCAGAGTTTGCGGGGTGCTAAAGGCGGTTATTTGCTGGCGAAAGAGCCTTGGCAGATTACTTTGCTAGAGGTGTTTTCGACACTCGAAGGTGACGGCAGCGGCCAGACGCAAAAAGTTTCGGAATCTCTAACAATAGAAAAAACTGCGGTGCTAGAAATCTGGCAGGAAGCTCAACAGGCATCTTGGGCTGTTTTGGGGAAATACACATTACAAGATTTGTGCGAACAGCGGGATGTTCGCAAACAAGCACATCCCATGTACTACATTTAATTGGAGAGAAATTAAGCCATGAAAATTGCTAAGGATGTTACAGGAATAATTGGCAGAACTCCTTTAGTTCAGCTCAATAAAATTCCCCAAGCCGAAGGAGTAGTTGCTCAAATTGTGGCAAAATTGGAAGGGATGAATCCGGCTGCTTCGGTGAAAGATCGGATTGCAGCAAGCATGATTCAGGCGGCAGAAGATGCGGGGTTAATTCAACCGGGGAAAACTATTTTAGTTGAACCGACTTCAGGCAATACTGGAATTGCTTTGGCAATGATCGCGGCGGCGAAAGGCTACAGTCTGATTTTAACGATGCCGGATACGATGAGTTTAGAGCGCCGATCGATGCTGAAAGCTTACGGAGCTCAGTTGGAATTGACTCCGGGACATGAAGGGATGTTAAGCGCGATCGCCCGTGCGGAAGAAATTGTAGAAGAAACCCCTGATGCTTTCATGCTGCAACAGTTTCGCAACCCCGCTAATCCAAAAATTCACCGGGAAACCACGGCCGAGGAAATTTGGGAAGATACAGAAGGTAAAGTAGATTTTTTAGTGGCTGGAGTTGGCACCGGCGGCACAATTACGGGAGTTGCTGAGGTAATTAAACAGCGGAAACCGAGTTTTAGGGTAATTGCAGTTGAACCCGCCAGCAGCCCCGTCCTTTCTGGAGGCAAATCTGGTGCTCACAAAATTCAAGGGATTGGTGCAGGATTCATCCCGGAAGTGTTGAAACCAGAGTTAATTGATGAAACAATCGCAGTTAGCGACGCAGATGCGATCGCCTACAGCCGCCGACTCGCCAGAGAAGAAGGATTATTGTCAGGAATCTCAGCAGGCGCGGCTTTGTTTGCTGCAATTCAAGTCGGCAAGCGTCCCGAAAATGCAGGAAAATTAATAGTTTTTGTGCAGCCTTCTTATGGCGAACGCTACCTCAGTACAGTCTTATTCAAAGACTTAGAGTTGCCGACGATCCGCGAACTCGAATCATTAGTCAGCAATTATTAAATTGTAGTAGGGCATTGGTGACAACTTAACGTCAAACCGACCGTCTCTCTTGTTATATCGAAGTCTATATCCCCCCTCACCCCCCTTAATAAGGGGGGGACAAGATTCTTCTCAAAGTCAACCCCTACTCCCCTTCTTAAGGGGGATTTAGGGGGATATAGCCTCGGCTAGAAACAAGATATACAAAGGTTTTTAGGGGATTGTTGACACCAAGGGGCGGCGTACTACCCCTATTTTTCAGACTTGATACAACTTCCAACTAGCCATCGCCAACATTCCGTAAATCACAAACTTTAGCGGGCGTTGAGGCATAATTTGACAGAATTTAGCCCCTACCAAAACTCCCGGCACCGAACCCAACCAAATTGGCAATACTAAACTCCAGTCTACTGTTCCGAGGCTGAGATGTCCCAGAGATGTAAACATCAATAAAATTGCCGCCTGCGAAATATCTGTACCTACCAATTTAGAAGTATCCAGGCGGAAAAAAGCAATCAGCAACAGTGCAAACATCGAACCGGAAGACACGCTAGTGATTCCCACTATGCAGCCTAAAATTGCTGCCGCACTCACAGTACAAATACGGCCATAATTAGTATTTAAGTCCCATTTAGGGGGCGCAGGCAATTTAAACTTAGGGAAAAATGTTTTGACCACTAATTGGGTCAGGGATAAAGCGACAATTAGGGCGAGCGCTACTCCGAGAAAGCGCAGCAATATGCTGTCTAAGTCTTGACTTCCGCTGGATTTGATGCAGTGTAAAATCCACACGCCAGTCAGCGAACCGGGCACGCTGCCCAAAGCCAGCCACTTAACTATTTGCAAGTCGAGGGTCTTTTGCTGCCAGTGTTTGAAGCCGCCAACAACTTTCATCAGTGTAGCTGCTACGACATCCGAACTAATAGCAACTGATGCTGGAATTTGGAAAACAAAAATTAACATTGGGGTGATGAGCGAGGCTCCGCCAACTCCGGTCAAACCAACGATAATGCCCACAAAAAAGCTGAGAAAGGATAGTAATAAGTAGTTCACGGTTATGCCCAAAAACTGTGTATTTAAGCGCTGCCAACCAACAAATAGATAACTTGGGTGGCTCCTGCAACACAGCTACACACGCTAAATCTCATTTGCATTTCAATATTTTTCACCAAAAAAATGTTTCTTCAACGCTTGAGAAGGGTCGCGTTTTCAGTCACAATATTATTGGTAAAAGTAAGTAAATGCAAATAAACAATCCTACAAAAATTGTAGTGTAAAAGCTCCCTGATTTTCTTAAATGTACCTGTGCAACTGCTCGAAAACCCTCGATTTATTCATGGGGTTTATATTCTGCATTCTACCTTGAAGTGACGAGCGTCACAGGTAAAACAGAGCTGAGGTTAACCGACTCCTTGCCGGCAAAGAAATCGGGAGTATCGAGAACATTAAAATGAATCAATGCCACAATGACAACAGTGAAGGCGGTTGAGGAAACTAAACCCGTCAATAACTCTTTTTTGAGGTTTTTTTCCTTGGGTTTGTCTGTAAAAACATCTAATGTTCCTAGCTGCATCAACAGAATTCCAGCAATATTGGAAAGCCAGTAGCCGACAATTGTGCAAGGAAACAGTAAATCTGGGGAAAGCCAACTAAAGATATACCCAAAGGCGTAGGCAATTGGCAGATTGAAAAATATGTCGTTCCACCAACACAGGGGTGATAGCAAATATCCAATTGCCAGAAGCAACCCGCCTCGGATTTTTTTAAACCAGACTTCCTTCCACCCCTTAGCTTCTGGCAACTGTTGGGTCAGTTGTCCTGCAAGCTGGTACTCTTCAATGACTTTTTTAGCGTTTTCCACGTTAATAGCTCATAACTCGATCGACTTACCGTAGTTTAGCAGCAAAACTGAGCTATGTCTAGTAAGTCAATCAAGTTACCGTATTTTATTGTTGATCCCCTAAATCTACTTTCTTTCCGAGACAAAAATATCTATCCGGGAGAGGTTGTTGAGAATGCTGGCTGGTGTATGTTTAGGCTGCGATCGAGAAATTGAAAGCTTCAGGCAAATGCTTGACAGTTTGCCAAAGATATGCAGTATCGATCCCCCAGTAAAATTGCAGGTAAACGAGCAAAATCCCGATCGCGACTGTCACGCCCAGCAATTTAGGGACTATTTTCGCGACAATCTCCAGCACTACGAATGCTGCCCAGATAGCAGCACCTAAGATGAGAATGGAAGCGATCGTGGCAACTGTATCGCTGTTCATGATTAACTCCTGTTGACAATCAATCGGGTATTACAAAACTACTTGGGCCCAGGGCGGCTGCCAAAATCGAATAAATTACTCCAATCCCCAATAAGCCCACAGCAAAACTGAAAAATAAGACCATGGCGTCTGGGGGATTGTAGGTATCGTGGTCAATTTGGTGGCGAACGGTGAAGTAGTGCTTAGTTGAGATTAAGACTGTCGCCCAACCTATTAGAGAGAAGATTAAACCCAACTTCCACCCCATCGCCTCGCGGTAATGTACGGGCATTTGCACGACGCGAAGTCGGATGATGATGACGCCAAAACCCATGAGTGCGATCGCGGCCCGCATCCATGCTAAGAAGGTGCGCTCATTTGCCGATCGATCGATCGCCCGCGACAGATTGTGCTGCTTTGGTTTCTCATCATCTACTTGCATCGGTTGGAACGATAATTGCACGCGATCGAACTCTTTAATATTCATATTAAACCGCCACCATTATTCAGGTGCCATCAAACCAAATGAGCTAGAAGGAACGGTAAACATATAATAAATTACCCCAGCCCCTAGGATGGCGATCGCGAGGCTAAAAAGAATTACCCAGCGATCGGTAGGTTCATAAGTATCGTAATCGATATCGTGACGGACGCCAAAGTAGTGCTTAGTTGAGAATAACACCGTCAGCAAACCCACCGCTGAAAAAAGCAAACCCAACTTCCAGCCATTGCCGGGAGTTGGGAGTAGAGGGGGATGAAAGGTGCGAAGGCGCACGATAACTACGCCAAAACCCATCAGCGATATTGCTGTCCGCATCCATGCTAAATAAGTGCGCTCGTTTGCCAAGTGATCCCGCACCCGTGACGGATTTGGTCGCCTAGTCTTTTCAGTATTTACTTTCGTGGATGTCCAATTTAATAGCATAGAGAAACCTTTTAATTTTAACGCCAAATTAAGAAGGGAAACCGATATATTTTCGCTGGGACGATTATCCGCCGGGATCGAACCCGGCGGGATTGTGTGTTGCACGATCTTTACACAGGCGATCGCATTACAACTTCATTCACCAAACCTAATCATTTTCCTCAGTAGGTGCGTTGGGAACTTGCGTATCTATATACGCTTGAGTCACATCAGGAACAAACCAATTAGCATCCCCAGGTTGGAAAACTTTAGCAGTAGGAACGTTGAATTCTACAGCCCCCGTATCGGGATTAGCTCTCGCTACAACTTGAGTTCCGTCAACTATCTTAACAGCTAGACCGCCAGTCAATTCTTCTGAAGGTTGATCGGTCGTTCTTAAATCGGTTGCTTTGACATCGCTGGGTAGATAAATTCCATCGCAATCCCATTTATGTTCAGTTGTTTGACCGTCAGCTAGAAAATAAAGGGCATTCTCGTAAGTAGAAGAAGCTGCTTTTTTGCCTTTCGGGCCGTAGACAGCCAGGGTTTTTCCTGTCTCGTTGCGGCACTGACCCCAAGGTTTTCCCGTTTCTAAAGTGTATTTTTGAAACTCCAATTGAGAGATTTTTTGCTGAAGTTGCTCAGGGGTATAATTCTGGGCGGTATCGGGTGCATCTTTCGCTGTCCTGAGAGTGTTCAGAGCTTGAGTCACCTCTATGTAGTCGGGATTGCTTGCATATTTCGGCGTTTTTGGAGCATCGGCCCAGGATGGGGGAACGAATACTAAATTGGCGATCATTACCAAGAGCACTAAAACAAATTTGAAGATTTTCACAATTTTTCTCCTTTTCTAGATTGTCAGGTTTGTTGGAACTTTCTGTTTGCTTGCTATTTTAGGACTTAGGCAAAAACGATATCTCTTTAACTGGTTGGCCTGAGAAACCAAATTTTGCAGAATCAAAAAATCTGGTTTTTTAGGATTAGAGCTATTGTCAAAGTCGATCGGCGTGGGGTAGTGGCGAAGCGATCTGGCGAGCTTTTAGGGATTCATCCTCAAGTTTTTAGCTCGGTTTGATTCACCACTACAGGATTTCTTGAGACCAGAGGTATGTTGTTGCCTAAGTCTGGCAATTGGCTAGCTCAAAAGATGGTTTCAATTTTCGTGAATACTTGAGGCTAAATTAGTTTGAAGCTGCTTTTAGCTTAATCAATCACTTGATTATTAACTTAGCATACTTGTTGATAAATTTCAAGCAATTTAGCGCAACTTTTAAGCAAACAATTGTTAAGGCAAAAGTGATGAGTTAGGACTTATGACTTATGGCAAATTATCTACCTATAGAGGGATGGAAGTAGCGGAACATTGGCTAATCATTAGTTAGATTGAAATGGCGGGAGCAGCCGATAACTACCACTTTCAATCAGGATGAATATTCCCAAACCAATCAAGACAAAAGGGACAACAGCCTTGGTATAGCGAGTCAAAACATGGGCGATCGCCCTTTGGCGAGTTAACCGGTAAGCGGCATAAGACCAAACACCTACCATCACCGAGAAAACCGCCAAAATCACCATCAAGCTCGGCAAATCGCTGCTAGCAAACAGCGGCAAATAAATGCCGATGTTGTCACCCCCGTTAGCCACTGTTACCGCAGCCACATTCAAAGTTTGGGGATTGAAAAGATTTGCTAGTTTTGACACAGGTGAATTAGATTTCCGGTTAAATTCGCCCGATACCCCTTGTACGTCATTTTCCTCATTTTCTCTCTTGACTAAGTGACTGATGCCGATCGCGATCGGAACCAAACCCAGGAAGCCAATCCAAGCTTTCGGCACAATTAAACCGCCAAAAAAACCGGGCAAACTAGCAGCGATGAGTGCTGCAAATCCGAGGTACTTACCGACAAAGATATGCCGGGGGCGGAAAGTATCATTTACCTGGGCAAAGAACAGCATCGAAATCACCATATCGTCGATATTGGTTGCGGCAAAAGATGTAATCCCGGCAATAATCGCTGCTGCAATCCAATTCATGTGCTGTCCCTGCAATTTTTCTAAACTTCAGTTTCGCTGGCGTTACTTCTGCTCATAGTTATCAAACAGAAACCGCAACCAACTAAAGATATTATACTTAAAGTTGGGCTTGCCAGAGTGCCGCTTTTTACCAGAATCGCCATTCCCAATCCGATCAAAACAAAAGGTACTAATTGATTGCCGTAGCGAGTCAAAGTATCCGCGATCGCCCGCATCTGAATTAACCGATAAGCAGCGTAGCACCAAACGCCCACCATCGCGAAGAATACAGCGAGAATCACCGCCAAACTTTCTAAAGTATTGCTAGCAAACAGCGGCACATATATCCCGATATTGTCTCCCCCATTTGCCACCGTCACCGCTGCTACGCTGTAAGTTTGAGGAGACAAAAAACTTCTAAAAAAAGATTTCTCAGATTGCTCTAATTCTGCCTCTACTTCCGAATCGTCAGTTTCTGGATTCAGCAAGCGACTAAGCCCGATCGCAATTGGCAGCAAACCCAGCATTCCGATCCAATCTGGTGGAAATATTAAGCTGCCAAAAAAGCCGGGAAGGCTAGCCAAAACCAGTGCAGTAAAGCCCAGAAACTGACCGAAGACGATATGCCTGTGCCGAAATACTGCATTCACCTGCGAGAAAAACAGCAGCAGAATCAGAATATCGTCAAGATTCGTAGCTGTAAAAGCCGCCATACCTGTAGAAATTGCTGTTAGTAATTCATTCATTTCTGTGTCTCCTCATGTTTTTTATTTGGTTGTACTCGCTGGGATCGTATCTTCGGAACGGGCAAGATGCCCGTTCCACAAAAATTAAATTTTCTTGTGGGCTGTTGATCTGATCCCGCCCTTGAAATGCCGATCGACAATGCTGCAATATCTCAGTAAAAACCCAGTTGCTTAAAAACTCTTTCTCCGAACAGCGAACTGGTAACTGCTAATCAAAAACGATCGCTGTCAAAGGGAACGGCTTTCAATCGAACACCGCCGTAAATTGTATTTTCTTCCTCGAACTTGGCATGAATTGCGTCAATACCCTGCTGCATCGATCCCGTCAGTTCAGGAGAACGCAGCCGCTGCCAGAAAAACCATCCGCAAGTAACCACCAAGTACATCAAGAACAAGTAAGGAAAGGCATCGTAAGGAGCTTCGGGAGGTGGGAACATAGTGCTGCCGGGAATGCCCACGCTGCCCGCAATCGGAATCATCATAAATGCGATCGCCACAGCCGAAAATGCTACATCCCGCACGCGCAATTTACCAATTTTGTGCAGGTAAACCGGAGCCGCGATCGAAATTAAGACGTACACGGTTAAAAATCCGTAGCTGCAAATTGCCCCCAAATAACCCATACAATCGAACAGTTTGATGTTAAACATAGACATCACAGCCGGCACCAGAAATGTCAGAAATGTACACATCGTTACTGCAACGTGGGGAGTTTTATTAGACGAATGCGCTACACCTAATGAAGAATGAAACAAACCGTGGCGCGCCATCATAAAAAACACTCTCGCCGCTGGATTGATGCTGCCGAGCACGCAAGCAAAAAAGCTAAATAAAGCGCCGAAAGCCACTAACTCTCCCAGCCAACCCATGCCCACTTGTTGCGCTAGAAAACTCAGAGGTTCTTCAGTATTAGTAATAGAAACTCCCGTACCGCTAAAACCCAAAACCTCAATATAGGTCATTAAAATGAAGAATAAGCCTGCCATGACAGCACTGCCCATGACAGCCCTGGGGATATTTTTTAAGGGTTTTTTCGCTTCGTCGCCCAGAGATGTCGCACTTTCAAAGCCAGAGAAACCAAACATTACTAAGACAAGTCCCGTCGCTATGTTCCCCGGAGTTACGCCTTCCAAAGTTAATTGCGACATATCCAGGGCAAAACCTTTGTGCGCCCAGATGATCATTCCCAAGATAAAAATCGCGGCCACTGATGCTCCCTCCAGCCACAGCATCGCCATAGCTGAGAGTTGGATATCTTTGTAACCTGCATACCAAGCAATGCCAGCCCCGATCGCTAACAGCGTAATCGGTGACGGATGGATGCCTAAATGACCGATGAAAGTACCCGTAAAGTTGGCAAAACCACACAAAACGGCCATCGCAGTAAATAGATAAGCAAGTACCAAACTCCAGCCGCAAATTACGCCTGCAGTCGGGCCAAGTCCTTTAACAATATAAGAATAAAGAGAACCGGCAGAAGCCGATCGACTCGCAAATTGGTTGATATTGATGCTGACAAATACTAGGCCGATCAAGCCGATCGCAAAACTCAGCCAAGCCCCGTTACCCGAAAGAGCGACAATTAAACCTATATTAGATGCGGGTATAGTTGTAGGTGCAATAACGGCAAAGGATTGAGCTAAAACCTCCCCGAAGGAGAGGCAGTCCGGCTTTAAGCCGTGGGGACTGTGATTTTTGTGCGTTTTCTTGGTCATTTATCTTCTCTCTTTTTGTCGATCGACTTTTGGCGATCGGCTTAAACTTGTCGGTGCTGCTTCAGCATCTGGCTCTGCGTTAGAAGCTTAAGTATCACCTTAAGGCTCTTGACGGGTAGAATCAAATGTTGTTTTTTATCGAATTAATAAATACAAGTGATGCAGTGCCGTGGCAAAATAACTGTTGGAAGACGACACCTATCTGTCGCCACAAGCTCAAACCATTGCCGTTAAAAGGAAACTTTAAATAGCGGCTAGCAACCGTGCTTTTTTGGCAATTCCAACCTGTACAATATAGTCGAAAAGTTCAGGTCAAAGTTAAGCCGCAAAAGATTTTTATTTCAAAAAATAACTGTATTTAGTAAAGGGACACTCAGAATGGCCGGAATGACGCTTGACCAACTGCGAGTTTTTATAGCTGTAGCGGAACACCTACACTTCAGCCGCGCAGCGGAGGAACTTTACATCACCCAACCCGCTGTCAGCGCGACAATCCAAAGCTTAGAGGTGCAATATGGAGTAAAACTATTTCACCGCATTGGCCGCCACATCGAAATCACTGAAGCCGGGAAGTTGCTGCAAGTTGAAACGCAGAAAATTCTCGATCAAGTTGCTTTGACAGAGAGAGGTTTGCGGGAGTTGAACGACTTGCAGCGAGGCGATTTAAAATTGGGTTGCAGTCTGACCATTGGCAATTATTGGTTGCCAGATAAACTTAGCAAGTTCAAACAGAAATATCCTGGTATTTGCGTGAATTGTACTCTTGCAAATGCCGAAGAAATTTGTGCGGGGACGGCGACGGGAACATTTGATTTGGGTTTAGTGACGGGAGACATCAAAGCTTCACTTAAGAACACCCTGGAGGAAGAAGTTGTAGGCAGCGAACGCTTGCTGATTGTAGTTGGCAAATCTCACCCTTGGTTTGAACGTGCAGATGTGAGTTTAACGGAAATTGCCAAAACCGATTGGGTGATGCGAGAAGCTGGTTCTGGAGTTCAGCAAATGTTGGAACAAGCTTTGCAAAGTTGGGGCATTAATCCCCATGAATTAAATGTAACTTTAGTTTTGAACAGCAGCGAAATGGTAAAAGCAGTGGTGGAAAGCGGCACAGGTGCAGCGGCTATTCCTGAATTGATGGTAAAAAAAGAATTGCAGCTATCTACACTGCGATCGATTAAAATTATAGATAGCCAAGCAAGTTCAAATGTATCTCTTGAAATAATTAAACCTGTTTTGAAAGTGAAGCACCGACAGCGTTTTCAAACTAGAATTACTAAAGCTTTTGAAGAGATATTAACTCAAGGTGCTGGTAATTGGTAATTGAGGACTTACGCACGAATACTCAAGAAACCGGGTTTTTTAAGGACATAAAAAGCTAAACGCCTTGTATTTTCGTAAAAAACCCGGTTTCTGCCCACCCGTGCGTCCAGGATTATAATTATCTCTCAACCAATTTCCTCAAGTCCAATAAATTTTTCCCCCCATCACCAACAATCAGCGGCAATTTCCCATCCCATTTTTCTATAGCCTGCCTTTCCAAAAGTTCGGGAGTCAAATTGTTCCGCAGCAACCTTTGCACTTCGGCTTCTCCCTTGGCTAAATTCACCTTAGCCTCTGCCTGTTTTACTGCCTTCAGCGCTAAAAACTCCCCTGTTTTTGCCTCCTGTTCGGCAATTTGTTTCGCCTCCACGGCCTCGCTAAACCGCTCAGAAAAGTGAACGTGTACTAAAGAAATATCGTCAACGGCAATGTGATATGTAACCAGCCTCAAGGTCAAAGAATCATCAACTGCGGCTTTAACTTCTCCCCGTTTAGTAATTATTTCTTCAGCCGTGTATTTTGCCATAACTGCTTTTAATACTTCTTCAACAGCCGGATCTATAATGCGATCAACGACTTCTTTTTCGTCACCTATTTGTTGAAAAATAGCATTTGCTTCTTCTGGGATAATGTGCCAGTTGAGCGCTACATCCGTGAACACATCTTGCAAATCTTTTGATGAAGCTTCAGCGGAACTTTCCTGTTTTTGGACCCTGACGGTCAACTTTTTTACAGTATAAACTGTGGGGAATATTACGTGAATTCCTTCTCCGAGTACCTGTTCTTGCACTTTGCCAAACTGCATCAGCACGCCCCGTTCTCCGGCGTTGACAATGACAAAGAATTTGGACAAAATAGCTAGAAACACTATCACTATAGCTAGTTGAACAGCTAGGTAAAACTCCTTGTTTTTTTTAGGGCTTGATTTGAGGGAGTCAACGTTACTGCTGGATTCTACAACCATATTCCACCCCGATCGCACTTAATGATCTGCTCAATATTGACTTAACCAATCTTCTATTTGCCTGCCATTAACAACTGTTCAAAATCCGCTGCAGCCAAAGGAGGGCTAAACAAATAGCCTTGCATTATATCGCACTTATAGCGCCAGAGAAAATCTTTTTCTGCTTCCGTCTCAACTCCTTCGGCAATTACCTCAAGACAGAGACTGTGCGCCATTTCAATAATAGCTTTCACAATCGCTGCATTTGTGCAACCATCGGTGATATTGCTGATAAAACAGCGGTCTATTTTTAAAGTATCGAAGGGGTATTGCGTCAGATAGCTTAAAGAAGAATACCCAGTTCCGAAATCGTCAAGAGATATACAAACTCCCAAATTTTTCAAGTGTTGCAAAGTCGCGATCGCACTTTCGGCATCTTCTACCATCAAACTTTCTGTCAGCTCTAATTCCAAACTGCTCGCTTCCAAACCAGTTTCTGCTAAAATTTGGGCAACTCTGCAGCTGAGATCCGGTTGGTGAAATTGGCGCGGCGACAGATTGACCGCTATTCGGAGCGGAAAACCAGCATTTTGCCAAACTTGCATTTGCCTGCAAGCTGTCTGCAAAACCCATTCGCCTAACTGTATAATGAAGCCTGTTTCTTCGGCATGGGGAATAAATTCTGCGGGCGAAATCAGCCCTTTTTCTGGATGCACCCAGCGCACTAAAGCTTCGGCGCTCATAATTTTACCTGTCTGGACATTGACTTGCGGCTGATAGTAAACTTGGAATTCTTCTCGTTCCAGTGCGTCGTACAAACAAGTTTTTATCTGCTCTAATTTGTCGGCTGTATTTTGGATAAATTCGCTGGCTTGCGATTGCAAAATACTGTACTGTTCGGCGACAGCTTCTTGTTTTTTCAAGCGGCTCGATATCGCGCCCACAAGTTCAGCTTTACTAAAAGGTTTAGTCAGGTAATCATCTGCTCCCAATTCCATACCTTGCCGCATTTCAGAGCGATCGGCTTTACCGGTGAGAAAAACAAAAGGTACTGTAGCAGTAACAGGATTCGATCGCAAGGCTACCAGCACCCCATATCCGTCAAGTTCTGGCATCATCACATCGCAAATAATCACGTCGGGAAGATTTGACACCGCCGCATATAAACCTTTTGCTCCATTTTCTGCACCCGTCACGTCGAAACCTTCAGCTTTGAGGAGTTTGAGAATATTCTCCCGAATTACTTGCTCGTCCTCAATTACTAGAATCTTTTTCATACGTCATTCCCTGAAAGCGGTATAATTGATAGGCGTTACTGAACGCGATCAGCGTGGCAATAACTGAGAACGCACAGCTAGATGGGCCCAACAGCCGAATATTTGCCGACGCAAATAGCAAACGCCTGAAAACACTAATTTTTCAAGCACAACTAGATTAATGTTTCTCTGCTTAGTCAGTGCCGTCCGTATTATTACGAGGTTAATTAATAATCTCTAAACTAATTCTAGGCGATCGATAGTTAACAGCGCCTTAAATAACTGCTAAACTAATTGTGCCACCTGAACGATTGTCTGCACACAATCTCAGCCTATTTATACCAGTTGCCAAAAATAATGCAACTGCAAGCAAGTTCCAAACCCTTGCGGAGTCAGTCTTCCCCATTCTTCAACGTAAAATCTAAACTTTTAAATCTCAAATGGTATTACCTACTGGATTCCCTGAACCCGCACAGATTGGGGTCATAGAAGTTAAGCAATATCCTCACTACCGCGCTGTCACATACACCCACGCGGGCGATTTGCGACAAGCAACTGGCATCGCCTTCAATCCCTTATTTCAACACATCAGCAACAACCAAATTGCGATGACAACGCCAGTAGAAGCGCGCTACACTGAAACTTCCGGGCAAATCGATGCGGTTCCCCAAGCAGAAGTTTCGTTCCTCTATCCCGCACCAAATATCGCCCCCAGCAGCGTTAACTCCGCTGTAGAAATCACGGATACTTCGCCGATGACGGTTGTCAGCATTGGCGTGGGCGGGGCCTACACTTGGGAAAGCTACGAAAATAACCTCCAGAAACTCAAAGATTGGCTTCAAGAACATCCTGAATACGAAATAGTCGGGCCGCCGCGCCGCTTTTTTTACAATTCCCCGATGACGCCGGAAGCAACTAAAATTAGCGAGGTACAAATTCCCATCAAGTGCCGCTGACGTGAACAACTAATTCGCGAATGTGACCCCGCTGGCGGTGTTCCCACAGGTAAATTCCCTGCCAAGTTCCTAACAGCAACCTGCCGCGATCGATCGGGATTTGTTCAGAAGTATGAGTCAGCGCAGTGCGAATATGCGCCGGCATATCGTCTGGGCCTTCGGCATCGTGAATGTAGCGATCGCCCTCCGGTACCAGTTTAGCCAAAAAGTTAGCCAAATCCTTAAGTACATCCGGGTCAGCATTTTCTTGAATCACCAAACTAGCAGAAGTGTGGCGCAAAAATAAGCTACAAAGTCCCGTTTTAATACCTGAATTCGCCACCGCATCTTCTATCTTAGGAGTGATTTTGCACAGAGATTTCCCTGTAGTTTGAATCTTGAGTATTTGTTGATAGTGATTCATTCGATTTGAGATTTGAGATTTTAGATGAGACTGATGCAAAACTCTTCTGTTGACGGAGGTAGACTTTGTTTGTGTAAGATCGATTTCTAATCGCACTTATGAAAAATAGTCTACAACAGCTTGGGCGATCGCCTCCGTACCATTTTTCTCCAATTTACTCGACAAACGCGACGGATGCAGCGGTTGTCGCAAAAACTCCCAATCCCCCTCAAAAAACTCCGTCGCCGTCACAATTTGATGTTCCGCATAATTTTGAATCCCTTCCAGCAACACCGCAGCTTCTGCAAAACCTTCTCTCATTATAGAAACAACAGGTATTTCCAAGCGCAAAGCTTCCGCAAAAGTGCTGTATCCCGGTTTAGAAACTAAGCGCCCGCAGACAGGCATAATATCAACCGGACGCGGTAAAATCGGGAAAGATTTTGCAAACTCCTGATTTTTGATATTAATCAAATTCGGCAAATCGGGAGATTCCGCATCAAAAGTAATAAATTGCCAGTCGCTAAATTGCTGTAAATTTTGATAAGGAATTTCCTCTAAACCCAGTCCGCCGAAAGTCAACAATACAGTTTTTTCCAGCGGTGTTTCGATGCCGAATACTTCCCGGACTTTCTCGTTACTGTAGCGAGGATTGCCACCCGTCAAGCCCACATCTTGAATATTGGGGAAAGCTGCCATCGATTCGTGTAAAGGAAGACGAAAAAGCCGATCGCACATTCCGAAACATTCACCAATCCAATCGGCCATTTCTACAAATTCCCCGCCCCAATCTCGATAGATAAAATCCCACCCAAAATTGCTCATCATCCAGCAGGGAACCCCAGCCGCTGCCGCCATTCGCGTTGCCAAAGGAGGAATATCTGCCAGCACCAAACCCACCCGATTTTGCTTGATAAAATTAACTTCGCTGGCAATTAGGGAATTTTGGTTTTTCCGAATTTCCCGCAATTTTTCCAGCGTCGCGTCTTTATCCATATTCAAACTGTCAGCTTGCACCACACCCACATCAAAAGCGCGGGGACGGTGGATAAAGTCGCCGCCAATATAAGATTCTAGCAGCCAGCGAGGTGCTGTTGTTGTGATAATTAGTAAGATATCTGGATTTAATTCTTGAATTTTTGCAGCTACGGACGAAACTCGGACAGCGTGGCCGAATCCGTGATTTGTGATGGCAATATATAATGTTGGTCGAGACATTGATAATAGGGAATAGGGGATGGGGAATTGGGCATCGGGAATTGCGAATTGGAGGTAGAGACTGGAAGGCAACAAGTCCAAGCTTCAAGGGACGCATAACCAACAATGACAAATTTAATAACTAATGACTATCGAATATGCAAGAACTCATCAATCAGACGCGCCCTCAGACCAAACAGGCAATTGATTAATTTTGTCCAGGGTTATATCTACATACTTTTTACCATCCGCCGCCAGATTTTCCCCAAAATATCCCTCATCGCCGTCGTGCTTGTGAGGGCCGCTCAAAGCTGCTGCATAGCGGCCTTGCAAACGAGCTTGGTTGAAAGGAGAAGTCGCGTACCAGTACCAGCGACTCGGAAAAACTATGCCGCCAATATCCTCAACTGAATCGCGAGTGCCGCGAAAGTGGAAAATGCGATCGGCCTCTGCAAAACCATTTTCTCCCGAAAACACGCCCCCAACCGAAACAACCGTAATTTCTGCCTTCAGCCATTCTTTAAGATAGCGAGTAGCACCCAAAGCAACTTGTGCGCCGCCGCTAGTGCCAATTAAAATAACTTTCACAGGTTGTTGAGAATTAACTGAAATGGGAGATTGAGCATTCATGCGATCGATAATTGCATTAGCCATTCCCTGATTGTATGCAAAGCCGTAGCGATAATCTAGAGAAATTGCAAACCTCCAGAGATTGCGAATTTTAATGAATATATTCCCCGCAATCGGCCCTTTTTTTGCCTGTTCTGCAAACCGCCAAAAAGGAGCTAGCCACCGCTCTCCTCCTAAACTTTTGTTAGAAGCTGAATAAGGAAAAACATCGCCCACTGCTACGCACTGCGGGTGACTTTTAACTAAATGCTTGAGAAAAAACTCTTCACCAGGGGTTAATTCGTCCCCCGAAAAATCGCCCACTCCCGGTAAAAAGATGATATAACAATTGAGCTGCGAAGACTTGCGGGCTTCTAAATTGCCCTTGTTTGAGGGCAATTTCTCCGGCGAATTTTTCTTGATGCCAAAAGTTTCGCCACTTTGATTCAGCCACCATATAACCGTTCCCACCGGCGAAAGAATGCCCCAAATTATCAGGATTACACCTGCGATGAGCAACAAATTTAAACTTCCCCCCCGCAGCCATGCAAGTATCCGTAAAATCAATCTTAGCATTTAATAAAATCTGGTAGAATGCCAATTAATTACCTAATTACCTAGAAATAGTCCGGTGATTCTGCTGTATTAGAGCTTATTTTGTAAAAGTTGTCAACTATCTTGAGGAGCAGGAGTTCAACGTGAAGGGAGAAGATTCAATTGCAGGTTTGGGCGCAACGCTTTGGAACGCACTTTCTTTGAACGGCAATTTTTACGAAAAAACTCCCTACACTGGCAGAACTAAGCGAATAGCTTTAACAATTGTAATTTTAGCTGCGCTGTCCCGCGTGTTGGGCAGTGCTGTCATCTTGTTAATCAACCGAACTGAGCCATCAGTATTATTTCTAGGACTTTTGATAGAGGGTTTGGCAGTCGCGGGGGGTTATTATTTCTGGACTTTCACTATCTTTAAAATCGGGGAGTGGCTGAAGCCGGGACACGTAACTTATGGGGAGTTGCTGGTTCCGATCGGCTTTGCCTACGCGCCCCAAGTGCTGAATTTCTTAACGCTAATTCCCTTGCTGGGAGAAGGAATAGAGCGCATATTAGCTGTGTGGAGTTTGCTAGCTGTAATTGTGGCGGTTCGCCAAGGTTTGGATATTCAAACTCGCTGGGCGGTGTTAATTTGTCTGGTGGGTTGGCCGTTGATCCAAATTGCGATCGGCTTTGTGAAAGTAATTGAACAGTTGCTTTCACGATGGCTTTAAAAGTAGGAAAGTGTAATATTTAAAAAGGCAAAACCACCAAAAAAGTACATTATCTTAAGTTTTCATGATTGCTCCGGCAAGTATGCGATCCACAGGTGCAGAGCGAGTTATGGTGCGTGAGTATTGAGGCATTCTGCACTTGCTCGCTCGTCGTCGAATCTATTTACAGTCACGCACCTACGTTTGCTATATTGAGTTATGGTGCGTGACGATGGAAACCTTATGCACCTGCTAGAATCTATTCGCAGTCACGCACCATAAATTTGCTTTAAAAGAGGATAAAATTGTCAGGCTTAAAAAAGCCAAAAGCACAAAAAACTGTCGGCTCAACTCCGGGTAATTTCTCCGGCAAGTATGTAAATAATAGCAACTGAAAAACGCTGCCAATTATGCCATTGCGAGCCGGAGAACCCACAATTCCCTTAACCTGTTAAAATAAAATTGCTTTGGGGCGAAATACTCTGCATCGCAGCGCGTCATTGCAAACAAAAGCATTCCTCGCTCGCGATCGAAGCAGTTTCGCTTGCTTTGTTTGAGAGAATGCTTGACAGGGTGGCCGTGGGAAAGTAGATTGAGGCACAGCAGATAGCATAATTATTGACGGCAACCACACCCCTACTATTCGGGTCTCCCCACTGTCCCTCCCCCTTTAGCAAGATACATTGTTAGAGAAGGAAATACACAAAAATTTACATCTATAATTTGTGTAGTGTTCCAAATCGCTCCTCACCAGCAGCGATACAGCCCTCGCCCAGACAGTAGGATAGAAAAAATATGTTTGAACGCTTTACAGAACAAGCCATTAAAGCAATCATGCTAGCCCAAGAGGAAGCGCGGCGCCTCGGCCACAATTTTGTAGGCACCGAGCAAATTCTTCTGGGACTCGTCGGCGAAGGCACTGGCATCGCTGCAAAAGTATTACTGGATATGGGCCTCAACTTGAAAGAGGCGCGCAATGAAATCGAAAATATCATCGGTAGAGGTTCCGGGTTCCTCCCGCCGGAAATTCCTTTTACGCCCCGCGTCAAGCGGATTTTTGAGACGGCGCTGAACGAAGCGCGGCAGTTAGGCCACAATTACATCGGCACCGAGCACATCCTGCTGGGGCTGATTCAAGACGATGAAGGGGTGGCGGCAAAGGTGCTTCAAAACTTGGGGATCGATCGCCAGAGAGTCCGCACGCAGGTAATTCGTGCCGTGGGAGAAGTCGCGGCGGTACCCGGAGGTAGGGGAGATAGCGGCGATCGCAAAATCCCGACTTTAGAAGAATTTGGCACAAACTTGACCAAGTTAGCCGCAGCCGGCAAACTCGATCCCGTAGTGGGCCGCGAAAATGAAATCGAGCGCGTGATCCAAGTGCTCGGCCGCCGCACCAAGAACAATCCAGTGTTAGTAGGCGAACCAGGAGTCGGCAAAACAGCCCTCGCCGAAGGCCTAGCCCAGCGGATTGTTAACAGAAACGTCCCGGAAATTTTAGAAGACAAACAAGTAATCAGCCTCGATATGGGTTCGCTGATTGCTGGTACAAAGTTCCGAGGCGAATTTGAAGAACGGCTGACGAAAATCATGGCCGAAATTCGCGCTGCCGGCAACATCATTCTGGTAATTGATGAAATTCACACCTTAGTCGGTGCAGGCGCAATTCAAGGCAGCATGGACGCCTCTAATATGCTCAAACCCGCCCTTGCTAGAGGCGAATTGCAGTGTGTCGGCGCTACTACTTTGGACGAATATCGCAAGCACATCGAGCGCGACGCTGCCTTAGAACGCCGCTTCCAACCGATCAAAGTCGGTGAACCGAGCGTGGCTGAAACAATAGAAATATTGTACGGGTTGCGATCGGCTTATGAACAGCATCACAGACTGACAATTTCCGACGCAGCTTTAGAAGCAGCGGCTACACTGTCAGACAGATACATTAACGATCGGTTTTTGCCAGACAAGGCGATCGACTTAATTGACGAAGCAGGTTCCCGCGTCCGCGTGATGAATTCACAAACCCCGCCCGAAGTTAAAGAACTCAAAAAGCAACTGCCTGCAGTAACAAAAGAAAAAGATGCAGCAGTGCGCGAGCAAGACTTCGACAAAGCTGGAAAATTGCGCGATCGCGAATTAGAAATTGAAGCCGAAATCGCCGAAGCTACGATCAATAAAAGCCAACTCAAAACTTCTCCCATCGTCACCGAAGAAGACATCGCCCACATCGTGGCTAATTGGACGGGAGTACCAGTCAGCAAGCTGACCGAATCCGAATCGGAATTGCTGCTGCACATGGAAGATACTTTGCACCAGCGCTTGATCGGTCAAGAAGAAGCTGTCAGCGCAGTTTCTCGGGCTATCCGTCGCGCGCGGGTAGGCTTGAAAAATCCGAATCGCCCGATCGCCAGTTTCATCTTTTCCGGCCCCACAGGCGTCGGCAAAACGGAACTTACAAAAGCCCTGGCAACATATTTCTTCGGTTCAGAAGAAGCCATGATTCGGTTAGATATGTCCGAATTCATGGAACGCCACACGGTTTCAAAACTCATCGGTTCGCCTCCGGGTTACGTTGGGTACGACGAAGGCGGCCAACTAACAGAAGCCGTCCGGCGCCGTCCTTACACAGTCATCTTGTTCGACGAAATCGAAAAAGCTCACCCAGATGTCTTCAACATGATGCTGCAAATCCTGGAAGACGGCCGCTTAACTGATGCAAAAGGTCGGACAGTAGACTTTAAGAATACACTACTGATCATGACCTCAAACATCGGTTCGCGAGTGATTGAAAAAGGTGGCGGCGGTCTCGGTTTCGAGTTTGCTGACAGTGCCGGAGACGTTCAGTACAACCGCGTTCGCAGCTTGGTAAACGAAGAACTGAAACAGTTTTTCCGTCCTGAATTTATCAACCGCTTGGATGAGATTATCGTCTTCCGCCAGTTGAACAGGGAAGAAGTGAAGCAGATTGCGGACATTATGTTGCAGCAAGTCTTCAGCCGCTTAACCGAACAGGGTATTACTTTGTCCGTGACAGAACGGTTCAAGGACTTGTTAGTTACAGAAGGCTACAATCCCAGCTACGGTGCTCGACCTTTGCGCCGCGCAATCATGCGGTTGTTGGAAGATGTACTGGCTGAGGAAATGCTGTCTGGGAAGCTGAAAGACGGTCAAAAGGCGATCGTTGATGTGGATGAAAACGGTCAGGTTAAGGTAGTACCCGATGGTTCATCTGAGCCGAAATTGCCCGAATTCGCATTGAGCCATTAATCGGCTCTAACAACGGATAAATACTGTTGATTAAAAACCCGGTTTCTCGGAGAAACCGGGTTTTTAATTTAAAAATAACCGTCAAAAAAAAGCAACTTATCGATGAATCTAATCCCACGATTGTAATTGCACAACCCAATGCTGCACAACAGCAGAAATGCGATCGCGCCGAGTTTCAAAAGTAGCAGCAATCCAGATAAACACAACCCCAAAAGCAAAACCAATCGCCCATTTAATCAGCCGATAATCGAATATCAGAACCACCAACTGATAGAAAACATTGATTAAAAAAATTCCCGTTCCCACAAACAAAAATGCCCGAACTCGCAGCGCCAAACCCGCTGCAATCGCCACTAAACTAAAAGCTCCTGCAACTAAACCGTGGCTTTGCTGAGTCAAAAGAGGCATCCCGCAAATCAGCGCAGTTGCGAGCATTCGCAGAGTGTGGCGCAGCGGTTTTTGTGCGGGTAATTTCAGAGTGCCATCGAACTGAGTAATGTAAAGTAAAGAAAGTCCTAAAGGAGTAACATAAAACTCTGGCTGAGTCAATCCTATTTGCCAGAACCACCGCAGCAATATCCAATCAATTATCGCCAAACTCACATAGGTAAAACGGACTTCCTCCCTTTCCCAAGCTAGGAAAACATAGAAAGCGGCAGCTATCAGCAAGCTAATCGGATAAAACTTAGCCGGACTTTCCAAAATAGTAACTATTGGAATCAGCGAAGCAATTACCTGCCAAGGTTTTTTTGACCAACCCCAGTTGTCCCAAGGCACAATGTAAATGAAATAAGCTAATAGAGAAGCGAGGGCAACTTTCCAAGGCCCCAACGGCCCGGAAATATACTTAACTAAAGGTGTATTGATCCAGTAAAGCCGGATGCCAAAGGCTTCTAGCCAGCCCAAGTAAATCCAAATTTCTGCCCATTGGCGATCGAGATTATTTCGCCCTTGCAAGAAAGCGTATTGAACTAATAAAGCACCAATGACTAATCCTAAACTTAGGCCGGACTTAATATCATCGGCCGAAGCCCAAATCAGCAGCAAACTGCTCAAAACCCAGTGCAGGTGAGCAAATATTTTTAACTCTGCATTAGTTAAATGTAAATAATTGCTGAGCCAAGGAGATAAAATGCGATAGATATATGTTAAAGTTGTGCCGAGAGTAGCCAGGACAATTAAGCCATCTCCAAAAGCTCCTCCTGGTGTTTGAAAAAGTTGATACAGTAGCGATTCGTAAGCAGCAGCGGACACGCCTATTAATCCTAAATAAACCAAAGGTTTGAATTCGGGTTCCCGCCTACCAATACCGATCGCAATTAAAGACGCCCCCAACACAGTTAAACCAGTCCAATTCGCAAAAGTGTGCGATCGGAAAGTTAAACCCAATACCCCGTAAACCAAAGGTATAAAATGAATGCTAGGTAAAATTGTTGGATCGGGGTGGCGGCGCCGCCACACATCACCCAATAATTGAGTAAACAATCCGAGAGCGATATTAGCAACTGCCAAATTAATCGTAGTGCGATCGACAAAACTTAAACCCACTGCTGTCAACAACTCCAAACTCCAAGCCAAAGCATAAATTGCCAGAGGGGAAAGTTGGCGTAAACTTCGGAAAATAATCGCAGCCATTATCACCAAAATAGCAGCCAAAACTTTAGGCGAGGGCGGGAAACTCAAGCTACTGCCTGCGTAGAGTTCATAGGAATAAAAAGTAATAGTTGTTAACAGTAAGCCTGCGAGTAAGATTGCCCACCCATCTAAAGCTCGATCGTAAATTTCAGCTAATTGAGAAGACTCAGGCAAACGGCTGGAAAAACGAACAATCATGCTGCGAACCAACCACAGACACAAAAGAGCGATCGCCCCGGCAATTCCCCAACCCCAAGCCGACACAAAACCTAATTGATCAATCACCGCAGCTACGAAACTCAAGCCAAACCCCACTCCAATCGCAGCCGCTGGTATCTCTACTAAATAGTAAGTATTGAGCAACATTAATCCGGCGGCAACCCCCAAACCAATTAACCGATATCCCGGAAAAATAAAAATTAGAACTTGTGCAAATATGAGGGCGATCGTACTAAAGGTACTGGCAACTTGTTTGTGAGGAACCTCAGTATATTTAGCAACAGCAGTCAAAGCCAAAGGAGTCGCCAGCCAGAGCAAACTCCACTGATGGCGATGAGTTGCAGTACCCGCAATAACATAATTTTGCAACAAGACAAAGCTGAATCCTGCTAATACTAAGCCCAGATACCAGGAACTTTGGAACCCTGCAGGATGCCAGCGAAAGAATGCAGAGCTTTCTCGGGAATTTGCCGCTTTCATCCAGACAAAAAACACCCATTCACTCGCCATGAATATTAATAATATTGCCGACCAAATATTGGGTGTTAGGTTGGGGAAAAATAAGTCAATTGCCGAAGCGATCGCGCCTAAACCCATAATGTGAGTTATGAGAACCAAAATTGCCGGATTTCCCTGTTGTTCAGCCGCAGAATCCGACCTCGCAACTCGCCTGTAATTGTCGGGAATTACGTATTTCCAAGCGATCCAACCTAAAGTTAAAGTAGAGACTAATAAATTGAGCGATCGCCAAAACGGATTGGCTAAGCTAATAACAGTTAAAACAATCCCCAAACCGAGAGCAAGGTTTTCGCCAAAACGGGCAAGTTGAAACTTTCGCTTGCGGTAGAGCAACTCGGCCGCAGTTACCATTAAAATTAAATAAGGCAACAGCAGAACACCCCAAAAAGCCCAAGGAGTTTCCTGAGAGTTTGTAAGCTGAGTTAAAAATGCCACAACTTGTGTTTTAATCCCTAAAGGAAGCACTCGCCAAAACAGCCAAATACTCTGAAGTCCCACCGCCTCAAGCATTAGCAAATCAAACTCTTTCCCAAACCGCACTAAACGGTTGTAAAAAAACCAAACAGCCAATCCGCTAACTGCGATCGCCTGTAGCGGAATGTCGCGAAAACAAACGAGCCATCCCAAACCCACCAAGCCCATTCCGGTTAATTGCCAGTAAAAAAAGTTGCTGGGATTTGGCTGGTCGGATATATTGTTTTTAATAGTTCCAGATTGCCGGGGTTGCTGCCAATCTAGCCATGCTAAAAGCACACCACAAATCGCCAAAGCTAAACCCATTTCAGCGATATTTACATCCTTGACAAATATCGCTCGACCCAGTAAAATTCCTAACGAATAAGCTACTAAAGCTGCTTTTTTGTAAGTCAGAAAATCTCTGCTCAAACTGAAAGCAGCGGGGAATGTTTCAGTATTTCCCCCACGTTGGAGAGATTGCAATCGTTGTTGCTGAACTTGATAAACTGTAGTAGCAGCAGTTCCCACTGTACCCACATAAACCGCAGCCAGGGAAAAGCCGGCGAATGCCCACCCCCAGTGCAAATAACTCAATCCCAAGTGATTTAGGGCGATCGAGCGAGCGATGTTTTTTCCAGAAAAGCTTTGATATTGATCTTTGATAATCCGGGCAGTTATCCAAGTCAAAATAAGTGCCGCTGCGATTGCTACCGCCCAATCCCAAGGATACCGCCACAATCCAAAAGTATCCATCGCCCAAAAATTGATCGGCACTAGCAACAGCGTCACTTCTTGCAAAGTTTGAGCAGTCAAGTGCAAATTCTGCTGTCTGTTTGCCCAACTGCTAATTGCCCAAAAGGTTAAAGTATAAGCTAACAAAACTCCATATTGTCCGGCGGCAGGAAATCTTTCCCACTGACTGGCAGCTAAGACTCCAGAGGAGACAACTACCATGAACACTCCTAAAAACAACAGCCACACCACGCTAATTTCTGCCATTAGTGAGTGCAAAATTTGAGCGATAAAATTAGGGTTTTGAGTAGTTTCTGTGGGTCTAGCAACGCTTTCTCTGCTGCTAGGTACTGCTTTTTGCGTTGATAAGGCAGGTACTTTTGGCTCGGCAATAGGATCTCGCGGGTTTTCAATTTCAGAAATGTCTACAGCGGGATTTCTGAGTGGGCAGACTAAATACTGTCGGCACAATTGCTCAACCTCAGCGGGCGAAAGTAAACCTAGCTGCAGCCACGCATCTAAACCTGTCAACAACTCAGGATGCGACGCTAAGACGCTCAATTCAATTTTGCTCGATCGATCTTTGGGAGACGACATTGGCTTAAACTTGTACTAAGTACCTTAAAGCTATAGCCTAGATTCATGTCGAGCGAACATGGCAACATTCCGCCATTGAAATTGGCACAATAAGTATTTATTACTAAAGACCTGTCGCAGCCAGTGTCAACCGATAAAAAAATCCCACTGATGGGCCTAAACCAGCGTACATCAGCGGTGAAAAACTCCAAATTAGGACACAGCAGCGGTGTCCTTACCGATCGACATATTGCAGCAAAGTTTCCACACTAGCATTGTGGTCTATGAAAGAAAACAAATGTTTGAAGAGGAGTTTTCCATCTGCACCCAAAACAAACTGAGCCGGCAAAGGAGCACCTAAAGCCTGACCAACTTGATAAGCCCGAAACACTTGACAGCCGGGATCAGAAAGCAGAGGCATTTTCAAGCCTAAATCTCTAACCACAATTTGGCTTTGACGATCGTCGGTACTGGCAACCATCAATAATTCTATATTGCGATCGGCAAATTTTTCCCAGTTTTCATTCAAAGCTTTAATGTGAGGAAAACAGAAAGGGCAATATTGCTTTTCAGTAAAAATCCGCGTAAAAGCCAGAATTACCGGTTTATCGCCCCGATAATTCGACAGCCGCACCAATTTGCCATTATTAATATCCGGCAATTCAAAATCTGGCGTCATCTGTCCCAGGTTCAGAACATTAGTCGCCGGAACAGGCAATAAATTTTGGAAAAACCGCTGATTTAACAAGCCGCTAAAATTAGTAGAAGTCAGCATATTTCCTAATTGGGTAATTGCTAATTGCTAATTAAAAATCCGGTTAAATGAATGCCCCTGCGGGTACGGACACGACACTGCCGTGCCCGTACAAATATAATCTGCTTAAACCGCAGCAAAGAATACCTTAGACTTGACAGGATCGGGAGTCATGGTCTTGTCACCGGGCTGCCAGCCGGCGGGACAAACTTCATCGGGATGAGACTGGACGTGTTGGATAGCTTGCAGAGTACGGAGAGTTTCGTCCACGTTGCGGCCGAAGGCAAGATTGTTGATAGTAGAGTGTTGGATGATGCCTTCTTTGTCGATTATGAACAGACCTCTGAGGGCAATGCCTGCTTCTGGGTCGAGGACGTTGTAGTCAGAACTAATTGTTTTTTTGAGGTCAGCAACTAAGGGATAGTTGAGGTCGCCAACACCGCCAGATTTGCGGTCTGTTTGTATCCAAGCGAGGTGAGAGAATTCACTGTCCACGGATACGCCGAGGATTTCGGTATCGATTTTCTTGAAGTCCTCGAAGCGATCGCTAAATGCTGTAATCTCAGTCGGGCACACAAAGGTGAAGTCCAAGGGGTAGAAGAACAGGACTACATACTTTTTGCCTTTATAGTCTGACAGTTTAACTGTCTTGAATTCCTGATCCACTACGGCTGTTGCTGCGAAATCGGGTGCAGCTTGACCAACCCGGAGGCATTCACTGGTCATAGATTTTGTTTCCTTTTTTACGAACTGTTACAAATATATCATACTCATAACGACTACAAGTATCTTCTCGATCAATCAAAAAAAAACGCTCTCAAATTTGAGAGCGCAGTTTTTTTGATTAAATAATGGCTCAGGCGGGATTTGAACCTGCGACCTTGGGCTTATGAGTCCCCTGCGCTAACCACTGCGCCACTGAGCCAAATCTACTTCACGATTTACTATCGTAGCACGGTATGGCTAGCTATGTCTTGTTTTCAAGCAACACTATTTCTAATGACTTCCAGTAAAAGTTATGAGTTTTGGTAATCATTCAAAACCCATAACTTTCGACCAGTCGTTACCGAGAAGCGCTGGACGCATCGTCGGGCAGAAAAGCCATTGGGTTGATAGCACCCTGTCCGGCGGGATGAATTTCAAAGTGCAAGTGCGGCCCGGTACTGAAGCCAGTGCTGCCCATTTCTGAAATCTGTTCCCCTTGAGCGACTCTCTGACCCTTTTGCACCAAAATTCGGCTGTTGTGGGCATAGACAGTCTCAGTGCCGTCAGGATGGGTAATTTCCACCAAATACCCGTAGCCGCCGTCGTTCCACTGAGCATAGGTGACCACCCCGTCTGATGCTGCCACAATTGGCGTGCCGATCGGCCCTGCAATATCAATTCCTTTGTGCATCCGTCCCCACCGCCAGCCGTAGCCAGAAGTAAGAACGCCCTTAGACGGCCAAATAAACCCCTTAGCCGACTGTTGTTTGCCGTTAGGCAGATAGGTATCAGGGCTCGAAAGCGGAGGCAGTTCTGGAGAAACCATGCGTCCCAAAGACGGGTTGCTTAGGGGATCGTAACCGTCGGCTCCCAAAGGAGCAGTTGCTACCACCGGTCGCTGCTGCTGAGCAGAGGTCGGCGTCAGGTTGATCGGTTGCAGTTCCGCTGCGCGAGCGGGGTCTAAACGCTCTTGCTGCTGCTTCTGAACCTGCTCAGACCAGGCTCTTGATGGCGGTCTGCTGATTTCATTCTGCACCGCCTCAGTATAGTCGGGGGTGTAGAGATATGGATTGACACTTGGCATCTCCTCAGACGGGTTGACCGAGGGCCCGTCATTTGGAGCCAGGGACACCGCATTGGCGCCGATCGAATTGCGCGAGGCACGATATTCCTCTCGCAGCCTGACAACTTCTGCCCTCAAACGTTCGGAATAAGGGTTGAGAGCTTCTGCGGTAGGGAGATCATCCGAATTCGACTCTGGTAAAGCGCTAGTTGGATCGGCATTTGAACCCTGGGCGCTAGTATTTGCCACGAAGCTGATCGGCTGCGGGTATTCTCCCGTAGCGATGGCCGTAGCAGTTGCACTGGCTGGTCCAGGCAGGGCACTGGTGTCAACTGCACCTGTAAATGTTGGTTCGCCTTGAAGATCCAGCTTCCGTGGATCGCTAATGGTTTGGGAAACTTGAGTCAGCGGAATGCTGTTAATTTGGGGAACCATCGGCGCTGAAATATTGTTCAGACCTTCCAGGTTCTCCAGGGGAGAAACCACAGGCACTGTGGGCGCGGGTGCGGCAACGCCAGCACCGGCTATTTCCGAGGTAGACGAGCTGGGGTTCAAAGATGCGGGAACCGAACTCGCTGCCCAGACAGATGTAGAGTTGGAGGCAGAATAAGAGGCTGCCGCCTGCATCCCTGGATTTTTAAACCCAACTTGGGGAATTTTGAGTCGTTGATTGACATTCAGCAAGTTGGGGTTGCCAAGCTTGTTGACGGAGATCAGATCTTTGGGCGATACGCCGTGACCTTTGGCGATCGCATCTAGCGTATCTCCCGGACGCACGCTGTAGAGAACCTCAGCCGGCGCGGCGGTACTTCCCGCAGGGGGGACTAGCACAGCCGAGGGCAAACTGGGTGTTGCCAAAGACTGTTCAATTGACTCGAATGCTCGATCGGGCGATGCTGCTTGACCTCCCCCGGAATTGGGAATTACAGGTGTGGCATCGAGGTCAGGAATAGTTGTCCCAGTTGCATATCCGGGGGAGGTCAGCGTCGGTGCTGACTCGGGCAAAAATGCCGCAGGTGTAGATAAATTTGCTCCCCCCTCCGACCCGAACATAGTTCGACCCGATTCTGTGGTGCGGTTTTCCTGTTTTTTCAAACTGTCGATCGCCCCGTCTGCATTCGGGATGTCGATCGAACTTTGTTCCGGTACCGTTGTGACCAGCGGGGTCGCTGCGGTTGATGGCAGCGCTGTCATGGCTGCACTATCCAATGGCTCGGAGCCAGTCAGATTAAACTCTTGTTCGGGATTGACCGTCGCTGCGCGATCTAGCGAAGCCGATGTGCTATAGCCGGCGTTCTGTTGTGGTGTGGCTTCCGTCGCAGTCGGAATTCTGAGCTGTTGGCCAACTTGGAGTATGGTATCGGGTTGGATGTCGTTGGCAGTTGCTAGTACCAACGGTTCAACTTCATAATCCCGAGAAAGCTCCCAAAGGCTTTGCCCCTCCTGCACCTTAACCGTCGCCGGCTCAGAAGGTGCTCCGGGCTGTTGGGCCCTGGAACCGTCCACTTGTGCGGACGTAGCAGGCCCGTTGGCCGATACAGGCTGTACTTCAGCGGTGGATTCTGATGTCGGTGCGAGTTCAGACGCGCGAGCGCTGTCTCCATTTCTCGGTAGCAGGATGCCAGAAGCACCTACCGATATTGCCAGCCCGATCGTGGCGAGAGAGCGAACTCTGCCTGTGCTGAGCGTTGTCTGTTTGGATGGTTCCGCAGAACCGTCTCTGTCGATTTCACTAGCCTGAACAGGCTTAATTTGGGGATATGTTCGTTTCAAAAAAACGACCTCCTACTGAGAAGCGCTAACTGTCCTTGGAAACACTCAAGGGGATCGCATGACGCTGAGTTTAAATCAACAAGCAAAAATATTCTGATTGTTGACAGCTATCATGCTTAGGCCAGATTACCTTGCTTTTTTAATTTAGACAAGCTCAAACCGTCATAAATTTTAAAATTCTCGGTTAAACCTGCTGCAATTCACCCCACAAGCCTTACACCGCAATAGCTGGAACGAATACATAAAATATTCGTTCCGGTAAGGCTCTGAACTCTCACCTATTATCAGACTTTAGGCTAATTTCCGGACAACCTACAACCGTATATTTACTAGATATAGTGTTCAGACCCAAGCTGGTACTCGCTCACGCCCTAAATCGCTAAAATCCTCTGTTTTTGTTGCTGAATCATCTTGGGAGTAATTTGGTGTTGCTGATAACAATCTGTTTTTGAATGAATAAAATATATTAATGTCGGCTATCTAGATTTTCACCCCTTTGATACAAATTTCTTATATTTAAATGCAGCTTTGGCAGCCTCCGGCAGCTATTAAATATCTATATATTTATGTGTTGATAATGATTTATCCCAGCTCCCCCAACTGTCGTTTAGCCTCAAATAAACCCACAGCAGCGCTGACGGAGAGGTTCAAACTCCTGACTCCCGGCTGGCTCATCGGAATAAAAACTGTGGCGTCGCAGGCATCCAAGACGTATTGGGGAATGCCTACAGTTTCCGAGCCAAACATCAGCCAGTCGCTGGGCTGAAATTGGAATTGCGCGTAATTGCATCGCCCGCCAGTGCTGAATCCGATCGATCGTCCCCCGCGCTGCTCCCGATAGGCCTGAAAAGCCGCTAAGTCTTCGTGGCACTGGAGATTGACGTAGGGCCAGTAATCTAAGCCTGCCCGTTTCAGGTAGCGATCGCTAATTTCAAACCCCAGCGGGCCGACTAAATGCAGTTCCGTGCCTGTGGCAGCGCAAGTGCGGGCGATATTGCCAGTATTCGGGGGGATTTGCGGGTGAATCAAGACAAGTTGGGGCATGAAGCTAATTAAAAGCGAAAAATACAGCTCTTGGGAAATTTATAAAACTACCCAAAGGTAGATATACCTTATAGCTTTTATTTATAACCTTTGTCGAGTTCCATTGATTAAATATTCTGATTTGTTTTTGGGAGTCGCTCTGCAACTTTTTCCCAGGAGGTTCGGGCTATTTGTATTTGCTGAGTACGCATAGCCAGGGGGCTACTGAAAGCCCCCGTTATAATAACGGCGGGTACTTCAGGCAACTAACTGGGCGCACAAGTTGTCTTCAAGCTCCCATTCTTGGTGAGCCATCCCCTGAATCCCTTGCAGAATAATACTGCGGGTGTCCAAACCGCCCTCGTGTAGCTTCAACCACTGCTGGGCCGTGTTGCCTTCCCGGAGAATCTTTTTGAGTGGCGAGAGAAAGCAGCTAAAGCCGCGTTTTTTGGCGAAAGGCCAGACTTCTCGGTAAATTTCCTCAATCCAATCTCGTGCCAGAATAGTTCTGCCGTCTTGCCAGTGGGTAAGTTCGGCATCCAAACTTTGCCGGGATGCAGCAATTTCGTTGGCGTCTGTGAGAGCAACTAAGTCTTGGTTGCGGGTGGCCGCAGGCAAGGTGCTGAGCTCTAAAGGGTCTAAGCTGGGGTCTTCCATCATCTGCCAAATGCGAGCTTCTAGTAAGGCAGTGATGGCTAACAAAGCCAGAGGATTGACTTCGAGGTCGCAAATTCTCAGTTCGAGGCGGTTGAGACAGTAGGGGCGACGATCGCCATTTGGCCGCACGGCAGACCACAAATGGCGGACGTTTTGCATGGTTCCGAGTTCTAGCTGTTCTTCAGTCCACTGAATGTAATGCTTGTGACTTTCAAACAGGGGGACGATGGCGGGAGTTTTGGGAAACAAACCCCACCGAGTGGAATGATAGCCCGTGACTTCGCCGTCGAGGAAGGGGGAAGAGGCGCTCAAGGCAAGGTACAGCGGTGCTTCGACGCGGGCGAGGCGGATGGCGCGCATCAGCATTTCTGGTTGGGAGATGCCGATGTTGATGTGAATGCTTGCGGTGACGACTTTGGTGCCGTAGGTTTGCTCGATGTAGGTGTGGTAGGGGTTGTTGGGATCGGATCGGTAAAATCGATCGCTCCCTCCGAGAGACAAGGTACTTCCCGGCAGCAAGGTATAGTCGCCCAATTGTTTTAAATACTCGCGCAGCCGAACTCGTGGCTTGACTAAGGCACACAACAGGCGATCGTAGCTACACAGCGGGGCGGTCGTGTACTCCACATTGCGGCTATCAGGCTCCCGGACAAATCCCTCTAGATCGGCAACTATGCGATCGGATAGACCGACAACCTCACCTTCGGGAGTGCCGGTATACATTTCTACTTCAAAGCCTTTTGATAGCAGCACGTTTGTTCCTCAGCTAAGTTGAGTGCTAGTTTCTAGTATCCCAAAAATTGACCTGTTCATACTATCTTCCACGGGGCAGAGTTAAACTTTTTCGCGACTGGCACTGAAACCGGGTTTTTCGGCGCCAGCAAGTTTGAGCGTTTGTTTCCTAGTTGGCGGCCTGCCACGACAAATACTCCCCTCGCAAAGAGTTTCCGAGGCGGTTTTAGAGTCAAAAAGGCTGTTTGTTCGATCGCGGGCGTGTTTTATGCGGCATTCGTGACTATCAAATCAAACTTATGGTGAATAGAACCCACTCCTGCCTCAGTTCCACATCTGTTTTCTGCCTTGAGGGGGATAGCCGCAGATATATCTTGGGTGCGATTCTAAAAGAGGGCTCTGCAATATTTTTGAGCTATAATATTAACCCCTAAAAATCCCTGTGAAAGAGCAAGACAGAACTCCTCCCAATTTTTGGAATATGCTAAGCAATTTAGCCCTAGTCCGGTTTTTGCTTTTATTTGCTTCTGGTTGGGCTGGACTGCAACTTTTAGCTTACTTTGAAACAGCAGTCGCGGTTTTCACCATTGCTGCACTCGTGGCTTTTTTGCTCAACTATCCAGTGCGAAATCTCCAGAGATTTTTACCGCGAAGTTTAGCTGTCGCCTTCGTTGTCTTGATCACCCTTTTAGTTTTTGGCGGTCTCACCGTCACCGTAGGGGTCACTCTTTTATCTCAAGGGCAGCAATTAATTGACAGCATGACTGAATTTGTGAATGCTCTGGCGCCTCTGTCCGAGCGCATCGAAGCATTCCTGCGGGCGAGAAACCTGCAAGTTAACCTGCGAGTTATTGAGGAACAACTACGAAACCAAGCTTTGGCGGGAGTTGTGTCGAGTATTGCTTTTTTACAAGTATTTTTAACCAATTTATTGAATTTAATATTAATTATGGTAGTGGCTTCTTTCATGTTACTTGATGGAGAGAGGCTGTGGCTGTTGGTTCTCAAATTTATACCTCGACACCTGCACAGGCGTTTAAGTGTAACCATAGAGAAAAACTTTTTAGGATTTTTTCAGGCACAAATCCTGTTAATGTTATTTTTGACAACATCAAGTTTTTTGATTTTTCTGCTGTTAGATGTGAAATTTCCTTTGATTTTAGCCTTTATTATCGGATTGTTTGATTTAGTTCCAGGGATAGGAGCGACGCTGGGGATTAGCTTAGTTTGTTTTATTGTATTGTCTCAAAATGTGTGGCTATCTTTAAAAGTATTGGCAGCTTGCATTGTTTTGCAGCAAATTCAAGACAACTTTATTCATCCGAGACTGATGCAAAACTCCCTTAACCTCAATCCTGTAGTGGTATTTTTTGCACTGTTAGTCGGAGCAAGATCAGCAGGACTTTTAGGTATATTTCTGGCGATTCCGCTAGCGGGAGTGATAGTTAGCTGGTTTGACATTGAAGAAATGCAAGCAGAAGGTTAATTGATATAGCCATCCTATTTTATAAAATCCGGCTGAAAAATTCAGTTTTAACCTGCCGACTAGAAGTCCCCTGATTCACAAATTCTCCTGTGACCAAAGCGCAACTAAAAGTAAAGAGAAAAAAGCAACGTCGGGTACAGCTTACTGCGTCAAGTCAATGAATAAATTGCAAGTCAGTAGGAAATCTTTCTTCTTCTGGTTCTGGATCATAAATGTAATCGCAGTCAAAACGCAGAGCTTGAGAGTGGCGGCTGATAGAAAATCCGCAATTACTAACCATTTCTGTAGTAAAAGTTGCCATGACTAACTCAATGAGCCTTCTGTAGGAAATGTTAGGTAGTTGAACGTAATAGGTGCGTCTGGCAAAAAATATTCTCTCATCTTTAGGTAGAATTATGCCATTAATTCTGTGTGCGTGTTGAATCGGCTTGATATAGGTTTCAATAAACTGCGACTGATTTTTTTGCAGTCTCGCTAATCTTTCGTGTTGCAACCAGCTCATTTGAAACACAATTTTAATAAATTCAAAGCCCAAAATGTAGTTAAAAACATTATTGCGTTCTTCTGTACTCAAGACGAAGCGGAGTGCAGATTCTAAATATTGGTCAGTTTCTCGGCGCGATTGTTGAGCTGAGTGGATATAAAATTGTTTGATGTAGCTTCTTAAATCTGATTCGTTTAATTGTTTTTTGACTCGGAATCTGATTAAATACTCTTTGACTCGGTGTAGAGTATCTACATCTTCAAACATTTTTGAGACTAAACCGTCGGCTGTATAATTATCTAAAAATTCTGCTTGCAAGTCAGGAGTAGAGGCGCACAATATGTAGCAGAGGGACAAGACATAGCGTCGCTGGTTCCAAGGCAAGCTTTGGGCCCAATCTTTAACTTCTACAGGGAGTTTTTGCAGCACGGTATCTGTGTGGGGGAGTTGAGCAAGGTCGGCATATTTATCTTTTTGTTTAATCATTGCCTGAAACCTTATATTAGTAAGTATACAGATTAGTAGATCGCAGATGATGGGAGAGGGGAGCTGCGAGGGAGGGCTACCAATTATTCTGTCTTATTTTTTTTCCATCTATCTAAATATACATTCTGGAGTGAACAGAGGGCGTGATCTGTCTCACAGTTGAGCGAGTTTCAAATCACAAATGCTAGCTAGTCGCATCACATTTTGCGACTGTGAGTGTCACTCATAAAACTTATTCACGTCACTGGAGCAACATTGGGTTTCGTTGAGGATTAAGTCGGGTGATTCATAAGTTTTTGTTAGTAATGATTACTGAGATCAATCATGAACTTGACTACAAGTATTTTCCCCGAAAATCAGTGCCAAGATTTAACTTTTTGCGATCGCCTCGTGCAACCAGTGCGACAGTGGCTTGATAACATTGCCGTGGGAGATCCGCAAGTAGCTCGGTTCTTGTGCCAACTTATACCCGCACGGTGTTCTTTTGATAGAGATATGCAGCTATGGGGACACCATCTTTTCCACATACCGCCTATGTGCAAGCTGAATCCTGTGTATGAGGAATTAGTGGGGTTGCGTTTTCGATCGCTCTCGTTTTTGGCTGACGTATGCGGGGAAGATGTAACGCCGTACTGCTGATTGAGGGGTGTCATACCTCGATCGCCCGTTGAGCTCTATTATTGATGGGGTGTGTCGCTCTGGTAGTTGCGAGAGCCATAATTTAAGCCATAATTGTTGATAATATCAATGGATGCGTCTCGATAGGAGTGGGTATCCATCGTGGCGCTTAAGCCAAAAATAACATTAAACGGTAGCACCAAAAACAATCACTATAAAAATAATTTAATGATCTACGTGGGTTCAGGGAAGTGAATATGTTTAATGCAACAGAACTGTTGATTAATGCTTTTGTAAATCGGCTGATTGAAGGCTACCGGTACACCTACGGCGGGTTCAAATCTGACTATGGTGAAATTATTGCTTGGGTAGCGAGTATGGCTTTGGAAAATATTGCTAATAGCGATGCTCTTTACCACAATGTTGAACACACTATTTTAGTGACCTTGGTGGGACAGGAGATTCTGCGCGGCAAGCACATCCGGGAGGGTGGTGTTTTATGTGAACATTGGCTGCATTTCCACATTGCTTTGCTGTGTCACGATATCGGGTATGTGAAGGGGGTTTGTCGGCAAGATCGAACTGATTTGAGACTGTATGCAACGGGGATAGAGGATTTGCAAGTGAAGCTACCTCCGGGGGCGACGGATGCGAGTTTGATGCCTTATCATATCGATCGCGGAAAAATGTTTATTGACGAGCGTTTTGGCGGTCACAAACTGATTGATGCTGAGCTGGTTAAGCGTAATATTGAGCTGACTCGTTTCCCAGTTCCTGCAGATGAAGATTATCAAGATACTGCGAATTATCCGGGTTTGGTTCGGGCTGCTGATTTAATTGGTCAGTTGAGTGATCCGCGATATTTGCAAAAGATTGCGGCGCTGTTTTACGAGTTTGAGGAAACTGGGCAAAATCTGGTTTTGGGCTATCAGAATCCCGGGGAGTTGCGGGATGGTTATCCGAAGTTTTATTGGAATGTGGTTTATCGGTATGTGAAGGATGCGATCGGCTATTTGGAACTGACGCAGCAGGGGAAACAAATTGTTGCTAATTTGAGCGCGAATGTTTTTCGGGTGGAGCATTCTCAGGTTCCAGAGTCTGCGGTGGCTGTAGTTACCTAGGGTTGGGGTGGATGTCGGGCGATCGTTCTTTTCAACTGATTCGCGGTCAAGGTTACTTTAAGTTAAAACCTGTAATTGATTTGACAATTATTGATTTTGAAATGTTTGACTATGACCAAGAAGGAACTTCTCATTTTGTGTTCAAGGAGAAAAAGCGTTTAATTGATTGTGTCGCTCCAGAGATTGAACTGATATTTATCGACTTGCCAAAATTCAACAAACAATTGGATGAGTTAGAAACTTTGACTGACAAGTGGATTTATTTTATGAAAAATGCTCTCAGCTTGGAAATAGTGCCGTCAACAATGGAAACTGTATCGGAAATACAGCAAGCCTTTGCGATTGCCAAGGAAACTAATTTGAATCCAGAGGAGTTGGCAGATTTAGAAGAACGCGAAATGTTTATTCTCGATCAGCAGGGTGTCTTGCTCAAGGGAATTGAAAAAGGCATTGCACAAGGCAGAGAACAAGGCATCGCAGAAGGTAGAGAAGAGGGCAAAGAAAAAGGCAGAGAAGAGGGACTCGCGCTAGGAATGAGAGAAAAAGCTCTAGACATTGCTAGGCAACTTCTCAATTTTCTTGATAATAAAACTATTAGTCAAACTACGGGTTTGAGCGTTGAAGATATCCAAAAATTGCGGGAGGAATAGAAAAGAAGGTAAAAAGTACGATCGCACAATTAGTACACCTTTTCTCGCTACTAGGATCAGCCTGGTAGCACAGGTTTTTTAGTCTCTGCCTCTTTGATTGAGAATGACGCCAAATATTAACTCTCATCAACATAAGACTCAAGGATGAGTCTGCCCTCTCTCTAAAGGAAGATTTCATTAAACCAGTAAATTCCGTATGATGCTGTAAAAGTCAGTCAGAGGGGAAAGCTATCTCCGACTCTAGCTCCGAATAACTGACCAATCTTACAATATAAAAAAATACATCTCATGACATCAGTCACTCCCAATCAAACTTCCTCTCAATACGAAGTTAGCGAACCCGAAGAAAAAATTGAGTCTCTGGTAGAAGAAGTTAAGCCAGAAAGCGAAATCGATTTAGAGTTCCTCTACACCAGAGACATTGAATTCCGACAAGAAACAATTTATTTCATTGTAGTCGATCGCTTTTACGACGGCGACCCCGCAAATAACGAAGGCCCAAACCCAGAACTTTACGATCCAGATGGCAAAGATTGGGGCAAATACTGGGGCGGCGACTTGCAGGGAGTTATCGACAAACTCGACTACTTAAAAGATATGGGAGTTAGCGCAGTTTGGCTGACTCCACTGTTCGAGCAAGTTGAAGCATTATTTGTCGAACAAGCTGCAATTCACGGCTACTGGACTAAAGATTTCAAGCGACTAAACCCACGCTATATTGCCAAAGGCGACAATCCTTCTATCAACCAAACACAAGAAACTAAAGATACCGTATTTGACAAATTAGTAGACGAGTTGCACCAGCGAAACATGAAACTCGTGCTCGATATTGTCTGCAATCACAGCAACCCTGATTTTAGTGGAAAAAAGGGGGAACTATACGACGACGGTGTAAAAATAGCTGACTTTAACGACGATGAAGATCACTGGTATCACCACTACGGCGAAGTCACCAACTGGGAAGATGAATGGCAAGTCCAAAATTGCGAACTGTCTGGTTTAGCAACTTTCAACGAAAATAATACTCAATACCGCCGTTACATTAAATCCGCCATTAAACAGTGGCTGGACAGAGGCGTTGATGCTTTGCGCGTTGATACAGTTAAGCATATGCCTATTTGGTTTTGGCAGGAATTTACTGCTGACATTTTAACACACAGACCTGATGTTTTCATTTTTGGCGAATGGATTTACAGCGATCCTAGAAACGATCGTTCTGTGGAATTTGCCAACGAGTCGGGGATGACTATTTTAGATTTTGGTCTGTGCGTGGCAATTCGAGAAGTATTGGGGAAGGTTGCGGGCGCGGGATTTAAGTTAGTCCAAGATGTCCTGAATTTGGATCACCGCTACTACGGGGCGACGGAGTTGATTACTTTTATTGACAACCACGATATGCCGAGATTTCAGTCGTTGAATCCCGATCCAGAAATGCTGCATTTGGCGATATGTTTAATTATGACGACTCGCGGTATTCCCTGCATTTATTACGGCACTGAACAGTATCTGCACGATGATACAGATGGGGGGGATGACCCTTACAACCGCCCGATGATGCAAAAGTGGGATACTGATGCGCCGATTTACCGAGATGTGCGGTTGCTGTCTGGATTGCGGCGGCTGAATCCAGCTATTTCGATGGGGAGTCATTGGCAAAAACATCTAACTGCTGATGTTTATTGTTACGTGCGCCGCTATCGCGATTCCGTGGTGTTTGTAGCAGTAAATCGTGGCAATTCTGTTACAATTAAAGAGGTGGATACTGAGCTGCCTGATGGAGAGCATACGGAGGTTTTATCGCGCCGCAAGTTTGAAGTTAAAGATGGAATGCTGTACAACTTAGAGTTGGGTTCGCGGGAAGTAATGATTTTTAGCCGGGTCGGAGAGCGAGTGAAGGCGAAAACTATTGTGCGGGCGCAGCTTAACAGCGTTAGAACTCAGCCTGGGGAAAGAATTGTGGTGATTGGAGATTGTCCTGAATTGGGGAATTGGGATATTAGTAAGGGCTACCCCTTGGAGTATATCAATACTAATACTTGGTTTGGGGAAATTCCTTTTAATGAAAGTGCGGGGAAGTTGATTTCTTATAAGTATGCGCTGGTACGGGAAGGAATGTCGCCGCTGCGAGAAAATCTGGTTTGTCGCCGCTGGGTTTTAGTTTCGGAAGGGACTGTGAAATGGCGGGATAAGTGGGCGAGTGGACGGGAGTCTTAATAGTTTTGATTTCGGATTTGTGAGTGAAACCGTTTTAGGCACAGAAACCGGGTTTGATGAACGAAAATACTTCCTTAAGGCTTTCGATTATCTTTTTCAAACCCGGTTTATTTACTAGGTACTTAATTCCCATGAGATTTAATTAGGAACTGCAACTCATAATTCATGATTTTTTAAAGATGACTTAGGTAATAAATAGTTGGGCTTTTTATCTATATCAGTAAGGTGTGCATTGTGCATCCTGCGGACGTGATTTATGGTGGGCCGAGGCGCACCCTACATTTTTATTAAAGCGATCGCAACTTCTGGGCTAAAACATCGACATAACGTTCGCTGCTGTGCTGGTTCACAACCATTTCGTAGCCGCGTTGTGCTTGAGATTCAGCTTCTTGAGGATTTTTTAGCAAAGGGACGGACGATCGCCTCCCGCAAACCTGCTGCATCTGGCACATTTACCACTTTAGCAATATCCCGGGCCGCTAAATAATCGACGATACCTTGAGTCCGAGTAATGACGACCGGCCGCTTGCAGGCTATTGCTTACAGTAAAGCCTGCATTCCAGCAGCATATTTATTGTCTACCAAACAAACTGCAATTACGTCTGCATCGCGGTAAAGCTGCACTAAATCTGGCCATTCGTAGAACTTGCGGGACATATTTTCTGGCATAGTATCGGGGAAAGCTTGCGATAAAGCCTTAGCATCTTTAGAAAAACCGCTAATTTTTACCGAAAACGGCGCTGATGGTTAGCAAACCGGGTTTCTAGGCACCGGCGCGCAAATCCTGTACGAATCAAAAACAGTGACACGCGCCGATCGATTCCAAGGACTTAAGCTTTTATGCTGAAGTTAGCTAAAGCATTTATGTTTAACCTCATGTATATTTCTCCAGAGCAAGACCAAAAAATTCGCTACACCCTGCGCGAGTGCGGTCAAGAAGCTTACAAGCTAGCAGCCGAACCTTTTGAAGTTTCCGAGAAAGGGCCCAACGACTACGTGACGAGTATCGATCAATACCTAGACCGACAACTATCGGCAGCATTTAGCGCTTTGTTTCCTGAAGACGGCAGGATCACCGAGGAAAACGCCGCCTCCAGAACAGCTTACTGCGCCAATTACCAGCGCCTCTGGTGCATCGATCCCCTCGACGGGACGGAAGAATTTATTCGGGGAAAACTGCACTACGCTTCGATGGTGGGGCTGCTGCTGGAAGGGGAACCGGTGGCCGGCTGGCTCTACGCCCCGGCTTTTGACCAAATGTATTTTGGTGGCAAAGATTGGGGATTGTTCCAAACTGTGGGAACCCAAGCGGCACAGCCGATCGCCCTATGCAAACCCCCGGCTCCGACAGCGGAAAATTGTAAAATTATTCTCGGAGACAAAGACCAGAAAAACTACGCCCAGGCGATCGCCCAAAGCATCCCCGGAGCAGAATTTTACTCGCTGGGCAGCTTTGGCTTAAAAGTGATGGAAGTTATCTTCGGTCGAGCTGGTTTGTACCTGTATCTCAACGGCAGAGTTAAAGTGTGGGATACCGCCGGCCCTCTGGCTCTAGCAAAAGCAGCCGGATTGGTTTGTTGCGACTTGCAAGGTCAACCGCTGAGGTGGAGTAAAGATGCGATCGAGCCGGAGACTCTGGCCCACACCCAGTCAATTGCGATCGGCTGGCCAGAATACATAGAACCTCTGTTAGGCAAAGTTCAACAGGCAGTGGCAGGCTTGTAAACCCGTTTAAGATTAAAGAATCTGCCAATTTTACGTGAACCGGGCCTCTGCACCCTTATTATCAATTAAAGGAGCAACGGATTGTTTGTGTTCCCAAACATCGATCGTTCCCTAGCTGTTGGGTGTCGCCTAATCATATTTCCCACCTCCGCGAGTTTGCATGAAGACAGAAGCTTTCAGTGAGCTGTTCCCTCTATTTAAGGGTGCTAACCCAGAAACCTTGGGAGGGCTGCTATCAAATGCCGTCAAGCACGAGTATCCCCCGGGCCGAGCTGTGGTGATGGAGGATTCTTGGGGCAACGCGATTTACTTTGTCGTGTCTGGCTGGGTCAAAGTCCGGCGCCTTTCAGACGATCGAGCTGTATCAATGGCTATTTTAGGACGGGGTGCCTTCTTCGGCGAAATGGCAATTCTGGACGAATCTCCGCGATCGAATGACGTACTTGCTCTCTCCTCGGTGCGGCTGCTCAGCGTCACAGCTCAGCGATTTATCCAAACCCTGTTTAAAGACCCGCAATTGCACCACCGGATGCTGCAACTGATGGTACGGCGGCTACGCCAAACCAATCTCCGCTATCAACTCCGAAACCGCCAGCCAGCGGTTAAACTAGCAAATACTTTAGTCGAGCTGGCAGAAAACTACGGTCAGAAAACTGCTGAGGGCAAAGATATCTTCAATATTCCTTATGAAGACTTAGCTGATGTGACAGATATCACCCTAGATGAAACCAGCAAAATTATGGAAAAACTCGATAGTAAAGGTTGGATCAAAATCGATCCAGACCGCCAAACTATCCATTTGATCAACCTCAAGCACTTGATTAATTTGGCAAGTCAATGACTGATGTTACTTCTTTGGATACCTCGTCCGCTGCCGGCAACAGTGAGGGGCAACTAACAGCACCGACAATTCAATATTCGGTGGCGATGCCCAATCCTGAATCCCATCTGTTTGAAGTGACTTTGCGCGTGCAAGGTTGGTCGGAGCCGGTTCTGGATTTAAAAATGCCTGTTTGGACTCCCGGTTCTTACTTGGTTCGAGAGTACGCCCGCCACCTGCAAGATTTTAGCTCCCAGGCGGGCGAGCTAGCTTTACCTTGGCGCAAGAAAAGCAAAAATCACTGGCAAATCGAGACAAATTCGGTGTCAGATGTCACGGTTCGCTACCGCATTTTTGCCAACGAACTGACAGTGCGAACCAATCATTTAGACTCGACTCACGGTTATTTCAATCCGGCGGCTTTGTGCTTTTTCTTGCCCGGTTTTGAGAGCAACTGCTACACCGTAACCGTTGTGCCACCGCAGCCCGAATGGCGCACCGTTACGACTTTGCCACCTGTTTCTGGCCAAAATCTTACTTTCGCTGCTGCGGATTTTGACACTCTCGTAGACAGTCCTTTTGAGATAGGCTATCACGAAGTGTACGAGTTTGAAGTGATGGGAAAACCCCACCAGCTAGTTGTTTGGGGAAAAGGCAATTTAGAACCCGATCGCACGATTCGAGACATCCAAAAAGTGATCGAAGTCGAGGCAAAAATGTTCGGCGGTTTGCCTTACGAACGCTATGTGTTTTTCCTGCATTTGTCCGGCTCTGGTTTTGGCGGTTTGGAACACAAGGAGAGTTGCACTCTCAACTATCCGCGTTTTGGTTTTCGGGCTAAGGAAAAGTATGAACGCTTTATTCAGTTGGTAGCTCACGAGTTTTTTCACCTCTGGAATGTCAAGCGCATTAGACCGAAAGCTCTGGAAGTATTTGACTACGAAAAAGAGAATTATACTCCTTCTTTATGGTTTTCTGAAGGGACTACCAGCTATTACGATTTGGTGATTCCTTTTCGAGCTGGACTCTACAACGTGAAAGGTTTTTTCCAAGGTATGGCTAAGGAAATTACTCGCTTGCAGACGACTGCGGGGCGGAAGGTGCAGCCTCTGGGCGAGTCGAGCTGGGATGCTTGGATTAAACTTTATCGCCGGGATGCTAACAGCGATAATTCGCAGATTTCCTATTATTTGAAAGGGGAAGTTGTGTCGTTTTTGCTCGATTTGTTGATTCGAGCCAGACACGGCAATGAGCGATCGCTCGACGATGTGATGCGTTTGATGTGGCAGCAGTTTGGCAATGCTAATTCGGCCCAAAACGGCGATTTTGACCTGAAGTCGGGAACAGACGGCAAATCGGCGCATTTAACCTCAAACGGACACTTAAATTCTCCTTCGCTGCCAGCAGAAATAGGCTTTACTCCCGAAGAGTTGCAAAGTGCGATCGAGTCCGTCGCCGGCATCGATTTGAGCGACTTTTTTGCGCGCTATATAGACGGCACAGAAGAGTTGCCTTACAACAAGTATCTAGAACCTTTTGGGCTAGAACTCACCGCCGCTGAAACTAGCGAAATACCTCGCATCGGTTGGACGTTGGGAACTGAAAACGGGCGGGAAATGATTAAATTTGTCGAAGTAGGATCTCCGGCACAATTGGCCGGAATTGATGCTGGAGACGAGTTGCTGGCGATCGAAGGTTTTCGGGTAGTAAATGTAGAACAAGCGGGCGAGAGACTAAAAGATTTCAAGCCTGGGGATATCGTCTCGGTGACAGTTTTTCACCAAGACGAACTGCGGACTTGTCCTGTTACTCTCGCCCCGCCGTGCCCGACGCGTTACTCGATCGTGCCCGTGGAACAGCCCACTGCTATTCAGAAACAAAACTTTACTGGATGGCTGGGAGTTCCTCTATCAAAATTGTGACATCATGGTTAGTAGTCAGTTGTTATTTGGCAGTTGGCAGTTGGCAGTTGGCAGTTGGCAGTTGCGCGTTGCCATTAGCTAATAACAACTAACAAATAACAACTAACTAATAACAACTAACAACTAACTAATAACAAATAACCAATTACCAATTACCAACTTTGATTATGCAAACCCCACCTCCTCCATCAATTACGCCCCGCCAGATGAATCTGCTGAGAATTGTTGCTTCTATGGCATGGGCTGATGGCGAACTCGCCACAGAAGAAGTTAATTTAATGCTCGATCGCTTTTGTCGTTTGTTTGCCCCAGATACCGACGGACAACAAATGCAACAAGAACTGCGGGATTACATCATGCAAAATATCCCCCTTGACGAGTTGATCGGCCAACTAGAAACTCAAGATGAAAGGGAATTAGTCCTGCAACTCGGCTATGAAGTGATTTCATCTAGTTCTCGCACTCCCGAGGAACCAAAAATTAACGCTGAAGAAGCCGCAGCTTATCAAAAATTAGTGCAGTTGCTGAATCTTTCAGAGGATGTGGTCAAGCGTATTGAAGCTGAATCATCGGCTGCAGATACTTCGGAGGGAATTGTCGAGAAGATGGCTCACAAATTAGAAAAGTTCATCAAAGGCTAGTTAGTGACTTGCGCGCGCTTGGCTTAAAAACCCGGTTGATTCCTAGATTTCTCGTTACTCAACCTGGAATTTTTCGTAGAAACCGGGAATAAGCCCCCATGCGTAATTCTTGTTAGGTAAGTATCGGAATAATGTTTTTATTAGCGCAACTATTTACAACTAAAGCTGAAGGGAAATAAACCGGATTGTAACTCCCAATTTCCTACGATATAGTAACAAAAAAGCACCGGAAAGTTAAGAATATTTTTCATCGCCGGGAACGGTAACAGAATTTGCGATCGCCCTTCCCGCGCGCAGCCTTCCCCTTAACGATAATTAGGGACTTAGGCAAAGCCTAAACCCCTAATTGAGCTACCGCTTTTTTGCCATCACTGAAAGTGATATCATTTCCGGTTGGATCAGAATAATAAAATCGAGTCAACAGTCAACAGTCAACAGTCAACAGTCAACAATCATTTCGCTCGTACAACCGAAATTGATATTAATTCAACCAGTCATTAGTGCGGTAACTTGCTGAGGGCGTGCCAAGTTCTGTAGCCGACAATTCCATCTTGCGGTAAAGCCATGCTAATTTGCAATTGTCGCACTGCTACATCTGTCATCGGCCCGAATAATCCGTCAATGGAGCCGAAATAGTATCCATTGATTTTCAAGACATTCTGAACAATTTTAACAGCATTACCAGAACTGCCCTTCATGACGATCGGCATATTCACAGGTGCACCAGAGTATAGTGCTTCCCAAGTGAGAGGGCCGACAATCCCATCTTCTTGTAAAAAGACGCGGTGTTGATAGCCTTTGACGGCGTTTTGAACTTGGACACCGAAGATACCGTCCATCGGGCCGAAATAATATGCCCAATGATATAGAAGCTGTTGTAGTTCCGTGACAGCTTGACCTGTTGAACCGATTTGTAAAGTGGGTTTGTTTACTCCAGTGGTTGCAGCAAATGCCAGAGTTGATTGAGCAGTAGTATCGGCGACAAGAGCCATAGTTTCATTGTTCAAGCTTCTTTCTTCGGTGTACATAATGTGGTTCCTCTCAATATTTAAGTTTTGGTCTGTGATATTTCAGGTATAACTGGTGGGATTTGTGAGTGCACAGTCACTTTTTGGAGTGTCACTCATTTGAGTGTCACTCGTTTGAGTTACCCGTTGGTTTGTCGTAAGGAATGCAAGTTGTAATGTTTTTATGAGGACTTCCGTTGTCAATACAAACCAAGCGGTAAGGTGCGCGGTACACACCTACCCAATACAAAGATGCGGGGTACGCACCCTACCAACTCATGTTGATTTTTTACTTAGCAAACTCTCGCAATGTTGGAATTAAATACTGTGTCAAAGTAAAGGCATCTACTCCTAATTCCGTCCGTTCTTTGGCAGCCATGATTCCGGCTTGAGCGTGCCACCAAGCTGCTGTTGCAGCAACTGATTTGGGGGGGGATTTGCGGGCGATCGCAGTTGCTAATAGTCCCCCTAACAAGCCGGTCAAAACGTCGCCACTGCCGCCTCTGGCGAGGGCTGGGGTGCTTTCGGGATTGAGGTAGGTGATGGTACGTGAAGCGTCGCTATCCCGTAGGGAATCGCCCTCATCCTTCCAACTTATGCACACTCTGGCTCCTTTGAGCAATATCGTTGCACCGCAAAGCTGAGCTGCAGCTTGAGTTGCCGCAATTCGATTATCGCCGATTTCGTCGGCTAATTCGGGAAATAAACGCTTGAATTCCCCCGGGTGAGGCGTGATAATTGTCAGTGCTGAGCGTTCGGACAAAATCGGGACTGTGCCGAGTTGAGCGAGGATATTTAAACCGTCAGCATCTAAAACCAGAGGCCGATCGCTCTCCAGTACAGATTCTACAGCTATTGCCGCTTCCAATGTCAGACCTGGCCCTGCGGCGATCGCATCATAGGTGCCCAAATCAATTGCTACTGGCAACTGGCTAATTGCACCGTTCTGGGTTTCGGGACATCCTATAACTAATGCCTCTGGCAACTGGCTGCTCAATATTGGTTTAATCGACTCAGGAACGGCAATTGACAGCATTCCGATGCCGCTGGCTCTTGCTCCCAATGCTGCCAAAATTGCGGCTCCGCTGTAGCGGCGGGAACCTGCAATAATTAGTAAGTGACCGTTGGTGTATTTGTGCGAAATTGGCGATCGGGGTAATGGCAAATGCTGAGTTGCCGAGGCTTTTGTAATGCGTTGTATTGCTGGCGTTTCACCCAATATTGCTGCAATATCTGCTGCGGGGATATCAAAATCAATTAATTCGGAACTCCCGATATATTCTAATGCTCTATCTTGCAGAAATGCCATTTTCCACAAACCCAAACATAATGTATGTTTTGCCCTAATTGCCGTCCCCAAAACTTCTCCGGTATCTGTATGAATTCCCGAGGGAATGTCTATACTTAAAATGGGTATATTTAAATTATTTATTTCGTCAATAGCTGCGGCAGTAGCGTTATTAATTTCTCGTTCTAATCCAAATCCAAATAAACCATCTACGAGCAAAGTGCACTTTTTTAGACTTTCAATTTTATCAACAAATGAAATATTTAAAGAACGGGCATAATCAGCGTGATTTTTTGTGAGTTCTTTTAGTTTAGAAAACGGGCAGTAAATAACTACTTGGAATCCTTGAAAGTGCAATTCGCGGGCAGCAACCAAAGCATCGCCGCCGTTGTGTCCGGGCCCAACCAATACGCCGATAACTGGCAATTGAGAATTAACAAGATTTTTCCCTTCTTCCCTTTTCCTTCTATCCGTTAAATCCCGTACACTGCTTGCCGAACTTCCTTCCGCTTTCAAAAGCTCCTGAATGCGTCTAGCAATCAGTCCCGCGACTTTTTCCATTAAAGCTGCGACTGGCATTCCAGCAGCAAAGATTCGGGTTTCTATTTGCCGCATTTGGTCGGCGGTGACAACAAATTTTTGAATAGTCATATTAGTGCTAAAATTTCAGCTAACAGCAGCAGTGGCAAGTTGTAGTATATTTGTGGTATAATAAATTAGCTCGATCGAACTAACTCACAGTAAAATAGCAATTTCTCTCAGAATCATGAACAAGATTGTTGTAGGCCTCTCCGGCGGGGTCGATAGTTCCGCAGCAGCCGCAATTTTACACCATCAGGGATATGAAGTGGTGGGTTTAACGCTGTGGTTGATGAAGGGCAAAGGTCAGTGCTGCTCTGAGGGAATGGTCGATGCAGCTAAAATTTGCGAAGATTTGGGCGTTCCCCACCACATTGTTGACAGCCGCGAGGTCTTTCAGGCAAGTATTATTGATTATTTGGTGGAGGGTTACAGTGCAGGAGTTACACCTCTGCCTTGTTCGCAGTGCAATAAAACTGTGAAGTTCGGGCCGATGCTTAAGTTTGCTCGCGAAGAACTAGGAATTGAAAAAATCGCTACAGGCCACTACGCTCGGATTAGTTACGATGCTGAGACGGGTCGCTATCAGTTGCTGCGGGCGATCGACCCTGCGAAAGATCAGTCTTATTTCTTGTACGATCTAACACAGGATTTGTTGGCGGGTACAGAATTTCCTTTGGGGGAAATTACCAAGACAGAAACTCGCAGAATCGCGGCAGAATTTGGCTTGACAACTGCTGATAAGCCGGAAAGTCAGGATTTGTGCTTGGTGGAAAGTAACGGTTCGATGCGGGCTTTTCTGGACAAGTACATTGCGCCGCAAAAGGGTGACATTGTGGACAAGTCAGGGCGGGTGCTCGGACAGCATGACGGTGTGCACCACTACACCATCGGCCAGCGGAAGGGACTCGGAATTGCTGCACCGGAACCGCTGTACGTGATTGAACTTGATGCTGCTGGCAATCGGGTAATTGTGGGCGATCGACAGTTGGCAGTAGAATCTGAATGTACGGTCCAGAAAGTGAATTGGGTTTCTGTGGCTGCACCGACGGCTCCGATTCGGGCTCAGGTACAGATTAGATATCGATCGCAACCCGTCCCGGCTACAATTATTCCTGTGGAATCCTCCCAAGCAGAGGAAAAAGTCGGCGGTACAAGAGTTAAGTTGATTTTTGACGAACCGCAGTTGAGCATTACCCCCGGACAAGCGGCTGTTTGGTATGACGGAGACGTGCTCTTGGGCGGTGGCATTCTCGAAAGAAACCAACTCCCAAATTAAAGCAAGGGGCGGGCTAGAAGCCCAACCCCTACTCCCCACGAGAAACTATTTGTGGAACAGGCATCTTGCCTGTTTGTGATCCCCACCCCCACAAAAACTCACTATTTCTGGAACAGGCATCTTGCCTGTTTGTGATCCCCCCCCCACAAAAAAACTCACTATTTGTGGAACAGGCATCTTGCCTGTTCCAAAAGGAAGTTTATTTTTGATTTCACAGCCTCAAATTTACCGAGCTAACTTTTTTTCCAAACGCAAGATATTTCCCCTAGCATTAGTACGGTAAACCCAAGTTTGCCTACCATCAGAAACCACAACCCGCCAACCTTCGACAATCATTTGACCGCAAATTTCATCCGCTTTCGAGAGTCCTAAACAAGTATTCGGCCAACTTTGTCCGCTCGATTCCGTTACTTTCAACTTGTCAGCAGCAATGCCAGTGGAGTCCGACAACTCTCGGCGAACTGCTTCTGCTACGGTTGCGGGCAATTGTTTCGGGGGATTTTGGCGTGTAGCCTCGGCCAAATTGCCCGGTTCGGAAATTAGAGTATTAAGTGCAAATACCGAATAGCTGATTTTTGGGGACACCGTGGCTGAGGAAAATTGCTGCGCGGTTTGCTGCTGTTGCCTTTCCAACTGGGAAAGGGAAGATTTGAGAGCGCCCGCGTTAGCCGCAGCGGTGTGTCTTAGCGCCGGATACATTTCCCATACCAGAATTCCTGTCAGCACCAAAGCCAAGATTACAGGATTGGGCTGCTTTTGGTCTCGGTTTTTATTCTTTTGAAATTTATTTGTGGAGATTTTTTTCATCATACGCCCTCTGCCTCACTTTACACAATGCGCGATCGCTCCTGAACACTCAACTGCAGATACTTATTTAGACACTATTGCTGGTGCTATTGGTTCCTTTGTGCAGAACCGACTTGACTGCTGGTTGCTGGTGTGGCGCAAGTATTTCCTACTCGCTGCCGGCAGTTGTGTTTCGGGAAACTTGCACTACCCAGTTATTACTTAATTTTTACTTTTTGTCTGAGGGTATTAAGAAAAATTTATGCTTAAGTAAATATTCTTAAAAGCCTCTAATCCTGCCCCCGAATCTCAGTACAAATTACTATTCTGCGTTCCAAAACTGCTAAACGTGTTTTAGACTGTGGGAGGCAAGCTGAGCCAAGGATATCACAGGGATGCCGCAAAATTTGTTGCAACAGGACGAAAACGCATTAGAAATTAAATCAGCTATCGCTGATTAATTTTATTAGTATTGTGGTTTTCTAGAGCGAGCGTCCCCGCAACTACTTTAGTAGCAAAGGCTACTTTTTGAGTATAATTTTGTTGACATCTATTTATTATGAACAGGAAATCCCTGGCAATCCATTTAATGAATCGGCTGAGTTATCCTCAAAAATTTCTCCTGATCGGTTTTCTATTTGCAATACCGTTAACCTTGGTCATGTACCTGTTGATTTCCGAAATTAACCGCAGGGTCGATTTTACTCAAAAAGACATCTACGGTAATGAATACCTGCGACCCCTGCGCCAGTTGAGGGAATACATACCGAAACTTCAACTGTTAAATTATCAGAGTTTAAATCCTAATTTAAGCAATTCAGAATGCAGAAACGATTTAGAAGCCAAGATAGACAAGAACTTTCAAGCCCTAGCAAATACAGATGGCAAGCTCGGAAACATATTAATGTCCAGTGAAAATTTTTATAAAATTTATCAAGATTGGCAAAATTTCAAACTTCGCCGCAGCCAGTGGAGTTTAGAAACTTACGATTTTGTCTATCAACGTTTAGCTACCGACATTGATAGACTGAGCGCTCGCGTCGGCGATACTTCCAATCTGATTTCAGACCCAGATTTGGATACCTATTATTTAATAAATGCTACTTTGCGTCAACTTCCAGAAATGGAAAAAATTTTGTCACAGATTAGGCTTATTTCTCAAAAAATTAGCCTGCGTTCCGATGCCACACCAGAGGAAAGAGCGCAACTGATTACTCTTTCCAGCCGATTGAGAGAAATAAATGATGATTTGGCCATTAATATGGAGGTAGCATTTAGCAATAATCATCAGGGGAATCTGCACTCGGCATTAACACAGGATTTAATCAAATTTAACTCTATGCTTAAGGAGCTAACTAAGCAACTCGATCAAACAATATATCAAACTGTATCACTAAAATATTACGCCTATATCACTGGAAGCAATTTGGCTTTAAATGCAAGTTTTCAACTCGGGGATAAAAGTGTAACTGAGTTAGATTCTCTTCTTCAGCACCGGATTGATGCTTTTGTTAATAGGAAAAAATTAATTTTGCTTTTAGTGTTAATAATATTAACTCTCGTTATTTATATATTTGTGTCTTTTTACAGGGCAGTTATGCAAACTGTATTTGTTCTTGACGAAACGTCAAAAAAGATGGCAAGTGGCAATTTCGACCAGAAAATTATGTTGGATAACAGAGATGAACTGGGGCAAGTTATGGGTGCGTTTAACAAGATTGCCGATGCCTTAGTTGGTGCAAATCAAAAAATTACTGTTCTCAACGATCGCCTAAAAGCTGAAAATATGCGAATGAGCGCCGAACTAGACGTTACTCGCAAGATTCAGCAGATGCTGCTGCCGAAAGAGCGAGAACTCAAGGAAGTTATCGGCTTAGATATTGCGGGATTTATGGAAGCTGCTGAAGAAGTGGGGGGCGACTATTACGACTTACTCCAGCACAAAGGTAGAGTAAAAATCGGCATTGGGGATGTGACGGGACACGGATTGGAGAGCGGCGTTTTAATGATTATGGTTCAAACGGCTGTCCGAACTTTGCTCGCCTATAATGAACCCGATCCGGTGAGATTTTTAAGTGCTATTAATAGTGTAATTTACGATAACGTGCAGCGGATGAAATGCGACAAAAATGCTAGCCTTGCCTTGCTAGACTATGAGGAGGGGATGCTGAAGTTGAGCGGTCAGCACGAAGAAATGATTGTTGTGCGGTGTAACGGTTGTGTAGAGAGGTTTGATACGATCGATTTGGGTTTCCCGATCGGGCTGGATGTAGATATTGCTGAATTTGTTGCTGAGAAAATTGTGCATTTGCATTCAGGAGATGTGGTTGTGCTGTACACTGACGGGATTACGGAAGCTGAAAATATGAATAAACTGCTTTATGGTTTAGATAGGTTAATTGAGGTAATAGAGATTAATTGGCAGCGTTCGGCTACCGAAATCAGGCACGCTGTAATTAAGGACGTGCGATCGCACATCGGCGAACAAAAAGTTTTTGACGACATCACGTTGCTGGTACTCAAACAAAAATAACTACTTGCATATAGCAATCCTTGCAGGAGTCGTAAACTTTTTACCCCACCCCAACCCTCCCCTTGGTAAGAGGAGGTAGTAAGAAATTCACAAATGATTTAGGATTGCTATATCCCTTCTAAAGTTTAAAATATATTCAGTGATGCCCCTCATCTCAAACTTTAGCTCTCACATCGGTATGACTCAGATTTTCGGCGATTTCATCGAGCAGCCCGCTAGCCAAGAATACTTAATAATTGGATTTTCTCCGAGTTCGATCCCTCTCAAGCAGCGGTGGCGGAACAATGGTTTGTCTGCGGATTTTTTGGCTGACTACCTGACGACTTTTTTTCCGGGCAACCAAAATGAACCCTCGACAATTGAAAGACAAGCTGAAATAAAAAGCGCTGTTAGCTACATTGCCAACGAGTTATTGGAAAATGCCATGAAGTTTAATGATGAAACCTCGGAGTACCCGATCGATATTAAACTGCAATTAAAGAGCGACGGAGTGATTTTCTCAGTTGCTAACAGCATCTCTCCGCAAGCTGTGGACAAGTTTCAGGCTTACATTCAACAGTTGCTGGCTTCCGAGCCCAGCGAACTTTACATTCAGCGGTTGGAAAAAAATGCTGCTGAGGAAAGCTGTACCAATTCTGGATTGGGTTTTTTGACCATGCTTACCGATTATAATGCCAAACTTGGCTGGAAATTCCAGACCATGCAAAAACACCCGGAAGTAATTGCGGTGACAACTATGGTGCAATTAACAGTATAAGCAACGCTGGCGATCGATAATATCGAAGGGACTTTTTTTTGTGGCTATGGAAATTAATACAGAAGATTACCAGATCTGTTACGATCCAGCAACGGCAACCGTGAGTTTTATTGGATCTCTAAGGCTAAGCGGGCCTGCAGAGTACGCGCCGATAGCGCAGTTGCTGACCCAGGTTGCCGACGTGGAACCGACGAAAATTACCCTCAATTTGGAGCAGTTAGAATTTTTGAACAGTTCTGGCATCAATATGCTATCGAAGTTTATTATCCATGTACGCAAAACAGCCAGGGTGCAAATAGCGGTACAAGGCTCTCAAAGCATAGGTTGGCACGGTAAATCTTTGAGGAATTTCCAGCGCCTGATGCCTGGTTTGCAGTTGGAATTTCTATAGAAAAACGATTACTTTTAGGGTGGGATCTGTTGAGCAATTTTTTGTTAGTCGAGGCGCAAATTCTCGAGTTATGCTGGAAGAACAACCATCAAGAGAACAGCTACTTTTAGAGATAGAAAGATTGCGCCAGCAAGTGGAAGACTTGAAGGAGGAAAAAGCGGATCTGGAAATCTTGCTGGAAACTACTGCTGAACATTCCGATACGGTTGAAACTGAGTTGCGATCTCGCGCATTCGAGGCGGTGCGCGAAGGCGAAATCAAGCTGGCTCAATTTCTCGAAGCGATTCCCATAGGTGTGCTCGTGCTGGATTCTCAAAGCCAACCTTACTACGTAAATCACGCCGGACAGCAGTTACTCGGTCAAGGAGTTTTGCCCTTAAATTCAGTTGAGGATTTGTCAGAAAGTTATCAAATTTATATTGCGGGAACTGAGACTATTTACCCTTTCGAGAATTTGCCTATCGTCCGAGCTTTGAGGGGCGAAAACGCGACGGCTGATAATCTGGAAATTCATCGACCCGACAAGGAAGTTCCCCTAGAGATTTGGGGAAGGCCAATTTTTGACGAGGGTGGCAAAGTTGCTTTTGCGATCGCAGTTTTTCAAGATGTCACGGAACGCAAAGAAGCTGAAGCCGATCGCCAAAAATTTATTAAGAAACTATTTGAACTTAATCAAAATTTGGAAAAATCCCTGGATGCCGAATCAGAATTAACTGATGCCTACGGACGATTTGTACCTCATCAATTTTTAAACTTGTTGGGATATGAAAGTATTATAGATGTCAACTTAGGCGACCAAGTGCAGGAAGAAATGTCGGTGCTGTTTGCCGATATCCGCGACTTCACGGCGCTTTCAGAAACTATGACGCCACAGCAAAATTTTAATTTTATCAATGCTTACCTTTCTCGTATGGAGCCTGCCATTACTAGCAATAACGGGTTTATTGACAAATACATCGGCGATGCAATTATGGCTTTGTTTAGCGACTATGCAGATGATGCAGTGAAAGCGGGTATTGCGATGCTAAATATCCTGAATCAATACAACGAACACCGTCAAACAGTCGGCTACATCCCGATTCAAATTGGCATTGGCATCAATTCTGGTTCTTTGATGTTGGGGACAGTCGGGGGTAAAAGCCGAATGGACAGCACTGTGATTAGCGATGCTGTTAATTTGGCATCTCGCATTGAAGGATTGACCAAAGATTACTGCGTACCTCTGTTAATTTCTCAGCAGACTTTAGAACGGTTGCGAAATCCGGCTGATTATGCTATTAGGATTGTGGATAAAGTACAGGTAAAAGGAAAATCTCAATATGTCGTAGTCTATGAGGTATTTGATGCAGATCCGCCGGAAATTCTGTCGGCCAAGCTAGCAAATTTGCCTCTATATAGTGAAGCTATGTTACTGTGCGATCGCAAGGAATTCCGAGAAGCAGGAAAATTATTTGAAGAGTGTTTGCGAACAAATCCCAGCGATCAGGTAGCTCGCATTTACCTGAAACGCTGTCGGGATTGGCGATCGCTCCTCAAAGGAATTTAAAGAAACTTAGTCTATTTTAGATTTAAGATTAACTTTATATAATAGCAATCCTCACATCACTTGTGAATTTCTTACTTTCTCCCTGCGGGTTCGGGGAGGGTTGGGGTGGGATAAAAAATTTACGACTCCTGTAAGGATTGCTATAGATATTGAGAGAGATGACTGACCTCTGGAATCTGTCAAAGGTGTAAAATATAAACAGCTTTATACCTGTTACTTCTGAGGCTTCTCAAAATAGAGCGGCTTAGGGCTCAAAAACCAGCGATCGGTAATTTGTGGCGAAAACTGGGGCAAGCGCTGAAGCTGTCTCAGAAAAAGTTGGCGGATGAATGAGGAATGACCATTCCCACGATTAATTGTTGAGAAAAGGGACACGCTACCCCTTCTCGCTTGCCACTCAAGCAAATTTAGATATTGCTGGATGAGTTGGGTAATTCGCCAGATGCAACGCTTCGCGACAGCAGTAAGGCGTGGCGAGCAAGATATTTTTCGGATAAGGAGTAAAAAGGGTGAGTTTAGAGGGAATCAACAGCATTTTCAGAGATATTCGACTACTTCCCTATGGTGTGGCGACCCTCTCCGTGGCACTGGCACTGGGGCTAACGCGATTACTTTTACCGTGGCTTTACCCAACCACGACGCCCCTGTTTTTCATCGCGGTGATGGTGAGTGCGTGGTATGGCAGTTTTGGGGCTGGGTTGCTGGCAACAATTTTATCCACGCTGGCAATCAACTATTTTTTTATTGAGCCGTTCTATTCCTTACAGATATTTAATGTAGAGACAATTGTTCGGCTGGGTATGTTTTCGATCGCCGCAGGATTGAGCGCTTCACTCAATCGATCGTGGCGCACTGCTATAAAAAACGCAAAAGCAGCCTTGCAAACTTTACAGGAGGCAAGGTCGCTAGAACAAAAGGCCGTGGTTCGGGGCGAAGTAGCACAAACTGCGGCGACGGAGGCAAAAGAACAGCTAGAAACGGTACTTTCTACCATCAACGATGGGTTTTACATCCTCGATCGCGATTGGCGCTACACCTATGCCAACGATCGCTACTGTGAAATTGTTGGAATGCCGCGGTCAGCGATTCTGGGTGAGAACGTTTGGGAACTATTTCCGGCAGCCGTTGACACCGATGCTTATGTGAAATTTCATCGGGCAATGCGCGAACAAAAGCCGCTCCAGTTTGATTATCTCTACTCACCTTGGAAGGGTTGGCATGACCATCGAATTTACCCTTCGCCCAGTGGACTGACCGTTTTGCTTGCTGACATTACCGATCGCAAACAGGCTGAACTCCTCCTAATCGAGCAGAAACGACTGCTGGAGTCGATCGCATTCGGACAGCCACTCGACGACTGTCTGGCAGCCGTGTGTGACTCAGTATCCAAGCTGAATCCAGGTACCCGCGCGGGCTTCCTGCTAGCCGATGCTCAGCGGCTGACGTTTAACAGATCCATTACTCCAGACTTTCCATCATCTTTTGCTGAAGGACTCCATGGTGCTCCGATTAACGATTTGTGCATTGGAACCTGTGGCGAAGCAGTGTATAGCGGTCAGCCCGTGACCTGTGCCGACATGGCCAATGACGATCGCTGGTCGCAAGCATGGCGAAATTTATGCGTGGCTCATGACATTCTAGCGTGTCATTCTCAGCCTGTGCTCAGGCATGACAATCTAGCTCTGGGGTCGCTAATGCTGTGCTTTAGCGAGGCGCGGATGCCGACTGATTGGGAACATAAACTCGCGGAGTTCGGCACCCACGTTGCCAGCATCGCCTTAGAGCGCGATCGATCGTTCCAGGCGTTGCGTGAGAGCGAAGAACAACTCCGACTGGCTTCCGAAGGCGGCAATTTGGGTTTGTGGTATTGGGATATGGAAACTGACACGCTGAGTTTGACGGACATAGCCAAAGCGATGTTTGGTTTACCCGTCAATACCGCAATGTCGATGCAGGTGTTTTTAGAAGCGGTGCATCACGACGATCGCCAGTTCGTTCACAGCGTCCTCACTCAGCTACAAGCGAATCAAGCTGAAATTGAGTATCGGACGCTGTGGACAGATGGCACCCTTCGTTGGATTTTGGCAAAGGGCGATTGCGCCTACAACGCTGATGGCATCATAATTTCGACGCGCGGCGTATTCATCGACATCAGCGATCGTAAACAAGCAGAAGAAGCGTTGCGTCAAAGCGAAGAGCAGAGTCGCAACATTCTGGAGAGCATTGATGATGGATTCTTTTCCCTTGATGAGAATTGGCGTTTCACTTACGTGAATCGGTCAGCGGAAATTCTGCTAGACCGCACTGCAGGCGATCTGATTGGCAAGAATGTGTGGGAAGAATTCCCCGGACTCGATGGCAGCGAGTTTGAGCGGGTTTATCGGCGCGTGGCAAACGAGCGCGTGGCTTTGTCAGTCACGGCTTTTTATCCGGATCACGATCGGTGGTATGACGTTCGCACCTACCCTGCCGCGAACGGGATTACCATTTATTTCCGAAATGTCACCGATCAAAAACTGGCCGAGGAGGTATTGCAACAACGAGAAGCAGAACTTCGTTTAGTCACCAATGCCGTGCCTGCCTTGATTTCCTTTGTAGACTCAGATCAGTGCTATCGCTTCAACAATCGAGCATATGAAGAATGGTTTGGATCTTTGGCAAAGGAAATCTACGGCAAGCATCTCCGAGAGGTTTTAGGCGAAACTGGCTATGAAGGTATTCGTCCTTATGTTGAGCAAGTCTTGGCAGGACAGGAAGTGACCTTTGAAAGCCAAATTCCCTACAAAGATGGTGGAACTCGTTATATCAACGCGACCTATGTTCCCCGCTTCAATAGCCAGGGAAAAGTTGAAGGGTTTGTAGCACTGGTCAACGATATCACCGATCGCAAACAAGCCGAAGCCACACTACGGGAGAGTGAGGCACGGTTCCGGCTGATGGCAGATGCCGCCCCTGTGCTGATTTGGATGTCGGGCACCGATAAACTCTGTTATTACTTCAACCTCCCGTGGCTAAACTTTACGGGACGGACGATCGAGCAAGAAAAGGGCAATGGTTGGGCAGAAGGAGTCCACCCCGACGACCTCGATCGCTGTTTAGACACCTATGTGACTGCCTTTGATGCCCGTCAACCGTTCAAGATGGAATATCGCTTGAAACGCTGTGATGGCATATACCGTTGGGTTATGGATGAAGCTGTTCCTCGTTACGGATTGGAAGGTGAGTTCTTGGGCTACATTGGCTCCTGTGTTGATATTGAAGACCACAAACAAGCTGAGGAAGCCCTGCGCGAGAGTGAATCCCGCCTCCGTCTGATCTTTGAAAGCGCCAAAGATTATGCCATCTTCACCATCGACCTTAACGGCATCATTGCCAGTTGGAACTCAGGGGCAGAAAGGTTGTTGGGCTATACCGAGACAGAAGCAATTGGTTGCTCGAGTCGGATGATCTTCACGCCCGAAGATAACGAACAAGGACAAGCCGAGTACGAAATGCAAACGGCTCTAACGCAAGGACGGGCCGAAGACGAACGCTGGCACGTCCGCAAAGATGGGAATCGCTTTTGGGCCAGTGGATTGATGATGCCCCTGCTTAATGAAGCGGATTGTCCGCAGGGACTTGTCAAAATCATGCAGGACAAGACCGCACAACGGCAAGCAAGTGAGCGACTGCAATTGCTGTATGAAACTACCCGCGATCTCTTGAAGACAGAACAGCCTCTGGCTTTGATGGACACGCTATTCCGCAAACTTTCAGTGCAACTCGATCTGCATTGTTACTACAACTTCATGGTGGAAGAAAAAGACAACCACCCGATGCTGCGTTTGAGACACTACGATGGCATCTCTCAAGAAACAGCGCAGCCGATCGCCTGGATCGAATTAGGGGAATATCTCTGTGGATTGGTTGCCCAAACGCAGCAGCAAGTTGTGTTGAGTCAAGCCCAACTTTCAACTCATCCGAATGCTAAAGCCGTCTGTGAAATGGGCATCACGGCTTACGCGGGTCAACCGTTAATCTCTCAAGGGCGGTTATTAGGAACGCTCTCATTTGCCAGTCTGACTCGGACGCACTTTACGCCTGCTGAAATCGAGCTGCTGCGATCGACCTGTGACCAAATCGCGATCGCTCTGGAACGGGCAAACCTGAACGCTTCACTCCAGCAGCAAGCGGAACAGCTAAGACAGGCAAATCGCATCAAGGATGAGTTTTTAGCGGTACTATCCCATGAATTGCGATCGCCCCTCAATCCTATTTTGGGGTGGTCAAAGCTGCTGCAAACTGGCAAGCTGGATGCGGCCAAAACTGCACAGGCGTTAGCGACGATCGAACGCAATGCCAAGCTGCAAACTGAATTGATTGAAGATTTGCTTGATGTCTCGAAAATTCTCCAAGGCAAGCTCAGTCTTAATATTCGTCCAGTCGATTTAGCTTTAACTGTGGAATCGGCGATCGAAACTGTTAATTTGGCTGCTGTTGCCAAATCCATTGACATTCGGACTGTGTTAGATGCTCAGGTGGGACAAATTTTGGGGGATTCGGGCCGTTTGCAGCAGATTGTCTGGAATCTTGTTTCCAATGCGGTCAAATTCACGTCAACCGGGGGGCGCGTTGAGGTGCGCTTAACTTGTGTGGGCGATCGGGCTCAAATTACGGTGGCGGATACAGGCATTGGCATCGCACGGGAGTTTTTACCCTACGTGTTTGACTACTTCCGACAAAAAGATGGCGCTACAACCCGCAATTTTGGTGGCTTGGGATTGGGGCTGGCGATCGTGCGGCATCTAGTCGAACTGCACGGCGGTACCGTTGCGGCAGATAGCCCCGGTGAAGGGCAAGGGGCAACCTTTACCGTAAGTCTGCCCCTATCACCGAAGGTAAAGGGACAAGAAAACTCTCTTGCAGGATTTTCGGAACGATCGACTGCGGATGAACAGTTATCCGGGATGCGGATACTGGTGGTAGATGATGAGCCGGATATGCGAGAGTTGATTTCCTTTTTGCTAGAAGATGCAGGTGCAGAGGTAGTGACTGTTGCTGTCGCTCGAGAAGCCCTCACAGCGCTGGCGAGGTTCCAGCCAGATCTCCTGTTGAGCGACATTGGAATGCCGGGGATGGATGGCTATATGCTGTTGCAGCAAGTGCGAACTCTGCCGCCCGAACGGGGTGGGCTGATTCCGGCGATCGCCCTGACTGCCTATGCCGGCGAGTTCGATCGACAGCAAGCTTTGCAAGCTGGATTTCAGCGACATCTGGCAAAGCCGATCGAACCGGATGAATTAATTAAGACGATCGTCGCACTTCTTAGCAAGAACACTGATGGCCCAGCAAGCTCTAAGGATTGATGCGAAGGAGTTACAAGCCGATCGAACATCACCAAGCTTTTAAGTTGCTCTGGTTAGGCAGCGATATTTGTATTACAGGAGAATCTATCAATAAATCCGGTTTCTAGTCTAATAGTGCGTAAGTCCTGATAATATAATCAATAATTTGGAGTGTCAAAAAAAGACGATGGGAATTAACAAGCAGCAGCCTAGAATACATATAAAACCTTCAGTGATTAAAGCGATAGCTCTGTTCTTTCTGTGCTGCTTGTTAACTGCAAGTTGTGGACAGGGATCACGTCGATCGGTGACTGCGAGCGGCGAAAATGCCAATAACCGCGTTACTATTGGCACAACTTTGAAATTGCGGACGATCGACCCTGCAGACGCTTACGAAATTATATCAGGGCAACTGCTGCAAAATTTGGGCGACACTCTCTATACTTACAAGTCGGGGACTACTGAGTTAATCCCCCATTTAGCGACAGCAATGCCAAAAGTTAGCCAAGATGGATTGACATATACAATCCCCTTGCGTCAAGGTGTGATTTTTCACGACGACACACCGTTTAACGCCGCAGCAATGGAGTTCTCCTTGCAGCGTTTTATCAAAAATGGCGGTCGTCCGGCTTTCTTGTTGGGCGATGCCGTAGAATCTGTGAAAGCGACGGGCGAATACGAATTAACTTTTCAACTGAAAAAGCCTTTTGCTGCTTTTCCTTCCATGTTGACATTTGCTGGTAGTTGTGCAGTTTCTCCAAAAGCCTACGAGATTGGGGAGGGTAAATTTAAACCAGATACGTTTGTGGGAACGGGACGCTACAAGTTGGCGACGTATGGCAGCGATTCTCTCAAGTTTGACGTGTTTGACAAGTATTGGGGCGAAAAACCAGTTAATCAAGGAATTGACCTTTTGCTGCTTTCTAGTTCCTCAAATTTGTTCAATAGTTTTCGGACTGGTGCAGTTGATGTCGCTTATTTGTCTCTGGATGCAGACCAAGTTCAAAGCTTGGGCGAGGGAGCAAAACAAGGGAAATGGCAGGAAATCGCGGGGGAAAGCAGTACAGTTAGTTACATGACGCTGAATACCAAGTCTAAACCGCTGGATAAGTTAGAAGTGAGACAGGCGATCGCAGCAGCGATGGATCGCCCCCTGATTAATGAGCGCGTACTGCGGGGACAAGCACAACCGCTTTACAGCCTGATTCCCACAACCTTCGACGTTCAAAAACCGGTTTTTAAAGAACTGTACGGCGATGCCAACAGTGCAAAGGCTAAGGAACTTTTAACGAAAGCGGGATACTCGGCGGCCAATCCTTTTGTTCTGCAACTTTGGTATCCTTCAGCTTCCACAAAACGAGCTTTAGTGGCGAGTACGATCGAGGCGCAAGCTAAACTCAAAATGGACGGGATAATGCAGGTAGAAATTAACAGCGTTGAATCTCCGACTTTGTTTCAAAACATAGAGAAGGGAATTTACCCTGCGGTTTTAGTGGATTGGTACGCCGACTTTTTCGATGCCGACAATTACATTCAGCCGTTTTTGGATTGTGCCACGGGTTCGGCGGCTGGGGGCTGTGAAAAAGGTGCTAGTCAAGGTCAGGGTTCGTTTTATTATAGCGATCGGGTAAATGAACTGATCGACAAGCAACGAAAAGAACCAAATCCTGAAACCCGCAAAGCCCTGTTTGCCGAAATTCAAGACATACTGGGTCAAGATGTACCTTTCATCCCTCTTTGGCAGGATAAAGACTATACTTTTGCTCAGAACAGCATCACTGGCGTCCGTCTCGAACCGACGCAATCTTTTCCTTTTTGGTTCCTGAAAAAGCAATAATTCTTTACAAGAATTTCTAGGAGTTGAAACGTCAATAATTATTGCATAGTTTGTGCACAATAGGGTGATGATTGTCACAGTTTATCAAAGAGACTGATCACCCTAACCTCTTTAATGATGTGGGATATTATTAAAAGAGAGATATTGCTGAGGGTGGGTATATGAAACTTGGAATTTTAACAACAACAGGGCTGCTAATTGCGATGGGTTTGGCATCGGGAGTAAAGGCCGAAAACGTATCACAAGTCAAACAATTATTAGAAACTAAAAAATGTAGCCAATGTGACTTGACAGGAGCGCAGCTTGCTGGTATTGATCTGAGCGGGGCAGATTTGAGCGGTGCGAATCTCAGAGGTGCAAATTTGAATGGTGCAAATTTGGACGAAGCCAAACTGAACGAAGCAAATCTGAAACAAGCTAAATTGCAAGGTGCGAGTTTAATTGGGGCTAAAATGCACGGGGCCAATTTGGAGGGTGCTGATTTGAGTCGCGCTAATCTAAGTCTGGCGGGTTTAGTGATTGCCACTTTGAAAAATACCAACCTCACCAGCGCTAATTTAATCGGCGCTAATTTAGAAAGCGCCAATTTGGCGGGTGCAAACCTGAAAAATGCTCGCCAGTCTGTAGCGAATTTAGCGAATGTCAGCCTCAGAGGTGGCAGTTTGTCGGGAATAGACGTACAGGGAGTCAACTTGCGGGATGCAAATTTGACCAATGCAAATTTGAACGGTGCAAATTTGAACGGTTCGGACTTGACAGGTGCTAATTTAAAGAATGCCAATATGGCAAATGTAGATTTGAAAAACGCTTCTTTGCCGTAGGACGATCGCCACTTGCTATATCAAATTCTGGTGCTTAACAAAGTTAATATAATAAGGTAGGGGCAATTCTGAAATTGCCCCTACAGTTTTAATTGTAGGACTTCTCTTGTTTCCGGTCGCTGCGTAGCATAGGTCATTGTTCGGTGTGCGAAGCTTTTCCCTGGCGTCTGCGATTGGTTCATATTTGGATCTAGGATCAATCTGCCTCGTGAGCATCTTGGGCGAAGCGGATAATGTCATCATCGCCGAGGTATTCACCATTTTGGATTTCAATCATCACTAGGGGAATAACGCCTGGATTTTCTACGCGGTGAGCAGTATTCATGGGAACGTAGGTTGACTGTTTCTGCATGAGAATCGTCTCTTTGTCGTCGCAGATAACTTTAGCGGTACCGGAGACGACAACCCAGTGCTCGCTGCGGTGATAGTGCATTTGGGTGCTGATGTGATGCCCCGGCTTGACTTCAATGCGATTGATCTTATAACGATCGCCCGCGTCTATGACTGTAACTTGACCCCAGTAGCGGGTTTGTGTGCGATCGTCAATTTTTTCGCTTGTCTCCACTGTTTCCACCATCCTGTTTATCTCGCCAACGGTGTCTGTAAAAATATCTGTAGTTCAAAGTATAGCAGGGATTGGCTAAGTGCGATGGATTTAAACATTACTCAATTAGTCGCCACTCGCGAGAATCAACAAATTGCGACAAATGCCCCACATTTGTTGTAGCAATTACCACCTCATGGCCTTCACTTGCCTCCAATATTGCTTGCGCCGCCAAAATCACATCCCCGTCAAGTGCATTGGCTTCTGCGGTTGGTCTTCCTCTCATTCTCGCTTGCGCCCACAACTGAGCGGCCAAAAGCATTACTTCTGTAGTCAAAGGACGGTATGTAAGTTGTAATTTCAATTCATCAAGCCGTTGAATACCTGCTAATTTACCTGCGCGGATCAACTCCCGTCGCACTTCGTAGTCAGCAATTTCAGGCAGAATTATTATTTCGCCCCTCCGCATTAAAGAGTTTAGCCAAACTTTGCACTCTTGAATTTCAGCAGAGGATGCTTTAGGGTTTGTTACCATTCCTAATGGGCCAGAGTCGAGAATTATTACTCTACTCATGGGAATAATGGCCGATTAGAAAGGCGGTCTTCATCTAAAGCTTTACGGAGATATTCAGCGGTTTCTGTTTGTTCTTGTTCATCTCCCTCCTCAATCCATGAATTGATTAATTCAATTGCACCTTGATTTCTTTGTATCCGTTCCTCCAGCGACAGTTTAGTAATGTCTATTTTCTCAGATGTCTGGGGAGGCTCGGACCATACGGGCTTTACTGTCACCGTTTCCAGAAATAAGCGCATCATCTGAAGTAAATTCGGCCAATATTCTCTGGGAGTTTGCTGAATAACGCGGAGAAATTCTGCTATGGGCTGGCTTAAGGGGCGATCGCTCTCTTTGTCTTCAACCGTAGGAGTTTCGGGCGCGGATTTTACTGTTCCTTGACTTTCGCTGCTTAAAACTTGTTCTGACATAATTACTTTTTTCCTTTCTCTCGTTTACTCATATTATAAATAAAAGGCGGGCAATTGCCCGCCACACTTTTTACTTGCTCAACACACCATCAGGAATCCCCAAAATGTCCTCAATGCGAGGCATATCTTCCAAAGCAATAACTCTGCCTTCATCCTCAAAACCTGCAATTTGATCGAAATTCAAATACCGATACAAATCACCCGCAAAAGGATCGATTCTCTTCGACACAATGTCATTGTATTCTTGGACTGTAGGAATGCGACCTAACAGCGAACAAACGGCCGCCAATTCCGCCGAACCGAGATAAACTTGTGCATCTTTGCCCATGCGGTTGTTAAAGTTGCGAGTAGAAGTTGAAAACACCGTTGTCGCATCTTTAACCCGCGCTTGATTGCCCATACAAAGACTGCAACCGGGCATTTCTGTACGCGCTCCAGCGGCTCCAAAAATGCTGTAATAACCTTCTTCTTTGAGTTGCTGTTCGTCCATCCGAGTTGGCGGACAAATCCACAGGCGAGTTTTCACTTCCCCTGCACCTTCCAACACCTTCGCTGTGGCGCGGTAGTGACCGATATTTGTCATGCAGGAACCGACAAATACTTCGTCAACCCGATCGCCCGCAACCTCACTCAACAACTTAACATTATCCGGGTCATTGGGAGCAGCCACAATTGGTTCTGTAATCTCGTTCAGATCGATTTCGATGATTTCAACGTATTCCGCATCAGCATCCGCCTCCATCAGCACCGGATTTGCCAGCCATTCCTCCATCTTCGCCACCCGGCGCATCATAGTCCGCGCATCTTGATACCCCCGCGCCACCATGTTTTTCAGCAGCGCGACATTGGAGCGAATGTACTCAGAAACAGTCTCCACGCTCAATTTAATCGTGCATCCAGCGCAAGAACGCTCGGCCGACGCATCGGTCAATTCAAAAGCCTGCTCGACCTTCAAATCGGGCAAACCTTCAATCTCCATAATCCGCCCAGAAAAGATGTTTTTCTTGTTCTGTTTCGAGACTGTCAGCAAACCTTTTTGAATTGCTACATAGGGAATTGCATTCACAACATCCCGCAGCGTTACTCCGGGCTGCAATTCACCTTTAAACCGCACTAAAACTGATTCCGGCATATCCAAAGGCATGACACCCAAGGCCGCAGCAAATGCCACCAATCCCGAACCCGCAGGAAAGGAAATTCCCAAAGGAAAACGAGTGTGAGAATCGCCGCCAGTTCCCACTGTATCTGGCAATAACATTCGGTTCAGCCAAGAGTGAATAATGCCGTCTCCGGGGCGCAAAGCTATGCCGGCGCGCTCTGCCATGAAATCGGGCAATTCATGGTGAGTTTTGACATCAACTGGCTTGGGATAAGCCGCGGTGTGGCAGAAACTTTGAATAACCAAATCGGCGCTAAATCCCAAACAAGCAAGTTCTTTTAATTCGTCCCGAGTCATCGGCCCGGTGGTATCTTGCGAGCCGACTGTTGTCATTACTGGTTCGCAAGATGTACCGGGACGAACGCCGGACAAACCGCAAGCTTTGCCTACCATTTTTTGTGCTAAAGTGAAGCCTTTGCCCGTATCTACTGGGATTGTAGGACGGGTAAAAATAGTGCTAGGTTCTAGTCCTAAAGCTGCGCGAGTTTTGTCGGTTAAAGTTCGTCCAATTAATAGCGGAATTCGGCCGCCGGCGCGAACTTCGTCTAGAATTGTGTCGGGTTTGAGGGTGAATGTGGAGATAATTTCTCCGGCTTCGTTGGTGATTTCGCCTTTGTAGGGATGGATGGTAATTACCATTCCTGTTTCCATTGTGGAGACATCACATTCGATCGGCAATGCGCCGGAATCTTCAGCGGTATTGAAGAATATCGGGGCGATCGCACTTCCTAAAATATAACCGCCACTGCGCTTGTTCGGCACAAACGGAATATCATTGCCAATATGCCAGAGCACGGAATTAATCGCCGATTTCCGCGACGAACCGGTACCCACAACATCACCAACATAGGCTACGGGATGACCTTTTTGCTTCAAGTCTGCAATGGTTTGCAAAGCTCCTGGCATCTTACTTTCCAGCATCGCCAAAGCGTGTAGGGGAATGTCCGGCCGCGTGGTAGCATGAGGTGCAGGGGACAAGTCGTCAGTATTAGTTTCTCCAGGAACTTTGAAGACTGTAACGGTAATCGCTTCTGGCAATACAGGACGGCCTGTAAACCACTCGGCATCCGCCCAAGAATCGACTACCTGCTTGGCGTAGGGATTGGTATCGGATAAAGTCAGAATATCGTGGAAAGCGTCGAATACTAACAACGTTTTGCTCAGTGCCCGGGCGGCGGTGGCGGGAATGGCGCTTTCGGCAGTGGGGTTGAGCAAATCGATTAAAGATTGGACGTTGTAACCGCCCATCATTGTCCCCAGCAGGTAAACTGCCCATTTGGGAGCAATTAGGGGGCTGTGGATTTCGCCTTTAGCAATGCCCGTTAGAAAACCAGCTTTGACGTAGGCGGCGCTGTCTACTCCGGGCGGGACGCGATCGCGCAATAATTCTATTAAGGTTTCTTCTTCTCCAGCCGGCGGATTTTTCAGCAGTTCACACAGTTCCGACGTTTGCTGGGCGTCTAGCGGCAGCGGTGGAATTCCCTCATGGGCCCGTTCGGCAATGGTACGGCGGTATGATTCAAGCATTTCTCCTCTCTCCTCGGATAGTATTCGGTGGTTGGCAAGTAGGTGACTTTACTTTTTAGATTAGGAGCTTCCGCTGCACATTGGGTAAAGTACCTCGCCATACATCAAAACTTAACGCAACTTTAAAAACAGTAGATTGTCATACCAAAGACAGATGTGGTCTTTAACGGAAGAGCAGGGTATCAAACTTCAGCCGAGCAGTTTAGGGGCGTTCAGTTGCATAGTTCTGGTTAAGATTAATGTGTTGTGGGCTACTGTCGATCGTCCTCTGCATCCATCCCTGACAACTAAAGCTAGGGAAGCATTTGTCAATCAGCAATTATGCTCAAAATTTACTCGGATTGTGGTTACAAAACTCAGATGGGCGCGATCGAGGAATCATGCCAAGCGCCATATTTATGCCCACCCACTCCCAAATCGCGAATTTTCTACTCCTAGAAAAGCAGTTTTTTTGAGTAATCTTACTGATTGACAAATGAAATTAAGTCTTCAGTTGTTACCAATGCTTTGCGTCTGAAATCGTCATTTACCACAAGTTTAAAAAAGTTGTCCTGCTAATGGATCGATTAAACAATGGAAAGTTTTATCCCTGAAAAGTCTGAAGACTGTCACGGCTGGGCCTCCAAGCCAGACTTGTACAAAGAGCTGCAAGGAGCCAAAGAATTACTGCTGACGATCGCCAACTCGATGCCAATACCCCTGATCGTGAGCAGTCTGGCGGACAGCACAATTCTTTATAGTAACGATTTATGTCGTCAGGCTTTCGGGTTCACAGGATTTAAGTCGATCGACCGCCAAAAAGCTGAAATGCTCTACCACAACCCCGCAGAGCGCCAGGAACTGATGGTGCGGCTCGCCCGCAACGGACACGTCCGCGAGACAGAAGTCCGGCTTAAAAAAGCTGACGGCACGCTGTTTTGGGCAAGTGTATCGATGCGGTATCTGACATTGGTGTCAGGGAAAGCTGTTCTGTCGGTGTTCAGCGACATTACGGATCGGAAGCGAGCGGCCGCCAAGGAGCAGGAATTGCTCACGTCAATCCACTCGCGGGCCCGCCAGCAAGCGGCCGTCGCTTACTTGGGGCAGCAGGCCCTAGCCGAAACAGATTTGTCCGCACTGATGGACAAAGCTGCGGTTTTAATTGCTCAAACCCTGGACGTTGATTATTGCCAGGTGTTAGAACTGTTGCCCTTTGGTCATGCTTTTATGCTGCGAGCGGGGGTTGGCTGGCAGCCGGGCCTCGTCGGCAGCGCTACTGTTACTGCTTCTGCCCGATCGCAAGCAGGTTACACATTGCGAGTGGGCGAACCGACAATCGTCGAAGATTTGCGGGTGGAAACGCGCTTTAGCGAGTTGCCGCTGCTGCACAACCACCGGGCTGTCAGCGGCGTCACTGTGATCATTCCCGGCAATCGAGGACTGGGGAGGAACTGGGGACAAGCAGAGCCAACAAACAGTTCCTCCTCGCCGGCCTGGGGCATTTTGGGGGTTCATACCAGCCAAAGGCGGGTTTTCAGTCAAGATGACGTTTATTTTGTAGAAGCGATCGCCAACGTTTTAGCTGCGGCGATCGAGCGCATTCTATCGCAAGAGCGCTTACAAATGATGGAACGGGCGATCGAAAGTTGCAGCAACGGCATTGCCATCACCGACGCAACCGTTGCAGATAATCCGATTATTTATGTAAATCCCAGTTTTGAGCGGATTACTGGTTATAGCAGAGACGAGTTAATGGGGAAAAATTGCCGATTTTTGCAGGGGACAGACACTGACACCCCCGCTGCCAAACAATTGCGAATTGCGATTGAAGAAGGCAGAGAATCTCAAGTTATATTACGCAACTTTCGGAAAGACGGCACGCCTTTTTGGCACGAACTGTCGATCGCTCCGGTTTACAACTCGCGGCGACACTTAACCCACTTTATTGGAGTGCAAACAGACATTACCGATCGCCAGCGCTCGGAAGAAGAATTATTTTTAAATTCTCAAGCTTTAGCAGCTTTTAGCGCTAATCTCAAACACTTGCACCGGATTACCACTTATCATTATCAAAACTTTGAAGAACTGGTTGACGATTATCTAACAGCAGGCTGTTTGATGTTTGGACTTTCTATGGGCATCATGGCTGAAGTAGACAGCGAGACTTTTATTGTCCGAGCAGCTAAAACAGATTTACAATACTTCGTGCGAGGCTTAGAATTGAACCTCAGCGATACTTACTGCGCGGCAGTCATTAAACTTAATAAAACAGTTGCGTATTCTCATATAGGAGGAGATATTGAGATGCGCGAACATCCTGCTTATCAGAACTGTCAGTCGGAATCTTACATCGGAACTCCGATATTTGTTAACAATAAAACTTACGGTACATTAAGTTTTAGTTCGCGAGAAATAAAAAAAAGAAAATTCAAGTACGAGGAAATAGAAATCATAGAATTGATGGCTCAAAGTATTGGTAAAATCCTGGCGGTTCACCAAATGGAAGTCGAACGCCAGCAAGCAGAAAAAGAGCGATGCGAGTTGATAGTATCTCTCAAAGAAAGTGAAGAACGCTATCGCCGTTTAGTAGAACTATCTCCCGAAGCGATCGCCGTTCACAGTCAAGGGAAAATCGCCTACATCAATGCTGCGGGCGCGAAACTCTTGGGTGCGAGTTCTCCCGAGGCGCTAATCGGCTTTCCGGTATTGCATTTCGTTCATCCAAACTATGTGGAAACAGCCAGAGAGCGCATTCGGCTAGTCGAGACAGAAAATCAGCCGATCGACCTGGCCGAACAAAAACTGATGCGGCTCGACGGACAAATAATAGACGTTGAAGTTGCCGGCATCCCCGCTACTTATCAAGGCTCGACTGCTGCCCAGATTATTATCCGAGATGTCACCGAGCGCAAGCGAGTAGAACGGCAACTGCTGCACGGCGCTTTTCACGATGCGCTGACGGGTTTGCCCAACCGCGTTTTGTTCATCGACAGGCTAGGACAAGCCATCCGCCGATCCAATCAGTCCCCCGATTACAAATTTGGTTTACTTTTCCTAGATTTAGACCGCTTCAAAGTAGTTAATGATTCTTTAGGACACGTTTTAGGAGACAAACTGCTAATTGCCCTTGCGGAGCGGCTGCAAACCTGTGTCCGGGCTTCTGATACCGTCGCCCGGCTGGGGGGAGACGAATTCACCATCCTGCTAGACCACATTCCCAGCCTCAGCGATGCCACCCTCGCAGCTAAAAAGATCCAAACAGAACTGACGAAGCCGTTTCATCTGGAAGGACACGAAGTATTTACCACTGCTAGCATTGGCATTGTTTTCAGTCGAGGCGAAGCCACCGACAGTGGCGAATCGAATTCGTACACTCACCCGGAAGAATTCCTACGCGATGCTGACATCGCTATGTACCGCGCTAAAGCTTTGGGCAAGGCCCGCCACGAGGTGTTTAATTTGGCGATGCACGACCAAACTATGTCGCTGTTGCAGTTAGAAACTGACCTGCGGTTGGCTATTTTGGGCAAAGAGGAATTAGGGGAGACAAAAGATCAATGTTCGCACTTTATCGTGCACTACCAACCGATTGTTTCGATCGCCAGCGGTGCGATCGAAGGTTTTGAGGCCTTGGTGCGCTGGCACCACCCTGTTCGGGGTCTAGTTCCGCCGTCTACTTTTATCCCTGTAGCTGAAGAAACAGGTTTGATCGTGCCTCTGGGGGCCTGGGTGCTGCGGCAAGCTTGTCAGCAATTGCGTATTTGGCAAGAAATGTTAACCGAGGAACAGGGAAGAAGTCCAATGGAAGTCGGAACAAGGCCCTTCGACTCCCTTCTGCTTCACTCTGGGCAAGTCGCTCAGCGTAACCAGAAGGAAACAGGCGCTTCGACTTCGCTCCGGGTAAAAAGAGGGAAGAGGGTAACGGGCAAAGTAGGGGATGTAACTGATGTAACGGATACAGGGAATGAGGAACACGGAACTTTTACTGACCGTAGCCCCAGTATTGGTCACAGGGAAGAAATAATCGGTAAAAAATTACCAATTCCCAGTTACCAATTCCCGATTAGCGATTTTCACTCCTCTATTACCAATTCCCAATTACCAATTACCAATACTTCGGCTACGTTCAGTACAAGTTCCCAGGTACCAATTCCGAATTTGAAATTACCAATTATTGCTCCTTCGCAATTAACAATGAGCGTCAATCTCTCTCCTAAACAGTTAGGTATGCCGAATTTAATCGAGGAAATAGATGACATTTTAGCAGAAGCTGGCTGCGATCCAAGTTGTTTAAAGTTGGAGATTACTGAAAGCGCGATCGTGGAAAATGTGAAGAAAGCCAATATTGTGCTAGCCCAATTAAAAAGTAGAAATATTCGATTGTCGATCGATGATTTCGGTACTGGCTATTCGTCTTTGAGTTACTTGCACCGTTTTCCGCTGGATACACTGAAGATCGATCGATCTTTTGTGAGCCGCTTGGGGGCTGTCGAAAATGGTGACGACGGGGGTCAGCCTTTGCAGATTGTGCGGGCGATCGTAACTTTGGCTCACAATTTGGGATTAAATGCGATCGCCGAAGGTGTAGAGACAGGCGAACAGTTAGCACAGCTTCGAGAACTAAACTGCGAATTAGCTCAGGGATATTGGTTTTCTAAACCTTTGGACAGTTTCGCAGTGACAGAAATACTGATCAATCTCGGTAATAGAGCAATTATAGACTGAGTGAGGGACTGATTGGAAAATGATGCGTCACCCTGTGAAGACATTTTTGCTACAAACTCACAATTTCAAAACTGATGCACCAGGGAATAAATGGCGCATCAAAATTAGATTGTAGGTGATGATATCAAATCTGTTAGCATCGGAATTCTTCCTATCTCTATTCTCGACCTCTGCGTGAATCCGCGTTAATCAATTGTCATCTGCGGTTAAGGAATTATCTTTTTAAAACAGCAGATCAGGGCAGACAAACACAGATTTACGCATATGAATGATATCAATTCCGGTTGTACCGTCCGTGATTACTGATTGTTGACTAAATTTTACGCCCGACGAGGCTAGCGGATTTTAGATGGTTGAAAATAATTACCAAACTGACGCAAAGTAACGCTTTCGCAATTGCCAATTGCCAATTACAACTTACCAATTCCTCATTAACAATTAGCTTTGAGGGGAATCTCGATCGCCAATTCTGTACCCTGTCCCGGCGAAGAAGTGCATTTGAGCGACCCGTTGTGTCTGTCTGTAACAATTTGATAGCTAATTGACAAGCCCATCCCAGTGCCTTTACCCACAGGTTTAGTGGTAAAAAACGGGTCAAAAAGCCGAGTGCCGACAGTCTCCGGTATTCCCGGCCCGTTGTCAGCAATCCGAATGATTACTTTGCCCGCTGGCGATATTTCAGTGCGGATGCGGATGTTGCTGGGCTTTTGCCGCATTTCCTCAGCAGAACGGCGCAGATCCCGTTCTTCCAAAGCATCCACAGCATTGCTCAAGATGTTCATAAATACTTGATTTAACTGTCCGGCATAACATTCTACTAAGGGCAGTTGAGCGTATTCTTTAATTACCTCAATTTCTGGATGGTTGTGTTTAGCTTTGAGCCGGTGCTGCAAAATCATCAGAGTGCTATCTATGCCGTCGTGGATGTTGACTGCTTTCATTTCCGCTTCGTCCATGCGGGAAAATGTGCGGAGAGAAGCAACAATTTGTTGAATTCTGTCTGCACCAACTTTCATTGAAGAAAGCAACTTTGGCAAGTCTTTCATCAGAAAGTCGAGTTCAATATTGTCTACTTCCTCTTGAATTTCTGGGACTGGATCGGGATAGTGATTTTGGTAAAGTTCGATCAGGTGTAGCAAGTCTTGGGTATAGTCGTTGGCGTGGCTGAGATTGCCGTAAATAAAGTTAACTGGGTTGTTGATTTCGTGGGCAACTCCTGCCACAAGTTGACCGAGACTTGACATTTTTTCATTTTGAATTAACTGCGATTGAGTGCTGGTTAATTTCTGCAATGTTTGTTCTAATTCGAGAGCTTTATTGCGAGTTTGGGCGTAAAGATCGGCTTGGTTGAGAGCGATCGCCAATTGAACTGTAACCGCTTGCAATAATTCTACTTCGCCCTCACTCCAGGGTCGCACAGCAGCGGAGTGGGCGCAGGTAACAACGCTCACTACTCCCGAAAGTGCCTGCATCGGAATTGCCAACACAGATTGGTAGCCCATAGAGTTAAGAGACCGTCTCCAAACAGGGTCTGCGATCGCTCCGACATCATCGATTTGTAGCGTTTCTAGACGCAACATCTGTTCTCCTATAGTGCCGAAGTCAGAAGCTTTATAGCAACCTATTAAATTGGGAAGTTCTCTTCTGCGAGATTCTTGAATAATTTCCCAAAAAGCCTCTTCTTGTTCGCTGCGGTACCAGGAAAAATAGCACCGATCGATCTGCATGAAAGCCCGAATTTCTTGGACGGCGACAGCAATAATGCTGTCGAAATCGAGGGAATTGCGGATTTGAGTCGTGAGGTTGTTGAGCAATTTTTCTCGATCGGCCTGCTGTCTGAGTCGGGCTTCCGATCGCCTCAAGGCAATTTCTCCACGCTTGCGATCGGTAATGTCTTCGGTGACAGCTAATAGATATTGCGGTTTGCCATCAGCATCGAGTATTGCTGTTTTCTTGGTATGAAATATCCGCGTTTCTCCTTGGCTCGTTTCAATCTCTTCCTCGGCGATGTCTACAATTTGCCCGCTGTTGAGCACTTCCCGGTCTTTGGCGGTGAAAAAATCAGCTTGTTCTGTTGGGAAAAAGTCGTAATCATTTTTACCCATAACTTCTGCTGCACTGAAACCGAGCAACTCTTCGGCGGCCGGGTTCCACAGCACAAACCGCAGTTCTTGAGCATCCTTAGCAACTACTCCTACGGGTATGGTTTTGAGTACGGACTCCATAAACTGTTGGGCGTGTTGGAGTTCTGCTTCTGCCTGTTTGCGATCGCTAATATCTCGGATGTTGGCAATGATGCTGAGATTACCGTTGAGATGAATTCTGGACAGGGCAATTTCTGCATCAAAAGTTGAACCGTCGTTGGGACGCCTCGCTTTCCATTCCACGCGGGGTGTTTCGCCGGCTAATACTCTTTCCCAAAGTTCTTCCATTTTTTCAATGGGATTGTCGCCACTTGAATAGTGGTTTTTAATTGATAATTTTGTTGCTTGCTCACTGGTAACTCCGTACATTTCTAACATTCGATTATTGACATCGAGAATATTTCCTTCTAAATCGTGAATCAAGATAGCATCGTAGACATTGTTAAATATGGTTCGCAGGTTTTGCTCGGAAACTTGCAGCGCTGCTTCTGCCTGTTTGCGATCGCCAATTTCTTGTTCTAATTGCGTGACTGCTTGGGAAAGTTCGGCCGTGCGATCGCTCACTCTGTCTTCTAACTCGACTGCTGCTTGCCTTAGTGCTGCTTCGGCGGCTTTGCGATCGGTAATATCGAGCACCGTACCGAACAGTTTTAGCACCTTGCCGTTAACATCGGTTTCGGCTCTGCCCACGGCGTTCACGTGTCGCAAGATGCCGTCGGGACGGTAAAGGCGAAAGTCAAAATCAAAAGGGATGCCTGTTGCGAGTCCCCGCTGCACTTGAGTTTGCCACAATTCCAAATCTTCTGGATGAATCAGAGCTACCTGTTCGGCTATGTTGGGCGCGATGGGGGCCGGTTCGAGCCCGAAGATGCGGAAAAGTTCTTCCGACCAAGTGAGGGTTTCGGTGGCTGCGTCGAGTTCCCAATTGCCGACGTGGGCGAGTCTCTGGGCTTCTTGTAGCTGCCGCTGGCTGTGGCGGATGGCGGTTTCGGCAACTTTGCGATCGGTGATGTCGAGCAGGACACCGCAAAATACGATTTCGCCGTTCTCGCTGCGGGTAGGCATGGAGTCGCCCTGCCACCAGCGAATCTCACCGTCGGGCTTGACTAACCGCCCTTCGTAGTGCCAGGGGGATAGGTTTTCTATGGTCTCGTTCACCGAAGCGATGTAGCCTTCCAAGTCTTCGGGGTGGACGCGGGAAATTAAGCAGGTAATGTCTCGCATCATTTCTGCTGCTGTGACGCCGGTAATATCGAAGATGCGATCGCTCATGTAGTCAATGCGCCAAACTCCCTGGCTGCTGCAAAATTGGAACAGAGCTCCGGGGATGGTGGCCGCGATCGTCCGGAACCTGGCTTCGCTGGCACTGAGGGCGGCAAAAGTCTGTCGCAGTTCGGCCGTGCGTGCTTCTACTCTACGCTCTAGTTCTGCGTTGGCGTGTTGTAAGGCTGCTTCTGCTCGCTTGCGATCGGTAATGTCGGCGGCTGTACCAGTGGTGCCTAGGAAGTTTCCGGTTTCGTCGTACAGGGTGATGGCGTTAAACATCAAATGTTTCATGCTGCCGTCTTTGGCAATTTGGGTGGTTTCGTACTGGAAAAGTGATTCTCCGGCCAACAGGCGGGCGAACACTTCTAAATCTTTCTGGTTTTGTTCTGGTGTCACAAAGTCGGAGAACGGGCGACCGATCATTTCTTCTGGTTCGTAACCGTAGATGTACTTAACTGCTGGGTTGACGAAGGTGTAGCGCCCGATCGCATCGACCGACCAAATCATGTCTTGCGAGGTTTCTACCAGGCTGCGGTATTTGCTTTCGCTGGCTTTGACGGCTTCTTCTGCGGCTTTGCGTTCCGTCATGTCGCGGGAGACGCCGACAGTCATGACGATTTCGCCGTCTGCGTTGCGGATCGGGGTTTTGACGGTGCTGAACAGCCGCACTTCTGAGTCGTAGCGCGTCACCGGTTCTTCCGAAATTTGCAGAGTCTGTCCGGTGTCAAATACGAAGGCGTCATCTCTGACGTACTGGAGAGTATTGTCGGGATCGGCGAAAGGTGCGTCTACGATGTCTTGAAGTTCCTCTTGAGTCATGCCGTAATAATCGCGGAATGCTTGATTTGCCCAAACAATTTTGGATTTGGGGCCTTTGACTAATACCATATCGCCGATCGAATCGAGAATTTGGTGATATTTTTGCTCGCTGTCGCGGAGTTTCTGCTGCGTGGATTCGATTTCTGCTATTTGCCTCTGGGTTTGCAAGTGTAGTTCGGCTTGGTAGATGGCAACTGCTAAATGGTCGCCTACTTGTCTGGCAAATTCGATTTCGTCTTCTTGCCACTGGCGGGGTTGACCGCAGGAGTGAATGCACAGCAATCCCCACAAATGTTGCCCTTGCAGCAGCGGTACGACTAAGTTGGCTCGGATTTGAAACCGCTTGAGGATTTTGAGGTGACAAGGGCTCAAGCGCGCTTTGTAGATGTCCGTGACTGCTTGAACGTATCCTTTGGTGTATTTGGCTGCAAATTGTTCGCCGAAGCAGTAGTCGCGGATTTTGGTTCCCAAAGATGGGCTGTATTGGGGCAGTACGTCTTCGGAGACTACTTCGCCCTCGTTCAATTCGGATTCGGGAAAGAAGCGATAGACGGCGACTCGATCGGCATTTAGGAGTTGCCGAACTTCGGTGGCTGTGATTTTGAATATTGTTTCTAAGTCTAGGGATTCACGAATTTTGCTAATAACTCCCATCAGCGCTTGCAGCTTTTTGAACCAGGTTTGAGACTGCGTTTCTCTTTCTAGATGAGCTAGTTTCTCGCGCAGGTTGCAGACTTCGTGATACAGGTATTCATGAAACATAATGCTTTTTATTTAGTTATTTTGCGTTTTGGTATCGAGGTTGATGGCATCTCAATAGCGCTCTGCAAGTTGAGTCTGGTAACTCAAAAAGGCAAAGAACCTATTCTCCTCCTTCTGCTAGCACTTAGCAGCTACTCACACTGCATTTCCGTATTTTTTCGAGATTTGGAGGTCAATCGACCATCTTAGCTGCCGTATATTTACTGAAAAAGTGGCATAATTTGCTACTTCATTAAATGTCAATTATTGAGAATAATGCTAACAAAACTTAAACATCAACCCGGTTTCTTAACGTAATTAATTCAGGGAAACTCCGAAAGTGGAACGAAGAAACCCGGTTCCATTGCGCGATCGGGAGGAGCGTCTAGGGAGCATCTCAATGAAAGCAGGCAAGCTAGAAATTGGAGTTTTGAGACTCTCTTGCTGCGAGGCTCTCTTGCTGCGGGGAAAGAGTCAGAAGGAAGAAGCCAGAAGAAGTGTTTTTACAAATATGAGATGCTCCCAGCGTCTCTGACTAATTTTGACATTTTTTTGGCTCGCCTGCAGTTGAAATTGTCACCTTTTTATTATTAACGCCAAAAGGATAAATTTGGTATAAAGTCCCATTTCGCTTTCTACCTTTAAAGTGCAACCGTGTGGTTCTGCAATACTATCGCGTGTGAGAGATAACCCAAAACCAACTGCTTGGTGGTTTAGTCAAGAAAACATGGAAGATTATTGCTTAAATTTTGAGAGAAATTTCGATGCCATTGTCGCGAATAAAAATTTAACTGCTTTTGCCAATTTTTGCTCTATTACCACATTTGCGAGACTACAATGTTGTGTTTATATATCGGTTCTTTGCTACCCATTTTATGCTTGTGAAATACAGCCTAACAAGCATGATTAATAATATTTATCAAAGCGAGGTTTAAATCCTAGAATCCAACTTAGGAAAGAGCGATCGCACTGTCATACTCAATATAAATTATTATATTGAAGTGGCGAGCAGGCGGCTGTGCTAAACGAATTGCTACAAGCTTAAGAAGCAGTTTTCAGTATTGCCTTCGCTTCCTCAATATTTTGGGCAACCAATTTGCCCGACTCGATAAAGGCTGCTCTTTCAGTATCGCTGAGTTCGAGTTCCACTAATTGTTCGACTCCCTGAGTTCCCAAGCGGCAGGGCACTCCTAAAAAGATATCTTGCACGCCGTATTCGCCGTGCAAATAAACGCAGCAAGGCAAGAGTCGGGACTGATTAAATAAAATAGATTCTACCATCAAACACACAGCAGATGCGGGTGCAAAATAAGCACTACCAGTCTTCATCAATTTTACAATTTCTGCGCCACCGTGGCGAGTCCGCTGTACGAGTCGATCGATCGCCCCAGCATCCATAAGTTGATTGATGGGAATACCGTTGACAGTAGAATAGCGGGGCAAAGGAACCATCAAATCGCCGTGAGAACCGATGACAGTTGCATTGATTTCAGCAATTGAAACGCCCAATTCCATGGCAATAAAAGTTTGAAAGCGGGCGGAGTCGAGAACTCCCCCCATACCCATGACTCGGTGTTTTGGCAAATCCGCAGCTTCCCAAGCTAAATAAGTCATGATATCTAGGGGATTTGTGACTGTGATTAAGATTGCTTCGGGAGAATGCTCGATCGCCTGTTTTGTGGCTTCGGTGACAATTCGAGCATTGATTTTAATTAAATCTTCCCGATTGATACCGGGTTTGCGCGGCACTCCGGCGGCAATTACTATGATATTTGAGTTTGCCGTATCTGTATAATCATTTGTACCGACAATTTGGCGATCGTGGCGTTCCACTCCCCTGGCTTCCATCAAATCCAAAGCAACGCCTTGCGGCCAACCCTCCACAATATCTAGCAATACTACATCTGCCAGATTTTTCTCAGCAATTCGCTGGGCTAACGTACTGCCGACTTTGCCTGCACCAATAATTGATACGCGGTTTGATGGAGAATTCATTGGGTTTTAGATTTTAGATTTTAGATTTTAGATTTTAGCAATCAGCTTAATTGGGGAAAGGTGCGCGGTGTGCACCCTTCGCTACATTAAGAACAGTGAGGTTTAGTTGTGGTGAGTTACTTAAAATCTTCGAGTTGGTCTACCCGCAGCCAAATATTGGGGGTGGGAACTTTGCCAAATTTGACGAAGGCATAGTCGCCGCGAACATCCATCACTTCGCCCTTTGTTTCAAATATATACGAGGAAAAGCGCTGGTCGCTGGCTTTGGCTTCTAGACTGTTTTCCAATTTTTCGCGTACAGCGCGAACTATACTGCCTTTCTTGATTGCCATAACTTGCTTTGTTTAGTTTAAAAAACTATACAAATTTTAATCTAGATTTGGCTGGAAAGTCACTCGGCGATTGAAATCGCTACTAAACAAACGAAGTCCAATCCAAGCGGACTAAGGAATAAAGGGGTGCGATTCGTGGGGTACATCTAAAATCTAAAATCTAAAGCCTAAAATCCATTAACTGCTTGCTATGTCTGACAAATGGGGCAAAAATGAGTCGATCGCCCTGCTAATTTTATACGTTCGATGGTTGTGGAGCAAGTGCGGCAGGGTTGACCGGCGCGATTGTACACCCAAGCGACGCCGCCGTAGTTGCCGTTGACACCTTGGACGTTGAGAAAATTGCTAAAAGTGGTGCCCCCGGATGCGATCGCCTTCTGTAAAACTTGAATAATAGCTGTATGGATGCGCCCAATTTGCTCTGCGGTCAAATCCGCGCACAGAGTTGTGGGCATCACTCCCGACAAAAACAAAGTTTCGTCTGCGTAAATATTGCCCAAACCAGCTATCAGTGCCTGGTCTAGCAAAGCTGTTTTTATGGGTCGCGCCCGCCGGTGCAGCTTGCGGGTCAAATATTCTGTTGTAAATTCCTCTGAAAACGGTTCGGGGCCTAAGAGTTTCAGACCGATGACGGTGCTGGAAACCTCGGTTTCTGGTGGCACGTACCACATTTGCCCGAAGGTGCGCTGGTCTACAAAGCGCAGTTCTTGGTTTCCTTCAAAAAACAGCCGCACTCGCGCGTGTTTTTGCAGGGGTTCGGATCGGTTCACCCACAGCAGTTGCCCGGTCATCCGCAGGTGAACGCCCAGCCAGCCGGCTTTTGAAGGAACGAGGAAGGAAGAAGGAAGAGGAAAGAAGGAAGAAGGAAGAGTGGAAGAACTTGGAGTTTGATCCCTAAATTCTCCCCCTTTCCCTTTTTCCCTTTCTCCTTCTGGGTATTGAGATAGTTCTGCCAGGAGGTATTTGCCGCGTCTGTACCAGCGGGCGATCGACTTTCCTTTGAGTTTCGTCAAAAAATCGGTCGCAGAGATTGAGCGGGCGATCGTGCTGTTTAACAACACATCCCCGCCCAAAATTTCTCGTTCGAGGGTTGCTTGATTCAAACCCCGGCAAATAGTTTCAACTTCTGGCAGTTCTGGCACAATTAGCGTTGTTCTGTTCCTTGATTTGGCGAACCTTCGACGCTGCCGGTCACTTCGGCACCGGGTTTGCTGTCGGTTGAAGTTTTCGGCTGCTGGGGGGCGCCACCGCTGCCGGTTTTCCGCGTTTTCTCGTCCAGCGTGGTTTGTTTGCCGCCGGAAGCTACTGGAGTCCCTGTTTTCGCTTTTGCTTTGGGTGCTGCTACTTCCACTAATTCGCTTTGGGCGAAGTTGTTGGTGTTGACGCCTGCATAATTTACGCTGTTAAAGCGAACGATAACTGGGTATTTAATGCCGCTTTGGTCTACCGTAGCAACGGTGCCCACTTCTTGATACCAGAAGGATTCTTTGCGGAGAATCCGAACTGTAGAACCGCGTTGAACCATGAGCTTTGTTTCCTTTGCGATGAATAAACGGATAAAGCCATTTTTTTTACTCTAGTCGATCGCGCGACGCATTTGAAGTCTGCAAAGAAATTTTTACCTGTCGCGCCGTTTTTTGATCGGCTGTTTGTAAAGAAAAGTAAATACTTTGCTAGGGCGATCGCTGGGGTTGCAAAATAAATAAACCCACATTATCCGTCAAATAAAACCAGTACGAGCGAGTTGAAAACAAACTTTACAAATAGTTGTGAATTGCTACAGTTAAATGTTCTGGGAAATTCTGATAAGTCATGACTGAACCTCACGCCACAGTAATACTCGCGATTAGTGCGGACGGTAAAATTGCAGATGCAGTCCGATCGCCCGCGAGATTCGGTTCTGCCAAGGACAAAGCCCACCTCGAACAGCAAGTAGCAGCAAGTGACGCGGTTTTGTTCGGCAACGGCACTTTACAGGCTTATGGAACGACGATGAGAGTAATTTCGCCGGAATTGCTCAAACAGAGAGAACTGCAAGGGAAGCCCCCACAACCGGTGCAAATTGTATGTTCGCGATCGTCCCAATTTGACCCAAACTTGCGATTTTTCCAGCAACCGGTGCCTCGCTGGCTGCTGACAGGGCAAGACAGTACGGAAACGGCATTGCCGTCTCCTCTTCCTTCTTCCCTCTTCCCTCTTCCTTCTTCCTTCTTCCTTCTTCCTTCGATGTTCGATCGAATTATCTATGCAAAAACCGCAGGTGGAGAAATTGATTGGATTGATGCGTTTCAACAGCTAGCAAGCTTAGGTATCAAACGTTTGGCGATTCTGGGCGGGGGGAAACTGGTAGCGTCTGTGCTGGCTGCGGGCTTGGTAGACGAACTTTGGCTGACGGTTTGCCCGTTAATTTTGGGTGGCGCGGATGCACCGACACCAGTGGAGGGAAAGGGTTTTTTGGCGGATTTAGCTCCAAAATTGGAGCTTTTGGCGGTTAAACAGGTGGGACAAGAGGTATTTTTGCATTATCGGGTCGATCGATAGTCGCGCATTTCACTGGTTCCCCGGCTCTGCCTGGGAACCCATGTAAGCGAGGCTCTGCCTCGCCAGCCCAAGGAAAATCGAGGCAGAGCTTCTGGATCTGCGTTACCAGGCTCTGCTTGGTAACAAGTGTCGAAGAGGGGAAATTATATTAACTTAAATGAAGTTCGATCGCTCTACGCACAAATCTCCCTATGCTGAAACAGCCAAAACCTGAATATTCTGTAGCCTGGATTAGCAAAATAGGCGAAATCCCGCAAGCGTCGTGGGATGCCCTGGCGATGCCACTAAAAACTCCATTTCTGGAATGGGATTGGCTGAACAATCTCGAAGTCTCGGGCAGTGCGACAGGTAAAACCGGTTGGCTACCGCATCACTTAACAGTCTGGCGAGACAAACAGTTGATTGCTTGCGCGCCACTTTATGTCAAAAGTCACAGTTACGGCGAATTTGTATTCGATAATCAGTGGGCGGATTTAGCCCAACGTTTGGGTGTTCAGTATTATCCCAAACTAATGGGAATGACGCCGTTTACTCCGGCTGAAGGCTATCGGTTTTTGATTGCCGAGGGGGAAGATGAAGACGAGTTAACTGGAGTAATGGTAAGCGCGATCGACCATTTTTGCGATCGCCACAATATCTCCGGCTGCAATTTCCTTTATGTCGATCCCGAATGGCGGCAGCGCATGGAACGCCACGGTTTCAGCGCTTGGCTGCACCACAGCTATATTTGGCAAAATCAAGGCTATCAAAATTTTGACAATTATTTAGGCGCATTTAATGCCAACCAGCGCCGCAATATCAAGCGCGAACGCAAAGCCGTTGACCAAGCTGGTTTGTTGATAAAAACGCTGACGGGCGATGAAATTCCTCAAGCTATGTTTGCTCAAATGTATGCTTTTTATGAGAATACTTGCGACAAATTTGGTTGGTGGGGAAGCAAGTATCTGACTAAGCGATTTTTTGAACAGTTGCACCACAATTATCGCGATCGAGTTTTATTTGTCGCCGCCTACGACAAGGAAGATGAGAGACACCCGGTGGGTATGTCTTTTTGTTTGTATAAGGGCGATCGACTGTACGGGCGTTATTGGGGAAGTTTGCAGGAAATCGACTGCTTGCACTTCGATGCTTGTTACTATACGCCGATCGAATGGGCGATCGATCGGGGCATCCAAAGCTTCGATCCCGGTGCCGGCGGACGGCACAAAAAACGGCGCGGCTTTCCAGCTACGCCAAATTATAGTTTGCACCGATTTTATAACAACCGTCTGGCTCAAATTCTCAAGTCTTATATCGGTCAAATCAACGAAAGAGAACAGGAAGAAATTGATGCAGTCAACGAGGATTTACCTTTTACTAAGTTACCTCCTTTGTTACTCGGCGAGTGAAATCGCTTCTTGTCAAACAAAGTCTCAGTTATATCCGATCGCACTCGCGATCCGATAATTCCATCATCTAATCCGGTTGATTTTACCTGTTACCCGAAATCAGGAGACGGCGCCGTGCCGTTTCCCTAAAATTAGGGCGATGGTTACATCCAAGCGAGGGCGAAGGCGGGCGATTCCTCGCCCGTGCTACGACGTTTTCGGTATCGAGATTTTCGCGTAGGGAAACGGCACAGTGCGGTGTCCTCAATAGCCCTGTTGTCGATGGTTAATTCGGGTCTTGAAATCGCGTCTACAAAAACAAAGTCCGCCCCGGCGGACTAAGACATAAGTCAGATTAGGTATTAGTTATTGGTTATTGATAGCAGCTAACTAATAACTAATAACTAATAACTAATAACTAATAACTAATGACTAATGACTAATGACTAATTCAAAATTACCTTGCCATCTTCCTGAATTTCCAGGGATTTTGTATCAGCGGCCAAGTCAGTTGTCGCGCCGAAACTGACTTGCAACATTCCCGGCATCGCGGTTGCTTGGGGGCGAACCAGTACCAATCCGCCGTCTGGGCGCTGATAAGTGAGGGTGATGGGCACTTTGAGGGCTTGAAGCAAAATTTCAGATTGTTCGCCCAGAGTGCGCGGCTGGGTGACGCCTACGATTTGATAATTGATGACAGCATTGGTGGTATTCACCAGTTTAATTACTATCATGCCTTCGGCAGGCGTAACTCGCGCACTGGGCATGGGGAAGCGGGCAGGCGCGTCTGTTGGTGTAGAGGGCATCCCGCTGAGGCCCGGACTCGCAGCCGGAGTTGGTTCGCTGACGGGCTCTTCAGTGGCTGCGGGAGTTTCTGCGGGTTGGGACACGGGTTTTCCTTGTTGGGGCGGGGGGCCGCCGGCCTGGGAAAGTGTTGCGAGACTAACGAGTAAACCTCCGCAGGTGGCTGCTAGCAAGCTGATTTTTTTAAACGGTAGATTGTGGCGAAACATAAATAACTCCTCACAAGTTCGATCGAGGTTGTCCAACAACGTTTATGTTAATCTATGGCGGAAATGAATTTTAATAGCTGGGTTTGGGCGCGAGGTAGGAAGAATAAGGGTTTGAGGGGTAGATTTTTTTTAAACCGCAGAGGGCGCAGAGGGCGCAGAGGAAGAGAGGAAGAGGGGAAGTTTTAAAGGCGGAATTGTTCTGATTTGTGGGCGGGGAGGGTGACGGTAACGGCGGTACCTCGATCGACTTGGCTGTCAATGCGGATTTGGCCGCGGTGATTTTCGACAATTGCTTTGGCGATGGCTAATCCTAAACCGGAACCGGCGGCGCTGCGGTGGGTGCGGGCGGGATCTGCGCGGTAGAATCGATCGAATAAATGCGGCAGGGCTTCTGCGGAAATCCCGATGCCGGTGTCTGTTACTTTTATTTGCAGTGCTGGATTTAACATCGCCGAATTTCTTTTGTTTTTAGCTGCAAGCTGCAATTCTACTTGAATTTGACCGCCAGAGGGCGTGTACTGGACGGCGTTGCTGACGAGATTGGTAAAAAGTCGGGCTAGTTGATCCCAGTCGCCTAACAGTGTAAAGTTTTCCTCAGCGTTGGGCAGATCGACAATTTCCAAAGAAAGAGAGAGATTTTGGGTAGTGGCGATCGCCTGTTGTTCTTCAATTACCTCCATCAACAAAGCATCGAGAGGAACATCAATCCACTGCTGCTGCACGATACCGCTGTCTTGTCTGGCTAAAAACAGCAAATCATCAACCAAGCGCCCCAAACGGCGCGTGAGACGTTCAATAACTTGTAGCTGTTGATGCTGCTGCGGTTCGATATCCGGTTCCGCCAAAGCTACTTGGACGTTAGTTTGAATAGTGGCGATCGGATTTCTGAGTTCGTGAGAAGCGTCAGCCGTAAACTGTTTGAGACGCCCGTAAGACTCCCGTATCGGTGCCATCGCCAATCCCGACAGCAGCCAGCCAATAGCCGCCACGCCAATTAGAGTTAAACCCGCGCCCAAAATCAAATCAAGAATTAATTGGCGGATGGGTTTTGTCACTTCAAACCAAGGATGGCTAACTCGCAAATATCCCAGAACTTGGCGGCCAGTTTCTACTCGCTGCGTTACTTGTCTGAGGGAATAGTTTTGATCGGACTGTAACTTATTATTAATGATCCAAACTGTTTCGCCTGTACGGTTAGCGTGAATGGGAATATTCAGCGGTTCCGATAAAGTAGACCACAGCAATTCACCCGTAGGACTGAACCATTCTAAATCAATGTGGTCGTCTTCTACTGCATCGGTGCTGTCTCGAAAACTGGCTTGAATATTAACTTGCAATTTATTTTTATCTGTGGTAATAGGGAAATTGAGCGGTTCGATAACGAGAGTTCGCTCTATTACTTCGACAACGTGATGGAGGGTGTCATCTATGCGATCGATCAAAGTATTGCGGACGTAAAAATAGAAACCTGTGGCGAATACAAGTAACAATACAGCAGTAACGGCAGTGTACCAAATAGCGAGGCGGCGGCGGGTAGCTTGAAACATTGGGAATTTGGGAATTGGTAATTGGTTGCTTGTTATTTGTTACTTGTTATTTGTTATATCATGTGCGGGTAATCGCCGAGTGTTATTGTTGTTGTGTAGTGCGAGCTTCTAGCTCGCGAGCTATCGGAACGCGAGCTAGAAGCTCGCACTGTTGTCGCAATCAATTACCAATTCCCAATTACCAATTCCCAATTACCAATTCCCAATTACCATTATTAATACTTCAGACAGATGTCGAGGTAGCTGCCAAGCTGGTAATCTACTCGCTAAACTTTTTAGGTGAAAGCCTGTGAATAAATTTTTATTTCGAGCCGCGATCGGGCTATTAATGGCATTTTTTGGGGCAATTACCTATTTTACAAACGACGTACAAAATCCGGTAACAGGAGAGAGACAGCGGGTGCAGCTTTCTCCCCGCCAAGAGATAGTTTTGGGATTGCAAGCGCGAGATAAAATGGCTGCCCAGCACGGGGGGCTTTATCCCAGCCAGAGTATTCAGCAGTATGTCGATCGAGTCGGCGAACGAGTTGTCAACGGTTCGGCGGCGAAACAAGCAGGTTATCCGTTTGAATTCCACCTGCTGCGAGATGCCCAAACTGTCAATGCTTTTGCTTTACCGGGGGGACAAGTTTTCATTACTGCGGGGCTGCTGCGCCGGCTAAATTCCGAGGCTCAGTTGGCCGCTATACTAGGGCACGAAAGCGGTCACGTTGTGGCGCGCCACAGTGCAGAACACTTGGCAAAACAGCAGTTCGGCAGGTCTTTGGTAACGGCGGTTGGGGTGGCTACTAGCGACGATCGCGGTGGGGGTCAGCAAGCAGCATTAATTGCTCAAGCTGTCAATCAAGTTGTCGGTTTGCGGTACGGTAGATCGGATGAACTTGAGAGCGATCGGCTCGGTTTTCGGTTTATGACCGAAGCTGGTTACGATCCTAGAGGTATTGTTGAGGTGATGCAAATCCTCGGTGCTGCTAGGAAGGGCGAAGCGCCACCGGAGTTTTTGAGTTCTCACCCCAACCCTGAAAACCGAGTTCAAAAGTTGCAAGCTTTAATCGCACAAAATTACCCTAACGGCGTTCCAGCTAATTTGGTGTCTGGACGCGATGAGTTTGCTAAAAATGTGTCGGGCGGTTAGCAATAATTGCATCGGGCTTTACAAAAGTTATTACTAAAGGCGGATCAAAGTTCGGCTTGGATTTGAGACGATCGACTTAATGAGCGATCGAGCAATTGGAAAGTTGAAAACCATGATTGAATCTTGGATGATTATCGGCGGCGTTACTTTCTCAGTCGCCATGGGCACTCTGTTTTTTAAACTGCGCGATATTAACTGGGCCGTCAAACTTCAAAGGCCGGATTGGATGTTTTTTGAGCCTGCTATTCCGTTAATTTGGACAGTGATTTTTGCTTGTGGGGCCGGGAGCGCTACTTTCGTGTGGGAACAGGAACCCGGTAGTCTCAAAACTTGGCTGCTGATGGCTTTCTACTTGCTTTTAGAAATTGTAACAGTTGCTTATATTCCTGCTACTCTCAGAGCCAAAAGTCTGAAAGTAGGGACGATTTTGGGAGGGGCTGGCGAGATTTTGGGAGTTGTGTTGACGTTGGCTGTTTTGCCGATTTCTCAAACCGCCGCTTTGTTACTTTTGCCTTACGCGATTTGGGGTGCGATCGGCACTTATACCACTTGGGAAATGATTCAATTAAACCCAGAAGCTGCATAAATATTCGGTGTTCTTCGGCGCACCCTACATACCATAACGCTCTTCTCTTCCTTCGTGTCCTTCGCGTCTTCGCGGTTCGTTAAAAAAATATTGTGAATAATAGCAAATCCGTGCTAGCGGGTTAACCCACCCGATCAAGTGAGGAAATCCGCTTAACAGTGTGTGGGTATTTGATGAGAAAATAGATGAATAAAACTGCTTTAAATCAAAGGATGACAGTTATCAATGGCCATTAAAGACCAGCCCCAACCACCTCGTTTTCGACAAATTAGCAATATCTTGTTATTGCTCTCAAGTTTATTTTTGCTGGCAAACATCTTTTTACCCAATTTGTTTGGCCCCCAAATTCCGCAAGTGCCTTACAGCTTGTTCGTTCATCAGGTTCAAGAACAAGATGTAGCGCGAGCTTCGGTAGGCCAAAGTGAAATTCGCTACCAACTAAAAGGCGAAGGCGACAAACCCGGTCAAGTGCTCTCCACTACGCCGATTTTTGACCTGGAACTTCCTAAACTTTTGCAAGAAAAAGGCGTTGAATTTGCGGCAACTCCCCCTTCCAAAAATGGCTGGATCGGCAGTGTTTTAAGCTGGGTGGTTCCGCCGCTGATTTTTGTGGCGATTTTTCAATTTTTTATGAACAGACAGGGCGGTGGGCCACAGGGTGCGCTGTCGATCGGCAAAAGCAAAGCTAAGGTCTATGTAGAAGGGGAATCGGCGAAAATTACTTTTGCTGATGTGGCTGGAGTAGAAGAGGCTAAAACTGAATTAGTCGAAGTTGTTGAGTTCCTGAAAACTCCCGATCGCTTTACGGCAATTGGCGCGAGAATTCCGAAAGGCGTGCTGTTAGTCGGGCCTCCTGGAACTGGCAAAACGCTGTTAGCTAAAGCAGTGGCTGGTGAAGCTGGCGTGCCGTTTTTTAGCATCTCCGGTTCGGAGTTTGTGGAACTGTTTGTAGGTGTTGGTTCTGCCCGAGTTAGAGATTTATTCGAGCAGGCTAAGAAACAAGCTCCTTGTATTATTTTCATTGATGAATTGGACGCGATCGGCAAATCTCGTAGCAGTAACGCTAGCTTCGGTGGGAATGATGAACGCGAACAAACTCTCAATCAACTATTAACTGAAATGGACGGTTTTGCGGCGGGCAATACTACGGTAATTGTGCTGGCTGCAACTAACCGCCCGGAAAGTTTGGATGCCGCTTTGTTGCGCCCCGGTCGTTTCGATCGCCAAGTTTTAGTCGATCGCCCCGATTTATCTGGCCGCGAAGAAATTTTGAACATTCACTCTCAAAAAGTGAAGTTGGGCCCGGATATTGACTTGAAGGCCGTCGCCGCTCGCACCCCCGGTTTTTCGGGCGCAGATTTGGCAAATTTGGTCAATGAAGCTGCTTTGTTGGCGGCCCGCAACAAGCGACTAACTGTAGCGCAGGAAGACTTTTATGAGGCGTTTGAGCGCGTTGTCGCTGGCTTAGAAAAGAAAAGCCGGGTGCTCAACGAAAAAGAGAAAAAGATTGTGGCTTACCACGAAGTCGGGCACGCGATGGTGGGTGCTGCGATGACTGGCGGCGGCGAAGTGTCAAAAATCTCGATCGTCCCGCGCGGTATGGCTGCATTGGGTTACACGTTGCAGGTACCGACTGAAGACCGTTTCTTGTTGGATGAATCGGAATTGCGCGGTCAGATTGCTACACTGCTTGGAGGGCGATCGGCTGAGGAAGTCGTGTTTGGTAGCATTACTACTGGCGCTTCAAATGACTTGCAAAGGGCGACTGATTTAGCTGAACGGATGGTGACAACTTACGGGATGAGTAAGGTTTTGGGGCCTCTTGCTTACGATCGAGGCCAGCAAGCAATGTTCCTCAGTGATGGTATGGGAAATGCCCGCCGTGCGGTGAGTGCTCAAACTGCGGAGGCGATCGACCAAGAAGTGAAGGAAATTGTCGAAACTGCACACCAGCAAGCTTTGGATATTCTGAAAGCAAATCGGGAATTGTTGGAAACAATTACGCAGAAGCTGTTGGAAACTGAGGTGGTGGAAGGTGATGCACTTAGCAAATTCCTCGGTCAAGTGCGGCCTTTAGATAAGGTTGCGGCTTCAGTTTAATAGGGTTTAATAAACCGCCGATGAACGCAGATGATTCCAAATCATCTGCGTTTTGCGATCGCACCCCACGATGAGCCGACTGAAACAGACAACGGCAAACGGACAAACCCGCGTTTGTGCGATCGCAAGTAATTGTATTAAGCGAGAGCAATCACAGGGCGCTCTCCCTGATACTAAAATCAAAATAAATGAGCAGTGACATCTCACGAATTAGCTGCAACAACAAAGAGCGATCGCATCCAACCAATGCAGGAATTACATTATGATTGGTCTGGCGATCGAGTTGGGCTGATAAAAGGCTAATGGCAAGACTCTATTATCGAGGCATGGCAGAAGAAAACGGTAAACCCAAAATGGGACGCAACGCGAGGCTACTGGGAGTCAGACCCAGTATTGACATTGATGTTGAGCAAGTGCCCAAAGAGTGGTTGGATGAACAAGGTTATTTACTACCAGAAATAGAGCGCAAGTCTTCAGAGGAGTCTGTCACTGTAGCCATTAGAAACACAAAAGGAATGTCTGTATCCCTCTCTATCGAAGGCTTACCACCATTCCGCAAACCCCCAAAATTTGGCGGAACAGGAAAAGATCCTCTTTGGCAGATTGACGACAGCAAGATCCTCGGAGATATTGAAGCTGTGCAAGATAGTCCAACTCATGTCAGTATTTTGCCAAGCGCTACAATGCTTTTAGAGAAATATGAAGCAGCCCTGGCCCAGACACAAAACGAATGGGAGAAAGTTTGATAGTTTAATTTAGTCAACGGGAGAACAGCAATGGCATGGGTGTTTAGCTTATCGGCTGAATGTGGCACCAAGCAATCTGAAGCACAGCAATTTGCTCAATATTTCAATGAAATTTCCTGGGTGATCTCAAACGGTAGACATTCCCAATGTCGGGCAGAAATTTTTCAGGACATAGAAGAAAATTGGTGGTGTCGAGTTTGTCCAAGTGGCATCAGTGAGATTGGAATTGACACTCCAGAAAGTGCTTATTTAATGACGGAAATAGGTATATTTCTGTATCAGAGTTTGCGGTTCGCTCCACCGTTTCGGTATGCTTTAGTTGGTATGGAAGTAGATGAATTTAGAACCTACAGCGAATTGATTGAAGAGCCTGCCTTGCTTTTTCCTGGATTGGTTTTAGCTGAAGCTGTTTGGCAAGCAACGGGAGCATCTTCGGTTTTTAGATCGTTCAGTCTCGGATATGTTTGGAAGCCCTATGAAGGTGAAGTTTATAGACCACTACTAGCATCGCCTGACCTAAAAAACAAGCTTGATGAATTGCTGAGGGTGGGGTAAATCCTTTTAGTGGAGACATCGCCCCCGCCTATCTAATTTACACCCAACAAACCCAATCAACTCAGTAGTTTTCCCGATCGCACCCTCAAATCTTTAGGCGGTTTTACTTGCCTTCTTCTTTTTTCGTTCGCGCCTTTCTACTGCTATTTGTTTCATAACCTCTATTTCCTCAAAATCGACCTGCATCACAGCCGTCTTAAACTCCAGACCCAAAACACAGCTAATTTCAAGGAGTTCCATATAACTAGCACCTTGATAATCTTTCTTCTCGTGTTCCTTAAGGCGTTCAGGGTCCATATCCAACCTTTCTGCTAGTTCTTCCACGCTGATTTTTGCTGCCATTCGAGCTTTAATTAAAGCATCTGATAGTTTATTGAAATTCTCAACTACAAGTTCGATCGGCTTACTCTTGTCCCACGCCATCAATCGTTCATATTCTGCTATTTCTTCGTGCAACTGATCCAAATGGCGCTGAATCGAACCTCTACCTGCATCCCATTTGAGAAAGTCCTTTCTTTTTGCTTCTTCATCCCGCTCCATTGCTGCTAGAGTTTTGTTGAATTTTTGAACCCAATCTTTGCTGACTCCGTACTCAAATTCATCTTTAATCACGGTTCCCACCTCATTAAATCGATCGCTATAATTCCTTTCGTGTTTTTGCCTCTGTCACTTTGAAAAAATTCAAAGGAATTTTCTCCGTAATTGCCTACAGGTTCGTCTGAGGGAAAAATTTCCCCTCGATACTTAGCTTTTTGGGCATTTCGATCCTGATGATTGAACAATCTAGGAGCATTGATTCTCAGATACTCCCTGTCTACAGTTTCTCTATCGTAACAAGCATCAAAATCATTAGGCTTATCTTTGCTGGTAACAAAACTACCATCAATATAGATAGTTCTAGCACCTGCTGCTTTTAATTGGGTCATTGCCAGTTTCAAGCCCAATATCAAGCTATCTCTTTTAAAATTAGTGCCAAATCTTTCCTCAAACTCCTCCCATTCGCAAAAATGAACTCCTGGCGGTAGATTGCCGTTTTCATCGAATTCTGGAATCACTTACTCACACCCGCGCCGCAAATTAGTTGTTCGAGTCGATCGTACCACAGCTATCATTATAAACATACAAAAACCCGGCTGCTTCAAAACACCGGGTTTCTCCATATTGTTGCTGCATTTTCAATCGATCAAACTCCGTTGATGTAAGCGATAACAGGAGAACCTTGCTGCTGCTGCGCGATTTCCAAAAGCCGCTGAATGCGCTCCTCTGTCGGCGGGTGAGTGCGGAAAAGTGACTGCAAACCTTTAGTCGAAAAAGGATTCACAATCAGCAGCGGCGACATCGCAGGATTGCCGTGCATCGGAATTTCATGACCCAGTTTCTCCAATTTTTGCAGGGCGTTTGCTAAGCCGATCGGGTTATTGGTAATTTCCACCGCACCGCTGTCGGCTGCAAATTCCCTAGTACGAGAAATCGCCAATTGAATTACGGTTGCTGATAGCGGTGCTAAAATGATTAAAAACAGCAAACCAAACGGATTCGGGCCTTGTCTGCTATCCCGCGTCACCGGGCCGTAAAGCGCTCCAAAAGTCAGAATTCGCCCGACAAATGTAATTGCACCGGCAATTGTTCCTGCAACTGCTTGAGTGAGGGTATCGCGGTTGCGGATGTGCGTGAGTTCGTGCGCTAAAACGCCTTCCAATTCTTCGCGGGAAAGTAGCTTGATGATGCCTTCAGTAACTGCTATTGTCGCGTGTTCCGGGTCTCTTCCTGTGGCGAATGCGTTGGGAGATTGAGTCGGAACTACAAATATTTTCGGCACCGGAATTTGGGCTTTTTCGCTCAGCGATGCTACCATATCGTAGAGTTCCGGTGCTTCGCTGCGGGCGATCGGCTGAGCGCGGTAAGCCATTAACGCGGCCGTGTCGGAATAGTACCAAGAGCTAAAACTTGAGAAGGCGGCTAGCGCTAAACCGATGTAAAGTCCTTGCTCGTTGCCGATTAAATAATAACTTCCTAAAACGAGAAGGCCGCTTAGGAGTCCTAAGAGAGCGGCTGTTCTGAGTTGATTTGTTCCTAACATAACGGGTTGAGGGCGATCGCTATTTTGAGATTTTTTATCTTGTAATTAGATTTTCATATTTGCGGGCGATCGCGCCTCTATCTGCCGAAATAACTGGTGTCGCCAATAGTAGTATTTCACCTTTTGAGTCAGAAACTGGGAATCCCTCGGGAGGCTCTCTCGCCTGCTCTCAAGAGGCGATAGAGCCACAGGATATGACATTTCCAGGCTCTGGTTGGAAACGAGATTAAACGAGATAACCATTCTAAATACCCTTGGACTGCAATTACGGTATAATTGGTGAATATGACATAGTAAAAATTCCACATAAATCATGACTATCGATATAGAGATTTTTCAAACTGTCGTCAAGATGCCAGAATCTCTCAAACAAGAGATATTGCATTATGCAAAATATTTACTTGAAAAATACGCAAAAACTGAATCATCTCCCGAACAAATTGAACAACCTCATGGTTATGGTAGTTGGGCCGGTCAGATCGTTATGTCTGATGATTTCGATGAACCGCTGGAAGATTTAAAGGAATATATGTAACATGGAATCCCTTTTAGATACTCATGCCTTTCTGTGGTATTTGCTTGGCGATTCCAATCTAGGTAGTAAAGCAAAAGAAGCGATCGATACTAAAACAGGTTTGTACTTTAGTATTGCCAGCCTTTGGGAAATCTCTATTAAAATCAATGTCGGTAAGCTTCAACTGAATCGACCATTTGAAGACCTGCCGAAGGAATTGCAATACATTAACGCTCAAATTCTACCAATTACATTTGAAGACAGTGAGATTTACGCAGGTCTTCCTCTGCATCATCGAGATCCTTTCGATCGCATTCTGGTAGCACAGACGATGAATCATTCGCTGGTTTTGATTAGTCGCGATGAGGCTTTTGATGCTTATCCAATTCAGCGGGTGTGGTGATGAAGAAGGCAAAAATTTTATCAGTAAGCCCAGCTAACAAAAGAGAATAGCCAGATACCCGACTTGTTTAAGAAGTCGGGTATCTGGCTATTAGGTATAATTCTCCAACCCTAAACCGCTTGCACTTGCTTTTCCTCAACAGCAACCGGTTCTTGATATACAGTTTGAGACTCATTAGCCAAAAACTCAGCCAATTGAGCTTCAATTTCATCCCGCACAATCTGGCGGTATTCCAGAAAATGCTCGTTGTGAGCACACACTGTTAAATAGTGATCCCAAACCGCCGGATTGCGCTTGAAAATGCTGAACAAATGATGCCAGAACTTCCACCGAGTGCTACGCTTGACTCCCTGCCGCCACACCACAGTTAGCAGTGCTCGCAAATCGATCCAACTGGGAACTCTTGCAGGTATATTTGCTGTAGGTGCACCTAACATTAAGAAATGGCGATAAGTCCGGTCTAAATATTTCTCAGCATCGTACACTTCGCAGAATGCCTCGACATATTCGCGGGCAATATCTTCGAGAGGCCGCGTCGGGATAAAGTTCATCAAGGTAGTCTGGTTGAGGTTGCCAGATTTGTCGCGCAACCGCCCTTCTTTTGCGAGTCTGTGGGACAATGCAGTGTGCGGCAAAGCTTGCAGCATTCCAAAGGTTGTGCTCGGAATGGCTGCTGCTTCGGCAAACTTGACAATCCGCTGACCGGCACCGGGTTTTTCGCCGTCAAATCCAATGATAAATCCGGCCATTACTCGCAAACCGGATTTGGCAATTAACTCTACGGATTCTATCAGAGAATTGCGGGTATTTTGGAATTTTTTGGTCATTTGCAGGCTTTCTTCATCAGGGGTTTCAATCCCTAGAAATACTGCATTAAAATTGCAAGCTACCATCATATCCATCAATTCTTGGTCTTGGGCTAAATCGATGGATGCTTCGGTGTTGAAAGTAAACGGAAATTTGTGTTCTTCTTGCCAGACTTTTAAGTCTTTTAGCAACAGTTTGACGCTGCGTTTGTTGCCGATAAAGTTGTCGTCTACCATGAACACGCCGCGCCGCCAGCCCAAGTTGTAGAGATAGTCTAATTCTGCTATCAATTGTTGGGGGTTTTTTGTGCGGGGTTTGCGCCCGTAGAGGACGATGATGTCGCAGAATTCGCACTGGAAAGGACAGCCGCGCGAAAATTGAATCGACATGGAATCGTAGGCGTCTAATTCCAGCAAGTCGAAGCGGGGCACCGGGGTTGTGGTAACATCGGGTTTTACGCCGTCCGATCGATAAATTCCGCTTTTTTCGCCGCGCCCTATTGCTTCGACGAACATCGGCAAGGTGATTTCGCCTTCGTCGAGAATCAGGTAATCTATGCCCGCTGCTTGAGGTTCTTCGGGTACGGAAGTCGGGTAAGGGCCGCCGCAAGCTACGGATTTACCGCGCCGTTTTGCTTCGCGAATGATGTCTAGCAAATCTTCTTTTTGGACAATCATTGCGGACAGAATAACGAGCTCTGCCCATTCCCATTCTGCTTCGGTGATTTGTCTGATATTGCGATCGACTAACTTAAATTCCCATTCTTGGGGTAAAATAGCTGCTACTGTTACCAAACCCAGCGGTGGCAGCAGAACTTTACGATCAACTAATTCTAGGATTTTCTCGTAAGACCAAAATGTTTTCGGAAACAGCGGGTAAACTAGAAGAACTCGCATTATATGTTAAACCTCACATCAGTAAACAACTTGCGATCGGGCGGGCGTGTTTGAGAGTTCGATCGACTCTCAAGACTTCATGTTAAGGCTAAAATTACGATCTTGCACTCGATCGAATATCTGGCGAGGGGTGACACCCCCTAATACCAACAAATTGAGCGCAATTTTTAGCTTGCAGTTCCCTGTTAAAGTTTGCAAATGCTGATATCTTATCGTATTTGACCCTTAATTGACGATAATCGCATTTAAAAAGCATGGGACGAAGGCAAAAAAGAATTTGAAAAACTTACATTATTCGTAAAATACGCCTCGGCGCACCCTACATCTATTTCGTAAGGTGCACATTCCCTCTTCCCTCTTCCTTCTTCCCTCTTCCTTCTTCCCTACTTTGAATCTTTGCCGGGAATCCCGCTAGTTCTTAACATATCGGCAACTGTGCCGCAGTAACTCGGCATTCCTATGGTTTCGGGATTCACAAGATTTTGATAGGTAAAATGGCGATAGCTGATGCAAAATCTATCCCAAGCAGCCACTTGAATTCGGAACAGCCAAATAAAGAAATCGGCCAGCCAAGGTGACAGAGTAATCCGAAAAAATATCTTTTTATTCAAATACTCGCAAGCTTGTTCTACCACTTCGTTAGCTGTAATCGCCGGATTTCCTAGCACAAAATGTCTCGGTTCCTCGGAAGCCGGCGGATGTTGAACCAAATAATTAACTACTTTAGCAATATCTGCGCCGTGGATGAAGTGAAAACTGCCATCTGCCTTAAACCAGCGAATCAAACCAATCCATTTAGCCACAAGTGGCAGGCCAGATGACAAGTGAGAGACGGGTTTTTCGGCGTCTCCTCCCAATACTAATGTCGGGTAAAGTGCCGTAATTGGAGGCACATTTGTCAAAGATGACAAATGCACCATGCAGTTGTATTTTGAGCTAATATAATCTGTCCCCAGTTCCCCGGCTTCTTTGAGCAAATTGTTGTCTCTACCGAGAATACTGGCAGTTGAAAAATAAATTACTTGTTGGCAAGTCTGTGGCGAAAGTAGTTGAATTAGCTGCAGAGTTTTGGTTACGTTAACGTCAAACACTTCTTGAGTTCCTCCCCAAGCAGTGGCAGCTAAAATTGCGACATTAATTGTTTGCAAAAGTTCGGCGTGTTGCTCGATATCTCGCATATCGCCTTGTAATATATGGATGCCGGGGCGGGCTTTCCAGTCAAATTTTAATTTTTCTGGGTTGCGAACTAATAAGTAAAGTTCGTGGTTTGTTTCTTGAATCAAAGTTTCGGCCATGTAGTGACCGATACAGCCACTTGCACCCGTCACAAAAATTTTTTTTGAGTTCATTTTGCCGCAGGGGAAGAGGGTTTTTTGACTTGATGCTGAGGCTAAGATCCCCCCTCGCCCCCCTTCTTAAGGGGGGGACAAGATTATTGTCAAAGTCCCCCTGCTTAAGGGGGATTTAGGGGGATCTCTACTCGGTTATAAGCGAGATTTGTCAGGGGTTGTTACTCGTTACCAGGCTCTGACCTGGTAAGGCAGATCAGGAGGCTCTGCCTCCATTTTACGCGAGGCAGAGCCTCTGGATATGGGTTCACCAGGCAGAGCCTGGGAACCAGTTAAAACCAGTTCGCAATCAATTTCAAGCAGCAACTGCAAGCAATTTGTCGGCTTGTTTTGCGGTTTCAAAGAAGAAACGCACGTTATCTTCGGGAGTTCCCGGTAATACGCCGTGTCCCAAGTTGAGGATGTGTCCGCGATGACCGGCTTTGCGAATTGTATCAAGAATTCGATCGCGAATAAACGGTTGAGAACCAAACAACACGCCCGGATCGAGATTTCCCTGAACGTTCATATTCGGGCCCAAACGCTTGCGCGCGTCGGCCATATCCACAGTCCAATCGACGCTGATGATATCGGCGCCGGATGTTGTCATGCGTTCGAGGAGGCCGGCGCTACCGGTGACTAACAGAATTAGCGGGGTGTCGGGATGGGTTTTTTTGACTTGCTCGAATACTTGTTTCTGGTAAGGTAAAGCGAAGGTGTCGTAGTCTTGGGGGGACAGTTGGCCGGCCCAGGAGTCGAACATTTGCACGACTTGCGCGCCGCAGTCGATTTGATAGCGCACGTAAACGGCGATCGCATCTGCGAATTTCGACAGCAACTGATGCAGTAAAGTTGGATCGGAAAATGCCATGTTTTTGATGATGGCATAATCCTTAGAACCTTTACCCTCAACGGCATAGGCCGCCAGCGTCCACGGCGCGCCCACAAAACCGAGCACGGTGGATTTGTTGCCGACTTCTTCGCGCAGGGATTTCAGGATTGTTTTGATAAACGGCAAGCTTTCTTCCGGGTTCAGCGGTTGCAGGTTGTCGATTTGCTGCTGAGTGCGGATGGGTGCGTGGATAATCGGGCCTTTGCCTTCGGCGATGTCCATGTCGATGCCCAAACCGGGCATCGGTGTGACAATATCGGAAAACAGAATTACGCCGTCGGGTTGAAACGCGCGCCACGGCTGAAGGGAAACTTCGATCGCAACTTCGGGAATTTCGGAACGTTCGCGAAAGGAGGGATACTTTTCTCGCAAATCTCGATAGGCTTTCATGTAGCGACCGGCTTGGCGCATCATCCACACGGGCGGGCGGTCTAGGGTTTCGCCGCGGGCTGCCCGCAACAACAAGGGAACTTCATTTAATGCCGACATTTTAACTTTTCTCTACCTTAGATATTTCAATGCCTTTGGTAGCTTACCACTGTGCGATCGTCCTTTTTGACAAAAAATTCATGTATCGGCTGTGAGGGAGATGAGAGGAGTGGCTGAGTTCGATTATGGGCGATCGGGATTTGGTTGGTTGCGAGGCTGGCAAATGACATCTAAAATCCTTCCACTGTAGGGGGTTTATAATGGAATTCTCCTCACTCGCAGGGCAAACTAATTGAATGGAAACGCTACGTGCAAACCGCACGTTTTATTTACTTTACCTCTCCCACTCGCTGAAGAGACTAATTAAACGTCTATTATCACACTCGATCGGTGGCTTTATTTCTGAGCTAATATTGCATCGTAATCCCCATGAGTCCCTATCCAAAACCAGACAATACCTTCCGGTTTCTCAACTCCCAGAGCTCGGTAACTATCCCCTACTCGCACCGATTGCAAATGCTTTCGCCTGCCAACTTTTTTAAAATGCAGCGAAGGGTGATACGGATCGACTTTGAGTAATTCGTAATTTTTATCGGCTAGTCCTTGTATTTCTTTAGGTAGCTGGTGATAGCACTGCCAAAAACGTGGTAAAGTCAGATGATTCATAAAACTTTAGTCAATCCCGCTTCATACTCTGCATCAACTTCATCAAGTAGTGCATCTAACCGCCCCTCCTCCAAATCGTCTTCAATTTGCCTATCCCAAACCTGTTGGCGATACTCTATCAGCCAAGCAGTGAGTTCTGATAGTTCCTTAACCGACAAGTTCATAATTGCTGTTTCAAGTTCTTTAACGCTCATATATTTTGCCACATCATTAATATTATTAATATACCAATAATTCTGAAGGCACGGGTAGTCAAAAACCAGGTTTTTTCTGAAAGACTCGTTGCAGCCTACAGATGAGCGTAAAAAACCCGGTTTCGAGGAGTCGGAGTGCGTCGATAAGCTGTCGCACATTTAAATTGTATATTCAGGGCGGGCGGGACGCCCAATCCCTACTCCCCACAAGACTTTGATTTTTTTTGACAGACATTTTAAATGCCACAACAGCTTACGCAAAGAAACCAGGTTTCTACGAAGAAACCTGATTTCTGATTCCGCGCTACAGTTTGACCTACTTACCTAGTCACGCAAACTCCGCCCACCACTACCCGACATTGATCTGAGCCCGCATCGAATCTACTATCATTCCGCCTCGCCGAGTCTAAATTTCTAGTCCGCGAATTGTAGTAATAATCTCCCGCCGGAAACCTTCTATTCGGGACAGCGCAGTAAGTTGAATCTTGATTACCATCGTCAAACCTGACTCTCACCATAGAACGTCTCTCGCGACAATCAACAGACCGCAAGCCAAAATCATCTTCCAGAAGCTGTGCTCTGTCATATTGACCGTCATATCGATCGTTATCTCGCCTCGTGTACCAATCGTCCCGCGAATTGCCCGATCGTCTGCCGCCCCCATCAATTCCCGCAACTTCCAGCGTGTAGTTACCGCCCCTGGCAGCATCTTTTGCTAACACTAACAGTTTATAATCGCCAGTACGGGGAATTTGATAATTAAAAGAACGGTCTTGCGTAAAAGCGACTTGTTTGTTGTTCCCGTAAAACAGCACCATGACGGGAGCAAAACCGCTCCTTGTATCTGTGTCTAAAAACACTTCAATGTTATCGCCTTCCCTCGCGCTGAATGTGTATTCTTGACCGCGCAATTCTTCCGTCGGAGAGCCCGGAACCCACATATTCCGAAAACGGTAGATGGGGGAAGTGCGGCGAATTACTCCGTCAATGCGATCGTTATTCCGTATCTGTTCGCCAATAGCACTAGAGGAAATCCCCGTAAGTGCCAATCCCGTAACTAGGACAGCGGCAGCAATACTGTTTAACAAGTTGTGTGCTTTCATATCAACCTCTCGAAAATTTTAAAATCTTTTTGCTTTTTTGATGCCGACATTTGCATACACAATCCATTTTAAATGTAATTTCTGCCAACCGTGTCAACCTCACCCAACCAGACTCTTTAGCGGGTGCAAAATCTCAAGCTAAAGTCACAGACGTTTATCCCCAATCTAAAGTTGCGATTTATTGCCGCAAATCAGCAATCCCGAATCAGCGTCAAGACTCGCCATAATTCCCATCGGTAAAGCAGCGTTAACTCCCTCGTGCCCGAAAGGCAAATCCGAGACAATCGGAATATTCAAATCCCCCAGCCGATCGCGCAAAACCTCTTCAATGCTAAAACTGGGAATACTCGGCTCAATCTCGCAGCGGCTGAAACGCCCCAAAGCAATGCCCCGCACCCCCGCGAAAGCCCCCGCCATCCGCCACAAAGTCAGCATTCGATCGACCCTGTAGGGAGCCTCAGAAACATCCTCAAATGCGAGAATAACCCCGGTCAAATCCGGTTGATACGGGGTTCCGAGCAAGTGAGAAGCCACCGTCAGATTCGCCGGAAACAGCCGCCCGGTGGCTTTTCCGCAGCCCCATCCTTTCCCTTGCAAAGATTGTAAGGGACGACCTTCGATGCAGTCAAAAAGTCGATCGACAGACCAATCCGGTTCATCCGCCAAAGTTGTCAGCATCGGCCCGTGAACGCCCCAAACTCCCAATTTAGCCTGATTCCACAGCAAAGCAGTTATATCGGAAAAGCCAATCAACCATTTCGGCGAATGGGAATCGGGAGTTGGAAATTGGGAATTTTCCGCCTTTCCCACTTTTCCTTTTTCCAAAAGTCGAGTGCTACCGAAACCGCCACGAACACAGAGAATACCGCGACAATCCGGGTCATTGAGGGCATCTGCGAGCTGTCGGACGCGGTTTTCGTCGGAACCGGCCAAATAGCCCCAGCGATCGTCAAAACCCGGTGTTAATTCAATTCGATAGCCGCGGGATTTCCAAATTTCTACACCCTTTTCAAAGTTGGTTGATTCTCGCAAAGTGCCACTAGGGGCAATTACTTTGAGCAAATCTCCTGGTTGTAGAAATTTTATGTTAGTCATTAGTAGGTGGATTGTTGACTGTTGACTGTTGGCTGTTGACTGTTGACTGTTGACTGTTAACCTTTGGCTTTTTTTAGTGAGTTAAGATAGGCATTAAGTTTTGGTGAAAGTTCATTTAATAAAGGATGCACTCGATCGATTTGTTCTTGAGTCAAAAGATTGCGAGCGATAGTTGATGGCAAACCGTCAACAGTCAACCGTCAACAGTCAACCGTCAACAATTAAGGCAAAGTCAGAATTTCCACCCCAGAATCAGTAACAGCCAGAGTGTGTTCAAATTGAGCCGAAAGCTTTCCATCCTGCGTGATCGCAGTCCAACCGTCGCCCAAAATTTCCACTTCCCAAGTACCCTCATTAATCATAGGCTCGATCGTAAAAACCATGCCTTGTCTGAGCTTCTTCCCCGTGCCCCGCTTACCGTAGTGCAAAATTTCCGGTTCAGTGTGAAAAACGCGGTGAACGCCGTGTCCCGCAAAATTTCGCACTACCGAAAAACCCTGCGCTTCAGCATATTCTTGAATCGCTGCACCGATGTCACCGGTACGAGCACCCGGTTTGACTTCCGCAATTCCTCTTCTTAAACATTCCTCGGTTACTTCAACTAACTTTTTCGCTACCGGTGAAGGTTTGCCCACAAAAAAAGTCTTGGAAGTATCGCCGTGATAGCCGTCAACTAAAGGCGTTACATCAATATTAATAATGTCACCTTCTTTAAGAATTTGTTTAGCATTCGGGATGCCGTGACAGACTACTTCATTGACGCTTGCACACAGAGATTTTGGAAATCCTTTATAGCCTAGCGGAGCGCTTTTTGCTCCATGTGCCAAAGTCCAGCGTTCGGCTTCATCGTTAATTTCCAGAGTGCTTACTCCCGGTTTTACCATCGGTTCGAGATGTAGCAGAAGTTCGGCCGCTAAACGACCTGCTTGACGCATTTTTGCGATTTCTCTACTAGATAAAAGCACTAAACGTTCGGTTGCCATAGTTTTTTTCTGTTTTCTTTTTTGTTGTCGATTAAGAGTTTATTTAACTCAATTTGAGAATAGATTTGAACCAGTGTTCACAACGATCGCCCAAAGCTTCCAAAGAGTATTCTACCTCTACTTGTCGCCGGCAAGCGCTGCGGTCAATTTGGTCTAAGCGGGCGATCGCACCTACCAAGCCATTTACACTATCAGGCTCCACTAAAAAGCCCGTCAGTCCGTCTCTCACAATTTCCGCCGGCCCCCCGCGCTCGTAAGCAATCACAGGTACACCGCACGCTAAAGCCTCGATCGCGACATTTCCGAAAGCTTCCACCCAACGTGGCGTCATCAACAATGCTTGGCACTGACGGACTTGCTCTTGCATTTGGGTTGTTGTCAAAAACCCTAAATATTCTACCGGAGCATCCGGGTAATCTGCACAAATTTTTTGCCAATAATCCTCATCTTGCATTTTGCCCATAATTTTCAGGGGAATGCCTGTAATTTTCGCTGCTGCTACTGCATCTTCTAAACCTTTTTCCGGGGCGATGCGGCCTAGCCAAGCTAATTTAGACTCCGGTTGGTTGGAAAATTCGTACAGGGATAAATCTATGCCATTTCCCAACAACTGACATTCATCGGCAAAGGCGAATGTTTTGGCTTGAGAAGCGGTGTGAACTCCGATCGTACCAGGAAACTGGACGGCGGTTTGTCCGGCAATGCGATCGAGGGCGGCGGAAAGGGAGCCCATGCTGATCAAATGTGCGATCGGAGTCCTAAAAAATGGTGTCAAATAAAACGGCAGCCAATCGTAGGCAAAATTAACAATGACATCCCATTCATCCTGAACTTGGCGAGCATATTCCCACATATTTGCCAGCACAGAATCAGCGGGCATTACAATAGGATCATTGTAATCTTGTGTTTGGGCGGTTACTTGCAAATCACCCGTTATTTCGACTACACAAATTGATTCTAAGACTGAACCTATCGGCGCTACAACTGCTATTTTATGACCGCGACTCTGCAATTTTTTAGCAATGTTAAGGACTGTAAGTTCGACTCCGCCGCCCAACCCCGAACCGAGTGGACCGACCGAAGTTGACAGGAACAATAGTTTTAAAGTGTTATTAGTCATTAGTCATTAGTTATTAGTTATTAGTTATTAGTCATTAGTCATATCATGTCCGGTCGATTACCCTGATTCCTGTAGATACTGTCTTGAACTGTCAAGGGGTAGCAGTCAAATAATTGGGGTCGAAAGGCTTTTGGGATTTTAAAATCCCAAAAGCCAAATGCACCAACTTCCTCATCAAGGCACCAATCACCTGCATTTTGACCTTTCCGCGACCCAATAATCGCTCACTCATGGCTTTCAGCAAAGGGTTGTAGCGCATTGCCACTACCGCAGGCAAATACAACGCCTTTCGTAGTCGGACATTTCCGGTACAGGACAAACGAGTTTTGCCTTTAACCGAAGTCCCAGAACTGCGCTCACAGGGTGTTAAACCCGCATAAGCCGCTAATTGACGGGCATTATTGTAATCGGAAACATCACGAATTTCAGCTAACAATACTGAGGCCGTTTGTTCACCAATTCCGGGAATTGAGGTCAAGAGAGCGCGCTGTTGCTTTAAATGTGGATGTTGGTCAAAGTGGTCACTAATCAGTTTTTTGATTAGTTGTTGTTGCTGTTTGAGATAGTCCAAATGTTCCTGGGTAAGGGCAGCAACTGTGGGCGTAGCTGTTTCCAAACGGTTGTGTTCTTGAGTTGCCATTTCTGTGACTGATTCGAGCCGTCGCAAAAGGGCTTGTAATTCTTTGACTTCTGGCTCGGTTGGTGTCCACAAAGATGGTTTCATTGCCGCACAAAAACGGGCAATCAATGCTGCATCTACGGAGTCTGTTTTAGTTCTCAGAAGTTCGCTTTTGGCAAACCCTTTAATACGAGCGGGATTGACTATACTGACAAAAAAGCCTGCCCCATAGAGGAATTCGGCTAAGGCTTCTCCATAGATGCTAGTAGCTTCCATGCAAGCATGGAGTTCTACTACATTTTGTTGTTGAAGCCAGTTATGTAAACTCTCAAACCCTTGAATATTGTTCGTAAACTTTTTGGGTTTAGTCGCACGACCTTCTTTCAGTAATGAGACATGAAAGTCTCTTTTACTGATGTCTATACCTAAGACTGTTGATGCCATTATTTGCTCCCGATGTACTCCGATTTATGAAAGAACGTGACAGGCAATAATTAACTAACCTTGTGAATGCAGGCTTTCCCGACAATGCCGAGAGCCTAAGATACTGTCCAGCTTGGTGCGCCTGTCATCAGTAATGGGAGCTTATCTACACAACAGACTTGTTTAGTCTAAGGGGCGGGCCAACTTCACCGATTTCTGATGTCCTATAGCCAGCACTTTCGCCTGTTACAGAACCTTTTCTACAAAACTTTCCTTGTTTCTTTAGATTCACTTCGTCGCTCAGTTCGATCGCCTGAGTGTCGGTTCGATCGCCTGAGTGTCGGTTCGATCGTCCGATTGTCGGTTCGATCGTCCGATTGTCAGCTCGATCGTCCGATTGTCGGTTCGATCGTCCGATTGTCAGCTCGATCGTCCGATTGTCAGCTTGATCGCCCACTTGTCGGCTCAATCGCCTGATTGTCGGTATGATCTAATCAATGACGTGGCAATCGCCTGACTCACTCTTTTAAGATACAAGGGGCGGGTTCACCAATAATATTTGCCAAAAACGGACAATCTCAGAAACCCGCCCCGACCTATGTATTGTGGGCGATCGATCGGACATGATATCAGTAGTCATTAGTCAGCCGTCACTAATTTTAACATAATCTAAATTATCAATTTCCTATTTCCAATCTCAAGTTCAAATTATTTGAAAATTGCTACGTTTATTAATCCATCCCAGAACGCGGACGGAGGCGGTTCAACTGATTGATTGCCCAGCGAGCAGTTTCCTGAACTTCTGGATCTGGATCGTCCGTCGCACGGTGCAACAAGTAACTGATTTGATTCACCAATTCGTAAATCCGCGTCAAGTCGCGAATTGCATTTTTACGCACTTCGGGATTTTCATTTTGCAGCGAAATTGACCACGCATTATTCATGGGTTTGAGCGTGCGAATGCCAATTTCCGAGAGACTTGCCAAAACTAAACTGTACTGCTTGGAGTCGGAATTTGCTAGCAAATCGAGCAACGGCTCAACTGCTCTGGAATCTCCCCGCTGGCCTAGTTCCCAAATTGCTTTGCCCCTCTTTGCCGGATTTAGCTGCTGCAAATCTTCAATCAGTGCTTCAATAATATCAACTTGAGGTCTACCATCCGTTTCGGGAAGGGCAATACCTTTTTTCTTCGCTAGGGAATCGCCTTGATTAGTTGTTTCGGGAATGTTGAAACCTGTGTTGCTGTATCCGTTGCTGTGAGTTTCCAAGGGCGAGGTGTCGGAATTAATTCGATCGCCCTCGACTGCTGCATCCTCGGATTCTGGTTCCCCGGATTCCCTGATAAAAGGTCGATCGCTGCTCTCGATACTGTGGCCTTTTGGCAAATCAAAAGGGTAGGGCAAGGCTGACAGCGATTGTCCCCCAGAAGAAGTCTCTTGCGGTCTACTTTGGTGCGAGTTTGTAGGAGAATCGGGATTAGTAAATTGAGAGTTTCTTGGGTTGTGGCGCTCAAATCTTCCCCGTCTTCGCTTAGAATAATTTGACTCGTCACTGCTAACTAATTTGATCATGATAAATACTGCCGCTGCCGTGACGACAACTGCTGCCAAACCCAACATTAAGAACCCCCGCTGACGAGACAAAATGACGATCAAATTGGATACCGATTTCGGGATCTTAGAATTAGATTTGGACGTTTTGGACGGCTGAGATTTTTTTTTGTCGGGCGCTGGAGACGGTTTTGGAGGCTTGGAATCCTGGCGATTGTCCGGGGGAGAGTTCGCCTGAGCAATTTCTTGGGAAACAGCCCGGTAGGAGGCATTGAGTACCTGTTGCCCTCCGTCGGCACTTGGACTGAACGCAGCGCCCAGACAGGCAATGCAGATGAACAAACATACAGAGGAGCGGTAATGCGCCATAAGACTCAATCCGGGTTTTGAGAGGCAACGCCGCATGACGAGCTTTAGTTTAACCTTGAGTTAGCTCGATCCTAGCTACTATGGGCTTAACTAACTCACAAATAGCACCAGACTAGCGAAAAACCCTGGTTGGAGAGGGCACCGAGCCAGCTATCATAAGCACAATTGTGTCATTGACGTGCAACTCCTTTAAATAATTAGTTTAATTAGTTTAAAACGAACAACTACATCGGCGGCCGCGACTTTCGTGGCATCCAGAAAGTTGATTGCAGCTAATCTCAGCTACGTGCAGTGTACACTACAGGCCCTGCTGTGCTGCGCTGCCGGGGCGCTAGCAGACGATTGTGGCTCGCCGTCAATTTCTCACCCATAGCGTGGCATGACCAAGAGTTTAACAAGCTTCCGAGCCTGCCGGTCGATCGTTTTTGTGTGAATTTGGGCCCAAGTGGGACAGGGGGATTGGCACTGGTAACGAGAAACTCGGTTTTTTCGTTAATTCTTCGCTGCTAAACTGCATATTTTCCGTACATTTCAGGACGCACTCTCGACGCTCACAAACCAGTTTTATTTACCAAAAATGCTGTAAGAAAGAGAGCGCAGATTTGACCGATGTTAAGTTGAAGGGGGCAATTATCCCGGATAGAAGTGTTTGGGCGATCGCCTAAGATAACCGTTAGGAAATATTGTAGTCAGCTAGCAAGCGCCAAAAATCATACTATCTTGTAAAAGTAGGGTCGGATTTAGTTAGGAGCTATAGTGAGAGCGAGTAGACCCTTTCACGCAGGCGTCCTCTGCCAACGTTTTGTTTATTTTTACCCACTTACTTAAGTTAAATCAATCGGTATTTCATCCTGTGCCGCCAAATTTGATATAAGATCGAGCTAAATTTTTAGTGTGAGAGTAGAGGCGTTTGTGAGCCAACAAGATATTTTAAATTTAGCAAAAGAAGGCGATGCCAGGGCGATCGCATTTCTGATCGGCCAAGCACTCCAAAGCTTCGGCGTCACGGCTAAAGCCAGCCGGGAAAACGACACCCTGCACCTGCTGCTGGAAGCAGAACATTTACCCGCAGAAGAAGCCTGTCTCCGAGTCGCAGTCAAAGGGTTGCAGCGGCTGCAACCAAATAACCTTTACTCAGTGACAGTTTACGGGCGGCGCGACGGCGAGCAATTGCCCGCTTGGACTCAGACAGTAGAATTAAAAAAACGCTTGACTTCCGCACCCGTGAGTCCGTTAGTTGCCGTGAATGCCGCAGTAGCTGCGAGTGCAGCAGTAGCCGCTAGTGTAGCCGCTTCTCCCATTCCTGTGACTTTGCCCAAGCTAGAAAAAACTCAAAATGTCACAACGGCGCCCCCTCAAACACCAGAAAAATCTCCGCCCCAACCCCCTAAAATCCCAACTCCAAAACCCCCAAACCAAAGGCAGCAAAAGCCATCGCCGCAGCCAGAACTAGCAGGCACTAAAACTAAAAAATCAGGGCTGTCAGTCGGTGTTCTGAGTCTAATTCTCGTACCGATATCCGGCCTTGTACTGGCTTCTCAACTTTACAAATCCTCACCCACCGCTACTAATAACCCTCCAACGTCAAAGCCTGCCGTACAAGAAGTGAGATCGACACCCGCAGCCAATCCCATTCCAGCTCCAAAACCGCCCTCCCCTGCTGCCAAAAAACCTGCCATTGTGCCCGCCACTGTCAGCATCAAAGCAGTTGGTGACATGATCCCCGGCACAAATTATCCCTACAACAAACTGCCGGCAAAAAAAGAGATGTTATTAGAGTCGGTAAAACCGTACCTGAAAGGAGCTGATATTCTGTTTGGCAATTTTGAAAGCACGATGACCGATTATCCTTACAGTTCCAAGGCAGGTGGCGGACGAATGCTGTTTGCCTTTCGGACGCCTCCGAGTTATGCCAAAATCTTCAAAGATGTTGGTTTTGATATTTTGAATGTTGCCAATAATCACTCTTACGATTTTAACGAGCAAGGATTTAAGGACACGATTAAAAACATCGACAGCAACGGCATGAAGGCTGTTGGCAAAAGAGATCAAATTGTTTATCAAAATGTCAAGGGCGTGAATTTTGCCTTTATCGGTTTCAGCAACTACGGCGAAGTTCACAATTCCTTGCTGGAACTGAAAGCGGGAGCAGAAGTTGTCAAAAAAGCCAAGCAAAACGCTGATATTGTAGTGATATCAGTTCATGCTGGAGCTGAAGGAACGGGAGCTCTGAATGTGAGAAATAAAACTGAGTTCTTTTACGGAGAAAACCGGGGAAATATGGTTTTATTTTCGCGGACGATGATTGATGCGGGAGCAGATTTGATTTTGGGACATGGCCCGCACGTTCCCCGAGCGATGGAACTTTATAAAGGGAAATTGATTGCTTATTCCCTGGGCAATTTTTTGGGTTATCGCACTTTGTCCACAGCAGGAACACTCGGTCAATCTCTAATTTTGGATGTGAAAATGAGTCCGCAAGGGGATTTTGTTTCTGGTAAGATTATCCCCGTCCAACTTGACGGGCGAGGTGTTCCGGCTGTTGATAACAAATTTAGGACTGTGGGGTTGATTAATCGTTTGACAAAGAGCGATTTTCCCAATAGCGGTTTGACAATTGATGACAAGGGGCAAATTTTGAAAAAGAGTAAGTAGTCGTTAGTCATTAGTCATTAGTCATTAGTCATTAGTAATATCATGTCCGGTCAATTTAACTGGTTCCCAGGCAGAGCCTGGGAACCGATATCCAGAGGCTTTGCCTCGAAAAGCGATGGGAAAATTGGAGGCTGAGCCTCCGGATCTGCGTTACCAGGCAGAGCCTGGGAACAAGTAATAATCAATCACCCATTACAACTGATTAGTCATCGATCATCGTTTTCAAAGCTTCTTTCATCTCCTCTACCGTTGTTGTTGCCGTACCGAATTGACGCACGACAATACTAGCGGCCAAATTTCCCAAAACTGCCGCTTCCCAACCAGATGCACCGACGCACAAAGCTAAAGTCATTGCTGCTACAACTGTATCTCCAGCACCGGTTACGTCGAATACATCAGTCTTGTTAAAAGGGGGAATGTCCCAACTTTGAATGGCAAATTCCCCCTTTTCACAAATGGATGTTGGAGGGGGTGAATTTTTGATTTCTTCGCCGTTCGCCCTTTCAAACAAAGTCATCCCTTCTTCGCCGCGAGTAATCAGGATTTTTTGAGCTTGAGTTAAGTTCAATAAATCGCGTCCTGCTTGCATTAAAGTTTGAGGGTTTTTGATAGCATATCCGACGGCTTGCTCGGCTTCGGGCAAGTTCGGAGTAAATAACATTGCTCCCGAATATCGCTGCAAATTTGTTTGAGCGTCTACAATTGTTTTGCCGGGAACCACTGCCGATTCGATCGCCAAATTCGTCAAAACTCCGTCGCCGTAGTCGGAACAAACCACTGCATCTACTGTCGGTATTTGCTGCCGGATGTAGTCTGCCAATTGCAACTGCAAATCTAAATCCGGCAACTCGTCCGATTTGCGATCGACTCGGACAATTTGCTGAGTCACCGACTGCCGCGCGTGCCCGGAAATTCGAGTTTTGGTGACAGTTGGACGCTGCGAATCGATTAAAATCCCACCCGTATCAATTCCCGCCGCCTCAAAAATACCGCACAAAGCCTTTCCCTGGTCGTCTTTTCCCACCAAACCAGCAACTTTTACTTTGCCTCCCAGTTTGGCTAAATTATAGACAGCATTTGCGCCACCTCCGGGTACTTGCTGAGTATTTTCGTAGCGCAAAATCAACACAGGTGCTTCGCGGGAAATTCGCTCTACTTGTCCGGTAAGAAACTCGTCCAAGGTCAAATCTCCGATCGCTAATACCTGCGCTTGATCGAAGCAGTCTAATCTTTTCAATAATTGCTCTGTTGAGGCACGCAGTTGAGGCAAAAAATCGGAATAGTCGTTAGTCATTAACCAAAAAAATGAGACTGAGGAGTTGATAATTGAGTGTGGGACGAGCGGGAATTAAAAATCCTAATATTAATTAATAATTAATTTCCTCCCTTGTTTTATTTTTAACTTTTAATTGATTTTCTCACTGGGATTTTGATAAACCAGTTGCAGGCTATTGGCGATCGCACTCGCTCAAACAATTGGGCAAAAAAATGCGGATAAAATCGCAGCCTTTGAGACTCAACTGAAAGTTTCACGGTGTGGAAGTTTCCTTCTACATAAGTGCCTTCAAAAAACAGCAGAATTATTTCAATTTCTGCTTGATGATCGTAATCACCTGAGTCATTTGTTTTTTGAGTGCATCAATTTCCGCTTGCATTTTCGCCATTTTCACAGTCATCGCCTGAATTTCGGCGGCGCCCGCTCCAGAAGTGGGTGCAGCGGCGGCGGCTGGGGCTTCCGGCACTGGTTTCTTTTTGGCCAGTACCATCGCCGATTTGATTGCCTCGGTTAGCTGCTTCTTCTCAAACGGTTTGGCGATGAATGCAAAAAAATGCTTCTCAAAGGGTTTCGGAATTTTTTCCATCACCTCTTCTTCGCGGCCCGACATGATCACCAAAGGTATCTTAGAAAGCTCAGGATGGGCTTGCACTTTTTGATACACTTCCCAACCGCTGACTTTGGGCAGTAGGAAATCTAACATAATTAGATTTGGCCGGGCTTGACGGATCAGTTTGAGTCCCTCTTCGCCGTCTTTTGCTTCTAGAACTTCAAAGTTACCCTGCGGCAACATCTCTCGGACTCGGACGCGGATGACTTTACTGTCATCGATTACCAAGATTTTTTGACCAGCCACGACTGACTCCTTCAGTAATGAATGAGTGATGATTTGCAACCTTCAGTATATCCCTAACAGAATTCTACCCATAATTCTGGGCGAGTTTAGTTTTGTTGCACGTCGGCGCGATTCTGATTTCGGGTGGTACTTCTACAAGTTCAGGGGCTTTGATTTCGGATACGATCGAAGGAATTAACTCAATCGCCACTGAATTTTATGTCGCCTCAAACTCCTAAAACTCCTACTGTCAAAGCAGTTGCCGCCCAAATGCGGGGTGAAATCGAGGCGATGCCGGAGTGGTTGCGTAGGCCCGTTGGCAAAGCTAGCGAACTTTCCCAAGTGCAAAAAATTATCAAACAGCGGCAAATTCACACGATTTGTGAGGAGGGCAGATGTCCCAACCGGGGCGAGTGCTACGCGCAAAAAACGGCGACTTTTTTGTTGATGGGGCCGACTTGCACCCGCGCTTGTGCTTTTTGTCAAGTAGATAAAGGTCATTCTCCGATGCCGCTAGACCCGGAGGAACCGCAAAAGGTGGCCGAGGCTGTGCAGTTGTTGGGTTTGCGCTATGCGGTGCTGACTTCGGTGGCGAGGGATGATTTGCCGGATGGGGGTGCGGGTTGGTTTGCCAGGACGATCGCCCAAATCCGCCTTCTTAACCCGGATACTGAAGTTGAGGTACTGACGCCGGATTTTTGGGGGGGAACAGGTAGGGGCGGTGCCCCCGTGCCCGCCCCCGACGGGGAGAATTCCGGACTCGATGAGTTGCAGCGAGATCGGATTCGCACGGTGGTGGAGGCTAAACCGGCTTGTTACAACCACAATATTGAGACGGTGCGGCGGTTGCAAGGGCCGGTGCGGAGGGGGGCGAAGTACGATCGCTCGATCGACGTTCTGCGTATTGTTAAGCAATATGACCCAACTATTCCCACCAAATCCGGTTTGATGTTGGGGCACGGGGAAACCGCAGCCGAGATAGTCGAAGCGATGACCGATTTGCGGGACGCCAAGTGCGATCGGCTCACCCTCGGTCAATACATGAGACCATCTCTAGATCACCTCCCAGTGCGTAAATACTGGACGCCTGCCGAATTTGACCGTTTCGGGTCGATCGCGCGGGAGATGGGGTTTGAGCGCGTGCGATCGGGACCTCTCGTCCGCAGTTCCTACCACGCCGGAGAAAACGATTGAAATTAATCTGAATTCAACTCGGTACAAACTCCTTGTTACAAAAAATAACTCTAGAGGATTGTGCATAAGTGCGACGCTCTCTGCTATTTGTAAATAGAGTGACATTATGAATTAGGAGCTTTACCTATGGCAGAGATAGCGAAGAACCAATTAAAATCCGAGTCCGTGATGAAAACGGGCAAATTCCCTTACACCTTTCGCGCAGCCTGGTTTCTGTTGCTGTTAGCTATCAATTTTTTGGTTGCAGCCTATTATTTCCATATCATTGAATAGTTCTGCAACTTAATTTTTAGCAGACCCTGCTGTTCTCGACCTCAACGTCGGAGAATGGGAGAGGGGGAGAGGGGGAGAGTTTGGAGTTTTGAGTTGGGGAGGATATGACTTTATTTTTCTAACTAATGACTCCTGACTTCTTCCCTCTTCCCTCTTCCTTCTGACTAATGACCAATGACTAATGACCAATGACTAATGACCAATGACCAATGACTAATGACTTCTCTAGCGATTTCTAGACGATTCTAGCTTTGACAACCGCTCTTGAATTTTAATAACATCTTGTTTAGTCTCTATTGCCAAAGTTGCTAAATTGTCAAACATCGGGTCTCCCGACAGCGGTCTAGGATTTGTGCGACCCGAACCGGAAGGGGGAGGAGACTGAGGCCGGTTAACTCTAGAACCTTGGTTCTGCAAACTGTAGATTTGTCCCCTGAGTTCAGAAATTTGCCTTTCTAATTGAGTAATGCGAAACTCTAATTGAGTTGTGGATTGAGCGGGCGTGACAATTGGCGCAACAGCAATTGCTAAGGCGCAAGCCAGACATAAAATACAGATTGTTAGGGCGCGATGGCGAATATTTTTCGGCATAGCTTTAATAATTTAAATTATACCTGTTCTACGATAACAAATCGCCTAGATTTTTTGCCTCTATCAGAAGTATGTCTTATGGCAACTAGGAAGGTAGCTATTTTAATGTTCGATGATGTCGAGGTACTGGACTTTGCAGGCTTTTTTGAAGTGTTTTCGGTGACATCCGAATTAAATAAGGGCGATTCCCTACCCTTGGGGATGGTTAATTGTATAATTTGTGCGATCGTAGGGGGGGAGTTTTACCAATCATCATCCCTAAAACAAACAATCTCGTAAACCCGCCCCGCCCATACACGAAGGATGCTACCCGATGTGATATCAAGCATCTTCGCCCCAAACTTTTAGTTGTAAATAAACTAATAGCAAAGCTACAGCCATCAGGAAAGTTGCCGCTGCGGCTGCATAGCCAAAATCAAATTGCGAAAAAGCTTGCTCGTAAATATAATAAACTAGCAAATTAGTAGAGTTCAAAGGGCCGCCGCCGGTGATGACGTAAACTTGCTCGAAACTCCGCAGGGTAAAAATAGCAGTAGTGACAGTAGCAAATACTAAAGTCGGCCGCAAACCGGGTAAAGTGATGTACAAAAATTGCTGCCAAGCATTAGCTCCATCCAATTCTGCCGCTTCGTAACGATTTACCGGAATTGCTTGCAATCCTGCTAAAAATACTACCATATTAAAGCCTAATTGTTTCCAAACACTGAGCAGAATTATCACTGGCATTGCCCAAACTGTGCTGCTAAGCCAAGGAATTGGATTTAAGCCGATCGCACTTAGGGCATTATTCACCGGGCCTTCGGTTTGAAACAACCACCGCCAACCCAAGCCAACTGCAACTAGAGAGGTAATCGAAGGAATAAAATAAGCGGTGCGGAGAGATCCTCGCCAAGCAAACGAGCGATTTAGCAAAACTGCCAAACCCAAAGGAATTACTAAACTGGGAATGACTGTAGCAGTAGTAAAATAGATGGTGTTTTGGAGAATTTGCCAGAAATCCGGGTTTGTGACTAAACGCCAGTAGTTGTTGAAGCCAATCCAACGCACTCCCAATTGGGTAAAGCTGCCACTGGTAAAGCTGAGGTAAAATAAATAGGCGATCGGCCAAATCAAAAAAGTACCCAGAAACAGCAAAGCTGGGGCCAGAAAAGTCCAAGCTGCGATCGAATCATTATCCAACCAGTTAAAACGCCCAAATTTAATCCGAAGCATTGGCTTGTAAATTTTAGCTTTTAGTTTTAAATGGTATCACAATATAGGTCAATCTCAAAATGAATCTTCTCGATATATTAGCTCATTTACCTACTATAGAAACTGAAAGGCTGCTGCTCAGAAAAATCACTTTAAACGATGCGAGCGATATGTTTGAGTATGCTTGCAACCCGGAAGTATCAGAATACACCATGTGGTCAACTCACACATCGATCGAAGATACTAAATACTTTCTAAAATCAATTACTAAAATGTACAAAAGACGAGAGCTGGTAGATTGGGGAATCGTCCACAAAGCCGAGAAAAAATTTATCGGCACTTGCGGATTTGTGGAATGGAGCATGACGCACAGCCGGGCGGAAATTGGCTACGCACTTTCTAGAAGATATTGGGGCGAAGGATACATGAGCGAGGCTGTCAATGCAGTGATTGAATTCGGTTTTCGGGAGATGTTGCTGAATCGAATTATGGCTCGATGTGAAGTTAACAATATTGCTTCAGCTAGGGTGATGGAAAAAGTGGGGATGCAATTGGAAGGGATATTGCGACAGCAGCTATTTGTGAAAGGCAGATATTGGGATCTCAAAATTTATTCGCTTCTCAGGGAAGAGTTTTTTGGTAATATTGTAGAATAGGGTTGAATCAGTAAGTCACAGAACAAAATATACTTAGGACTTAGCCAATATCTCGATGTAGAGTGCGACCAAGCACACCTTACCCTTTACCTGTATTGTAGAAGACGAGTGAATAGTTTTTATCTTTATGACAAGCGAATTTCTTGATGGTACCCGCCACGTGATTTATCCGTGGAATCCATCCAAAATCTAAAATCTAAAATCCTCACGCCCCCGAATTTATCTCGCGCAAGTCAATCCAAAATCTACAATCTAAAATCTAAAATCGAATGACCGCTAATCCAGTATCTGTTAATTCCAATGCCTGCCTGATTTCTCCTGAGATTGGCAAAAGTGCGCTCGCTCCGGCTCATCCTCCATTAAAATTAGGCGTTTTAGCATCAGGAAGTGGCAGCAACTTCGAGGTAATTGCCCAAGCCATCCAAAACAAAGAGCTCAACGCTCAAATCCCAGTATTAATTTACAACAACCCCGAAGCCAAAGCCGCAGCCAGAGCCGAAAAATACGGAATTCCCTCGATTCTGCTCAATCACCGCGACTGCAAAAGCCGCGAAGAATTAGATACAAAAATTGTCAAAACTTTTCAAGAGTATGATATAGAATGGGTAGTGATGGCGGGTTGGATGCGAATTGTTACCAAAGTTTTGTTTGATGCTTTTCCCGATCGCGTTATTAACATTCACCCCAGCTTACTGCCGAGTTTCCCAGGAATTCGCGCCGTCGAGCAAGCACTAGCCGCTAAGGTTAAAATCACCGGATGTACGGTGCATATCGCCCGTTTAGAAGTAGACAGCGGGCCGATTTTAATGCAGGCTGCGGTGCCAGTATTGCCTGAAGATACCGCAGAAACGCTGCACGCTCGAATTCAGGTGCAAGAACACAAGATTATGCTGGGTGCGATCGCACTTATTGCCGAATCTAATCAAAAAGATTGTGACTAAAAACCTCACCAGTGCCGCATCTATTGCCCAATTGCCCGTCAGCGAATCACCCGAAACAGGCCCGCCGCTGACTGACTCCAATCGCCTGAAATTAATTCTCAAAGAAAGGCTCAAAAAGAACATCGGCATCAAGGGAGAATTCTATCTGCCTTGCTTGCCATCGATGCTAGACGACTATCTTAAATTACTCTCAGACTTCTTAAACATTCTCGGACAAAATATCGACGCTGCCCAAGCCGAAAACTTGCGAACATTAATCGCCAACGCCTTAGCAGAAGGATTCAAAAATTCCCCCCACGCTAATTTAATAGTCTCATACTTTCCCGCCAATACCCAAACCGGTTTAGCCGGCGGCATTACTCTGAATACCAAGATTCAAATCGAATCAATGGCCCAGAAATATCATAGCTGGCCGGATATTCGCCCCGAACCTTTATTCGGCAGCCATCCCGATGCCAAAGTCATCGCCATTGCCGCCGAATTAGGCGAACCGGGAAAAGCACCTATTTTAGATGTCGGTGCGGGCCCAGGGCGCAATAGTTTGCCTTTAGCAAGGTTAGGCCATTCCGTGGATGCGATCGAACTAACACCGATATTTGCCGAAAAACTATCATCCGCAGCAACCGCCGAAAACTTGCCGATAAGTGTCACCCAAGGCGACGTTTTAGACCCCTTATTAAGAATGAAAACTTATCGGTACAAATTAGCCATTGCTACCGAAGTTCTCTCTCATTTCCGCTACCCCGAACAAATTCGTCTTTTCCTCGGCAAAATGTCCGATGCTGTTTTAAGCGGCGGGTTTATCTTATTCAGTGCTTTCTTAGCTGTCGATGGTTACGAACCCGACGAGATGGCAAAACAAATGTCTGAATTGTGTTGGTCTTATCTGATTACCAGACAAGAATTGCAAGCAGCAATAGAGGGTTTGCCGTTAGAAATTATTTCTGATGAATCTGTGATGGAATACGAACAAAAACATTTGCCTGACTCGGCGTGGCCGCCAACACCTTGGTTTGTCAGTTGGGCCAGCGGGCGCGATTTATTTCCCGTGCAACAAACACCGCCGTTAGAGTTGCGGTGGATACTTGTTAAACGCTTGTAAAGAGTTAGTATGGTGCGTCAATCGATTTTATATTTTAGATTTTAGATTAAAGAATTGAAGCATTGACCCCACGGATAAATTCGGGGGCTTGTATCCTGGATGCTTTCGGTCACAATTTAGTTTATCGATGATTGATAAAATAACGCGGTTTAACTCACATCTTGCACCATTCTCAAGAACAGGCAAGATGCCTGTTCCACAAAGATGGAGTTTTCTTGTGGGGAGTAGGGTTTGGGCAGGAGAACCCGCCTGCAAAAGGCTAGTTGAGAATGGTGCAACATCTCATATCTAACGCACCCTACAACAAATTTTAGCGGTTAAAAATTCAATTCTCAACCTCGGAGGCCCGCAATTGTCCGCAGGCGGCATCTGCTTCTAAGCCGCGAGAATATCGCACGCTAACTGCAATTTTCTTTTCCTTCAAAACCGACACAAAACTGTTAATTCGATTGGGAGTCGGTCGCTTATATTCAGCTTCCTGAATCGGATTGTAAGGAATTAAATTGACGTGACACTGAAAACCGCGCAAGTGAGTTGCTAACTCGGCTGCGTGTTCCGGTAAGTCATTCACACCTGCTAAAAGTACGTATTCAAAACTCAATCTGCGTCCAGTCGATCGCACATATTCCCGACATTCTGCTACTAACTCACCCAAAGGATAAGGGCGGGCGCTAGGAATTAACTCTTCGCGCAATCTTTGATTGGAAGCGTGGAGGCTGACGGCGAGGGTAACTTGCAGTTGATGTTCGGCTAGTTGGCTGATGCGATTGCGAATTCCTACTGTGGAAATGGTGATGTTTCGCTGTCCAATTCCTACGTCTTGATTCAAACACTTGACAGCAGCTACCACATTATCGAAATTCAGCAGGGGTTCGCCCATTCCCATAAATACGATGTGGCTGACTCGGCGGCCGAAATCTTGCTGTACTGTCAAGACTTGATCGACGATTTCGTTTACTTCTAAATTGCGCTTGAAACCGCCTTTTCCGGTAGCGCAAAAGTCGCAGCCCATCGCGCAGCCAACTTGGGCTGAGACGCACACAGTCAGCCGTTTATCGGTGGGAATGCCGACTGTTTCAATGATTTGACCGTCTGCCAATTTTAAGAGATACTTTACCGTGGCGTCTGGTGCGACCGATCGATAGTGAATGGTCGATCGCCCGATCGGAATTTTAGCAACAGTCTCGCGCCACTGTTTTGAGAATACAGAAATGTCAGAGATCGATCGCGCACCTCTCTCGTAAATCCACTGGTACAACTGCTTTCCGCGATAAGCAGGCTGCCCGTTTTGCTGCACCCACTCCGTTAACTCAGCCAAACTCGCCCCCAGCAAGGGCGGAATTTTATGCGACTCAACAGCCAAAGCAGCAGTCTTGCGAGACTGATTCGCACCCTTGGAATTACCAGAAGAGTACACTTGAGAAACGGAAGTAGGAGACATAGGTCATCAGAAAATTTAAAGCCACCCTCTATATTAAAACTTCTAGACCAAACCTGCCGTTAATCCTCCTCAAGCCACTTATGCAGAAGCCACAAGGTATAGCAAGCAACCGCGCCCGACGGTTCGGACGTTCTTAATGGCCTTTTCCCCATAAGGTATTCCTTCTTCCTTCTTCCTTCTTCCTTCTTCCTTCTTCCTTCTTTTTTGGTAAAATTCCCCAAATATTGCGTGTAAATGACCGCAGCCACCTAAAATAAACTCTGTAGTTTGTGAAAGGGTATGCAAATTTGACTGCTTTCCATCACAATTAATGCAACTTTTATGGTGCTAAATATTCTTGCGCTGCCCTTAGCGTTTCAATTTACATCGCCGGGCCCAATTATTTTTCAACTTGGCCCCGTAGCCATTCGCTGGTACGGGCTGTTGATAGCTTCTGCCGTCTTGATTGGGGTCAGTCTGTCCCAATACTTGGCCCAAAAACGCCGCGTCAACCCGGAATTATTGGGTGATTTGGCAATTTGGCTGGTTCTGGGCGCTATTCCCTGTGCTCGAATTTATTACGTGGCTTTCGAGTGGCCGCAATACGCCCAGAGACCTGAAGATATTCTTGCAATTTGGAAAGGCGGAATTGCCATTCACGGGGCGATTTTGGGCGGAACAATCGCAGCTTTAATTTTTGCGAAAATTCAGCGAGTTTCTTTTTGGCAATTGGCAGATTTAATCGCACCTTCGGCAATTCTCGGTCAGGCGATCGGACGCTGGGGAAATTTCTTTAACTCCGAAGCTTTTGGAAGTCCTACGGATTTGCCTTGGAAACTATATATTCCGCCAAACAGCCGCCCGCCCGCCTACGCTAATTTTGAATACTTCCACCCCACATTTCTCTACGAATCGCTGTGGAATTTGACAGTATTTGGGTTGCTTCTGACTTTATTTTTCCGCGATTTGCAGGGCAAAATTCGCTTGAAAACTGGTGCTTTATTTTTGGTTTATATCGCAGCTTACAGTTCCGGTAGAGTCTGGATTGAAGGGTTGCGGACTGATAGTTTGATGTTCGGGCCGCTGCGGACGGCACAGATGGTAAGCTTGACTGGGATTGTTTTAGGGTTGGGCGGGTTAGCTTGGCTTTATTTGCTCGATCGACCTTTACCCGATGTTGTCTCCCCCAATAGCGATCGGGCAAATATCGCTCAGAAATTCCCAGAGGATCAATAAAAAACCCCAGAGAGGTTAGTCTCTAGGGTTCAAAACCAGGGTGCATCTACCATCCCTTACTTCCAACCAAAATAGGTACATCCGGAAGAGTCCGTAAATTTAGCAAATTTTTTAGCAGCAATGAGTTTGACAGAGATTGAAGCCCTAATTCCAGGGGTATACATTGTAGGTGCAGGCCCGGGAGACCCGGATTTGTTGACTGTTAAGGCTCAAAAATTACTGGCTGCAGCCGATGTCATATTATTTGCTGATTCATTAGTCCCAGAGCAAATTTTGCAGGGGGTGCGCGCAGATGCTGAAGTTATTCAAACTGCGGATAAGACCCTCGAAGAGATTGTACCTTTGATGGTGGAACGAGTGCGCGAGGGGAAAAGCGTCATCCGTCTGCATTCGGGCGATCCCTGTCTCTACGGGGCTGTCGGGGAACAAATGCAAGCTTTGGCTTCCGAGGGAATTGCTTTTGAGGTAATTCCGGGAATTAGCGCTTTCCAACTTGCCGCAGCTAAACTTAAAATTGAGTTGACAGTTCCGGGAATTGTACAGACAATTATTTTGACGCGAATTAGCGGTCGAACCGAAGTACCCGAACGGGAAGAATTGGCGAGTTTAGCGGCTCATCAAGCGAGTTTGTGCCTGTATTTGAGTGCTCGCCATGTCGAACAGGCTCAAGCTAAATTGATGGAACATTACCCATCGGATTTGCCTGTAGCGATTTGTTATCGGTTGGGCTGGCCTGATGAAAAAATTGTGCTAGTTCCCCTTGACAAAATGGCCGTTGCTACGCGCGAAAATAATTTGATCAGAACGACAATGTATGTGATTAGTCCGGCGTTGGGAAAATCAGCAGAAGGGCGATCGCGCTTGTACCATCCAGATCACGATCGGCTTTTCCGTCAGTAGTCAGTAGTCTGTTGGCAGCAGTAGTAGGTTGGGTTGAGGGACGAAACCCAACATCTTAAGTACCTACACAAAATTAATTACACATCCGACTTTGTTACTCTTTAGACGTATCAAGGGTTTCAAGTCAACTCAGTCGGCAATTAATTTTGTTTACCTACTTAATGAGTGTTGGGTTTCGTTCCTCAACCCAACCTACAGAATAAAAACTAATAACCAATCACCAATAACCAATGAAAGATTTAACTCGCAGACAATTTATCACTGTCACCGCATTAAGCGCCGGATTTGCCTTAGCAGTTCATCCTATTGCGGCTGCCGTTATCAATACCGATGCTGCTGGTTTAATAGCAGGTGAAGTAAAAATTCCGGTAAAAGAAGGCTCAATTCCAGCCTACAGAGCAATGCCAGCCAGTGGCACTAACTTTCCAGTAATTTTAGTAATTCAAGAAATCTTCGGAGTTCACGCCCACATTCAAGATATTTGCCGCCGTTTTGCTAAATTAGGTTATTTAGCGATCGCCCCAGAAATGTTTGCCCGTCAAGGTGATGTTTCTAAAATCACCGACATCCAAGAAATTATTAGTAAAGTTGTCTCGAAAGTTCCCGACGCTCAAGTTATGTCGGATTTAGATGCTACCGTAGAGTGGGCACAAAAGTCAGGAAAAGGCAATATTAATAAGTTGGGAATTACAGGATTTTGCTGGGGTGGCAGAATTGTTTGGCTGTACTCTTCCCACAACCCGAAAGTCAAAGCTGGAGTGGCTTGGTACGGGCGTGTAGTTGGCAATTCTACGGCTTTAACTCCCAAACAGCCGATCGACATTGCAGCAACTTTGAAAGTGCCTGTATTGGGGCTTTACGGCGGCAAAGACGAAGGAATTCCCAACGATACAGTAGAGAAAATGCGGGAAGTTCTCAAAACTGGCAGCAGCGGTTCCGAAATTGTGCTTTATCCAGATACGCCGCACGGTTTTAACGCTGACTATCGCCCCACTTACCGGGAAAAAGAAGCTGAGGATGCTTGGAAACGGATGCAAGATTGGTTTAAGAAGCACGGAGTCGCACAATAGTTTTGAGATTTCTTCGTTCTTCCCACCCCTTCGCCTCTCTATGAGTTGTGAAGTTCCTAAACCCGGTTGATTCGTAGATATGTAGTCGCCCAACCAGGATTTTTTCGTATAAACGGAACTTCACGGGGTGACAACGCCGTCAAAACGTCCGTATCATCAGGGACATAGCCCTCAAACCCCTCTGAAAAAATGGTAGCTTGTTCCGTCTTATTGCCATTAATTCCTCAATGATTTTTTCACAACCTTCTATTCCTATTACCCAATAATGACCATACAATCCCATCCAAAAACTACTATGTCGGCGTATAGTTCGCGGTTCTTATGTGATGATCCCCACATATTTTTTAATACCAATTTTTTGAATTTATTTTCCTTGTAAAGTGGCGCAACTGTATGCAAAAGCTATCAATAAAATTAAAGTTTTTAAGCGCTCAGTAGAAGCGTAACTTTTTTCCAGATTATAGCCGACTGTTTTACAATCTTTGAACATAGCTTCGATTCCACTCCGACATTTAAAGGTGGCGACAGCTTCTTTCAGAGTTCCTAAATTTGTGAGCAGATACCAACCTTCGTCTTCCCCATGACCTCTATATCAACGATTCCAATAACCTGCAATATCAAATTTGCCAAACCCTTTTTGCTTGCGGTTCTTGAACATCCTTTAAATAAAAGCTAGTACCAGGCATTAAACCTAAATCACTTAACCGTTTAAAATTTTCTCCTTCTTCTTTAATAGATCGCCCCTTTTGTATTCTTAAAATAAACCTTACATTCTTTTCGCCTAACCATTTGGAAAGTTTGACGCTACCAAATTCGCGGTCTCCTATGAGCACGAATTTATTATATTTGCTCGCGCAGCGGGAAAATTGGTCTAATTATTTTTTTTGCTCTCCGATATTACGGCAGCCTTTTTTGGGTAAAATCTGCCAGTACAATGGTAAAGCTCTTTGCTGTCAAATTAGGCAGATGAAAAATATATTTCGCTCACGCCACTGCATCCTATCAATCGCAACTATCAATTCTTTCTGTTTGTTGAATTGAGTCCTTATGATGTATTTAATTAGAGGGAACCACAGTTTTTCAATATTGAGATCCGGTAATTTCAAAAATTGTTGAATGGCGCGTCTTTTAATCTCAAATGTGAGCGGGTATGGCATGACTGTTGCCAGCGATTCAATGCTTACTTGTTTATGTGCTTGCAGCAGAAAAACTAAAATTTGCAGAGTTAAGTATTCCGCTTTTTTTAGTTGTCTTTGGAAACAATTTTGGTAAAATGGAGGTAACATTGTATATAGATGGGTTTGCTTATAAAAATTGACCCCATCTTTTTTTACCAATTTCTTGGTAAGTTCCGATTAAACCCCTCTTGACGCAGAGGATACAGAGAAAGGGAAGAGAGAAAGATGAATAATTCCGATGCCAACGGATTTGATATAAAAAGCAAAACTCCCCACTTATCGGTTCGCGTGTTCTGCCAATAAAGCCTTTGCTCTTGGCTTGTAAATGAGATAAAACAGCGCTTCTATATAGCGGAGCATATCTTCGCAGTTTTCCTTGGAAGAGTAGTTCCAGAAACCGTAAGTCCGCGCCAGCGTCAGCAGCTTGGTAGTGTGAATTTTCCAGGTATACGTGCTATAAACTCGGTCAATGCCTCGCGTTGAAATTTCATACCAATAGTTGGGATTCTGTTCGCATTTCGATAAAAAATCTAGAATTTTTTGGGCGGTGTCCTGGTGGTTTATCGGGTTGATATAAAACCCATTTACGCCATCTTGAATAATTTCCAGCGGGCCGCCAAACTGCGTCCCGAAAGTGGGAATCCCGGTAATCATTGCTTCGAGAATTGTCAAGCCGAAAGCTTCAAATAATGCTGGCTGAACAAATATACCTTGGGTGTCGGCGATTACCCGGTAGATTTCGCCGGACAAACTTTTGGAAAGCCTCACTCCCAACCAGCGAATTTTACCGTGAAGGTTGTATTGGTCGATAATTGCGTAGAGCTTTTTAATTTCTTCTGCTTCTTCATAGTCTTCGGTTTCTTCGACCCGCAGCTTGCCAGCTACTAGAATTAAGTTGCATTTTTCTTGCAATTCCTGGCTTTTTCCGAACAATTCTGCTAAGCCTGTCAGGTTTTTAATGCGATCGAGCCGCGCCATCGAAAATAAAGGGCGCTTTTGCGGATCGTCGAGTTTTCCAAAGACTTGTTCCGGGTCTTCTAGAGTAAATAGTAATTCGTTGAGCCGATCGCGATCGCCCTGCACCCTGTCTTCTATCCGCGTGTAGGGAAAGTACACACTTTCGTTGACTCCCGGCGGCACTACGTTGAATTTAGGGCTGAACAGTTCAATCCCGTTCACAACGTGGTACAAATCCGGCATCGTAAAACAATGGTAAGATTCGTACTGACCGACACTATCGGGTTGGCCCACAATCTCTTGATAGGTGCTGGTGACAATACAATTAGCTGCATTCATGGCAATTATATCGGCAGTAAATTGCAGCGAAAAATGGTACTTTTCCTCTGATTCTTGCCAGTAGAGATTGCTCAACAAATATTTAGATTTTTCCAGCGCATGGGCAATATTGCACTGAGTAGTTTTGAGTTTGCGAGACAGCAAAAACGCTACCAAGTTGCCGTCGGAATAGTTGCCGACAATTAAATCGGGTTTTCCCTGAAACTCAGCCAGCAGTTCTTTTTCTGCATCGATCGCGTAAGTTTCCAAATAAGGCCAAATCTCGAATCTCGAAATCCAATTTTGAGTGAGTTTGGGATTGAACTCCCGGAAGGGAACCCGCAAAATCCAAGCATTTTCTGTGTCGTGAACTTTTTCCAAACGTTCGTTGCAGCGCGTGCCGTCGCTGTTAGGAATTAACCGGGTGAGAATAATGACTTTAGGTTTGACTCCTAAACTATCGAGACCGGCAAGATGAATGTCTTCTTGCAGTTGTTTCTCTAAACTCTTGGCTTGATCGAGGACATAAACTACCTGACCTCCCGTATCCGGTCGCCCCAAAACTCCTTCTTGGCCGAACCAGCCGTGAGGAGAAACTAGGACGATGTTGAAAATCATCGGGATGCGAGAAATAAATGCTTCTAGGGTTTGCGGATCGGGGGCATCAATTAATTCGTCAAGAAGTCCTAGGGTTTCATGCACGCGGGCTGCGGTATTTCCCCAACCTGCCTCCAAACCCATCATTTGCAGAACTAATCGAAATCTCTCGTAGGGTTCTTCTTTTTTAGAAATATCGCTGACACAGGTGAGGGCTTTTTTGATTTGTTCGGAAAGTTGTTCTTGGGATTTTATGCGATCGTTAATTAGTAATTGTACGCCGTTGTAGCGGTGAATTCGCAAGAAATTAAATAGAGTTTCCTGCCACTGTCTGGGGTCTTGAAATAGTTTGCTGGACAGGTATCGGTTGAGGAATTGCACTCCTTTGCCGATGTTTTTGGGGTCGCGAATTGTGGGGGAGTAGTCGTAAAAAGGGCCGAAATCTAGTTCGAGAATGTCGCCTTCTTGGGGGTGAAATTGGTTGACGAAGCGATCGCGCACATCGAGTAATTCTTGCACTGTCATCTGCTCAACAGTCAAGTCATCTGCAACTCGCACTATTTCCATTGTAGCAATTTTTGGTCGCAGCAGGACGCAAAGGCTGCCATCTTCGAGAATAATTTCCTGAACGTAGTCAATCAGTTTGCTTAAAAGAGAAAATTTATGGAACTGTTCGGGCTTTTCGTATTTGGTGCAGTAGGCGGCAAAAGCGTTAACTATGTCGTTTCGCAGTAAATATTTGTTTCCCAAAGCGCGTAAATCGCTGGCAAACTGACGCAAGTCGGCTTTTTCGTCGCTGGCAATAACAGCCTGAAAAAGTTCAGACATAGATACTCCCTTATTTAAAACTTTTTATTTCCGCTGGGAAATTAGGCGATACTCATATCATTTCCGGTGACACCGGAATGATGTTGACTGTTGACTGTTGACTGTTGACTGTTGACTGTTCACTGTCAACTCGAATTTAGTATTCCGATGCTAACGGATTTGATATCAAAGAGTATCGCCCTTTTTTGAAGCGGCTACTTTTTTTGTCATTTTAAAGTCTGCAATCTGAACTTGCTATCCCTCAAATGACATAAAACTCCCCGTATTTGTGGCGAATGTAACGGATAAAGGGATCGATAGTTAAAGGTGAACCGGTAACGCGATCGATCAATTCGACAGCGGTGTATTTGCGGCCGTGCTGGTAGATGTTTTGTTTTAGCCAGTCGTGGAGTACGGTAAAATTGCCCTGTTCTATTTCTACGGGAATTTCAGGATTGATTTTTACTGCTGTTTCGTAGAATTGGGCGCTCATCAAGTTGCCGAGGGTGTAACCTTGGAACATTCCGCCGATCGTACCAACATACCAGTGAACATCTTGCATCGCGCCTTCGCTGTCGGTAGCGGGGACAACGCCGAGGTCGGTTTTATAGCGTTCGTTCCAGGCTTCGGGGAGGTCTCGGACTGCTAGTTTTCCTTCTACCATTGCCAATTCTAGGTCAAAGCGGATGGCGACGTGGAGGTTGTAGGTTACTTCGTCGGCGTCGGTGCGGATGAGCGATCGCGAGACTTTGTTAATTGCCCGGTAAAATGCGTCAGTGGATACGTGTCCCAACTGTCGCAAAAATACGCCTTGGAGTTGCGGGTAGAAACATTCCCAAAAACCGCGGCTGCGCCCGACCAAATTTTCCCAAAGTCGCGACTGACTTTCGTGCACGCCGGAGGAAATGCCGCCTGCGAGAAGCGTACCTTCAAATTCCGGGGAATTTCCGAGTTCGTAGAGGGCGTGTCCGGCTTCGTGGATGCTGCTGAAGAGTGCTTGATCCAGGTGGTCTTCGTAGACGCGAGTGGTTATTCGCACGTCGTCTATGGAGAAGTTGGTCATGAACGGGTGCAGGGTGGTGTCTTGCCGTCCCCGCAGGAAGTCGTACCCCATACGTTCTACGACTGTGCGGGTGAATTCTAGTTGTTGGGATTCGGGAAAGTGTTGATGCAAGCAGGAGTCGTCGGCGGGAGGTTGGGAGGTGATGGCTTCGACTATCGGCACTAATTCTTGACGCAGTTTGGCGAAAAGCGGGCGCAGCAGGGATACTTTCATACCGTAGTCGCTGCGATCGATCAAAGGATCGGCGATGTGTTCGTAGCCGGGGAAAAAGTCGGCGTATTGCCTGCTTAATTCTAGGGTTTTTTCGAGATACGGCTCAACGGCTGCGAAGTTGTTGGCTGCCCTGGCCGCGGCCCAAGCTTCGTAGCTGTCGGCTTGGTGGCGGCAGAGTGCGGACATGAAGGTTGCGGGGACTCTGGAGGCGCGATCGTAGTCTCTGCGGGCGATGCGGATCAGGCTGGCTGCGGTGGAGTCGTAGGGGAGGGTTTGTTCGTAGAAACGCAAGTCTTCTAGGAGTTCACCTATTTTTGGATCTGTAAATTTTTCGTGGGATATTTGTTTGAGAGTAGCCAACTGGCGGCCTCTGGCACTTGCACCTTTGGGGGGCATATAAGTTGATTGATCCCAATGCAGCAGCGACGAGGCTGATTCGATGTCGTTAACTTCTCTGAGGTGGGCTGCCAGTTGAGCGAATTTTGCTTGAGTTTTGTCTAGGGTTTGCATGATTGGGGTTTATGGTGCTGTTTTGCCTACAAAGGTTGCAGTGCGGCATCGGTATCCATCAATCATTGCTACCCTGAAATCAAGCTAAAAACCGCACTTCTTCCCGTATTGTACGCAATTTAGAGTCATTTTTGCACAATTTCCGGTATTTCTGCGGATTGAGTTCGATCGCCTTGGATAGGTTTTCGATCGCCAGCCGGATGCTGGTAGCTACAAGTTCCTGACTGTTTGTGAGCTCGCCTGCTGCTTTTTCCAGGGCATAAACGCAAGCTTTTTGATAGTACAGGTTTGGATCGTCGGGTGTGAGTGCGATGATTTTATCGTAGGAGGCGATCGCTTCGGTAAATCGTTGAATTTTTTTGAGGGCGATGGCGCGGTTGTACCAGGCTTCGCTGTTGTCTGGCTGCAACTCTAGGGTTTTGTCCCAAGAGGCTATTGCTTCTTCAAAGCGTTGTAAGTTGGCGAAGGCTAAGCCACGGTTGTAAAAGGTTTCGCTGTCGTTTGGGTTGAGTGCGATGGCTTTGTCCCAGGAGGCGATCGCTTCTTCAAATTGTCCCATTTGTGCGATCGCCGTGCCGCGTTTGTTCCAGGCTTCGGCGGAATTCGGCCGCAGTTGCAGGATTTTGTCGTAGGAGGCGACGGCTTCCGGGTAGAGTTTTTCATCGGCTAGGGCTAAGCCGCGGTTGTACCAGGCTTGCTGCAAATTTGGTTTGAGTTCGATCGCTTTGTCGTAGGAGGCGATCGCCGCTGTATTTTGGTCGGATTTTCTCAGGGCCAATGCTTTGTTGTACCAAGCTTCGCAGTAGTCTGGTTTGATGGCTATAGCTTTCTCGTAGGAGGCGATCGCTTCTGATAATTTTTCTAAGCTGACGAGGGTGTTGCCGCGGTTCGTCCAAGCTTCGGGGTAGCTGGGCTTGACTTCGATCGCCTTTTCGTAGGATGCGATCGCTTCTGAGAGTCTGTTGAGCTTCCGCAAAACGTTGGCCCGATTATACCACGCTTCGGGATTGTTTGGTTGGATTTTTAGGGATTGGTTGTAGGCTGCGATCGCTGCTTCTAGCTGCCCCAATTTTCGGAGGGCTACGCCTTGGTTGTACCGCGCTTGATAAAAGGTTGGTTCGAGTTCGATCGCTTCTTCCCAAGATTCGATCGCAGCTTGGAATCGTCCCATTGCTTCTAGGGCGTTGCCGCGTTCGTACAAGGTTTGAGCCTTTTGGGTGTTGACTGCTATGGATTTTTCCCCTGAGTCGATCGGCTTTTCTATGCTGGCTAATTTTTGCAAGGGGTTTCACCTCTTTATTTTCTGTCTAATTGATTCTTTTCTTTTTTATATGCGATCTTTTTCGCGTTTGAGTGCTTTTGAGCGCGACTATTTGGCTATTTATGGCAATTTTACAGGAATTTGGGGAGTTTTTCAATTTTTTTCATTGTAATGCTAGAGCTGGGATTTGGAAGTATAGATTAATACTAATTTTTTTATAGGACTGCGTAGAAAAGAGGAAAGGGCGATCGTACTGAGGTGTGACAAACCTCACCCAAGATATCATTTTCACGTAACCCTTTTGAGCGATCGGCGGTTTAAACCGCGTCTTGTCAAGCGAAGTCCGCCTTTGCAGACTAATAAATAAGAGGGATATTTAAGGTAGATATGGTTTACCGTCAGCTATAGTATAAATGTCTTCTTCTGGGTCTAGGATCGAACCAAAATCAGGCTCGATTGCTACTGTTTTAATCCATTCAGGGTCGTGGAATGGCACGCCATCAGCTAAAGTGTAGATATCTTCTGCTGAGTCTCTCAGAGAATCAAAGGCTGGATTTGCGATCGCAGCTTTTAGCCATTCATATTCTTCGAGTTTTGCTTTGTTAATTAGGGCGGCTTCTAGTGCTTCTAGTCGCTTCAGATCGGCATAAGTAATGATAGCAGCGATCGCTCTTCCTTCCTGTTCTATAATGATTCGTTCTCGAGTATCCTCAACGCGGGCGATGAGTTCGGGAAATCTGTCATTAGTTACAGTTACATTTAGTTTAGTCATCTTTTACCTCACTCTTAATTATTCTATCAAACTATCTATCCTTGAATCAAGGCTTGAAATTGAGGGTGCGATCGAATGCTGTCAAAATCAGAGTCAGTTTTTGCCATTTCTCGGTATTTGTCAGGATTCAGATTGATGGCTTGCTGCAAATTCTGAATCGCTTGGTCAATCTGACTCTGTAACGCATAGCAGCAAGCTTTATTATAAAATGTTGCGTCATCATCTGGTTTTAATTCTAAGGCTTTGTCGTAGGAGGCGATCGCCTTTTCAAACAAGCCTAATTGAGCCAGTGCCTTGCCCAGATTGTTCCAGGCTTCGTGATAATCTGGTTTGATTTCTAAGGCTTTGTCGTAGTCGGCTATCGCCTCTTCCACTCTGCCTAAATAATCCAGTCCAACGCCCCGATTGTTCCAGGCTTCGTGATAATCTGGTTTGAATTCTAAGGCTTTGTCGTAGTCGGCGATCGCCTCTTCAAGCCTGCCTAAATAACCCAGTGCAACGCCCCGATTGTTCCAGGCTTCGTGATAATCTGGTTTGATTTCTAAGGCTTTGTCGTAGTCGGCTATCGCTTCTGACCATCTGCCTAAATTAACCAGTGCATTACCCCGATTGTTCCAGGTTTCGTGATAATTTGGTTTGATTTCTAAGGCTTTGTCGTAGTCGGCTATCTCCTCTTCAAATCTGCCTAAATCATCCAGTGCAATGCCCCGATTGTACCAGGATTCGTGTTTATCTGGTTTGATTTCTAAGGCTTTGTCGTAGTCGGCGATCGCTTCTGACCATCTGCCTAAATTAACCAGTGCATTGCCCCGATTGTGCCAGGCTTCGTGATAATTTGGTTTGATTTCTAAGGCTTTGTCGTAGTCGGCTATCGCTTCTGACCATCTGCCTAAATTAACCAGTGCAACGCCCCGATAGTTCCAGGATTCGTGATAATCTGGTTTGATTTCTAAGGCTTTGTCGTAGGAGGCTATCGCCTCTGTATATTCTCGATCAGATTCATACAATACACCTTGTAAAAAAAACAATTCGGCTTTTTGTTCAGGCGTTTGTCCCTCTAGATTAATCAAAATTTGAATTATCACCAATTCCTGTTTTTGTTGGGAATTTAAAGTTTGTTTGTTTTCTATATTCATCATTTATTCCTCTTCATCAAACTCTTATTTTTCCAAGTATAGCCGTAGGGTGCATCAGGGATAAATCCTTGAGTAAGTGGTTAAAATCTTCGGCCATGACGCACCTTACAATCACTATTTTATCAGGTGCGTCGCTATAAGATTGTCGAAATTTAGTTAAGAATTTTTCATGGCAACACACCCTACCACTAAGCTAATAATACCCGAGCGGCAGTCAGCACTAATTCTGGAAAAGTAGGCGAAACAATTTGTTCGTTATCTCTAAACTGAGTACGCTGATATTTCCCTTGAGCATTTAGCGAAAACACAAATACCGTCGGAATTTTCGGATTTCCCAAATACTCTCTTTTTCCAATCGCCAAATAATCAATAATCCAGTATTCAGCAATCCCCAATCGTTCGTATTCATCTAGCTTATCAACATAATCATCTTCCCAATTAGTTGATACTACCTCCACAGCTAACTGAATCGGCGATTCGAGTGCGGTATAGGATTTGCGTTCATCGCGCCACAAAGTGCGATCGATAACACTGACATCAGGAACTCGTCCTTGTTCTGTACCTTCTTTTGTGGTAGTTTTGATTGTGATACCTCGCTTTACTACATAGTTGAGTTTCAGCCGATCGCACTCTCGATAAAACGGTCTGTCTGCAAATTCAGCAACATCATCGTGATTTCTGGTACTTGCCATTTTGACAATTTCTCCGTTCACCAATTCATAAACACCATCTTCCGGGCAAATAGCAATAAATTCGTTAAATTTTAATTTTTGTTTGGTTGCAATCATTTATTTTAAATTCTCCCTAGACTGAACATTGCATCCCAAGGTTCGATCTAACTGGTTCCCAGGCAGAGCCTGGGAACCCATATCTAGAGGCTCTGCCTCGCGAGATAAAAATTGGAGGCAGAGCCTCATGATCTGCGTTCCCAGGCTCTGCGTGGGAACGAGTAGATCGATGATTTTGGGGTAGGGAAACGGCATTTCCGTGTCCGACATTGCTATCTTTTAAGCTTGATATTTTTTCAGAATAGCAACTTTTTCGGGGAAGATTTCGATCGCCATTTTGTCATCATAACGAGTCGCGAGCGATCGCCTCACCTCGCCCAAAAACAGCGGCTGCGACAGCCCAGGTTCAGGATGTACAACTGTACGAACCCGGATGGTCATGTAGTCTCTGCCCCGCCCAGAGCGCCCTGGAGAGTACAAATCCGCAGCCGCTTGCTGCATCGTTGCTTCTAATTCCGATTCGGTGATCGTAGGTGGCACAGTAACTACTGTTTGAGCACCGCCTGTATCGTAAACTAAAGAATAGCGCACTGCACCAGGAATTTCTGTACGGGAAAACAGTCCCAAACCAAGACCGAATATACTCGCAGCAATCACGCCCATAAAGCTTGTCACTCCTACCAATCGGAAGCGAAAACCCCATTTGAAGATAAATGCTATAACTGTTAGAATAGCTAAAGCTACTGTCAGAATTCCCGCCCATTGGGCGTAGATTAAAAGGTTAGAATTTACGCTCATTTGATGATTTGTTGACTGTTGACTGTTGACTGTTGACTGTTGACTGTTGATATTAGTTACCGATGCCCAATGCCCAATGCCCAATGATTAATTAAGCGTTTCGGGCCACAAGCAGATAAGTCATCATATCGCCTTTCCCCTTCACTGGAATCACGCCACGCTCCTCAAAAACGTACTTACCCCGCAAGCGCTCGTAGGTAGCAACTGTCACCTGAATGCTGCCGGGGACGCCTTGAGATTCCATCCGGGAAGCTGTATTTACCGTATCTCCCCACAAATCGTAAGTAAATTTTTTAGTACCGATTACCCCAGCTTCTACCGGGCCTGTGTGGATGCCGATGCGAATGCTGAGCGGCTGACCTCCCTTGGTACGCATCTTAGTCATTGCTGCTTGAATTTCCAGCGCCATTTCGGCGATCGACTCGGCGTGGTCGTCGCTGGGCGTAGGCAAACCACCAACCACCATATAAGCATCGCCGATCGTCTTAATTTTCTCAAGTCCGTAGCGCTCGGCCAACTCGTCAAAAGCCGAAAAAATCTCGTTGAGCAACTCCACCAATTGGGCCGGCGATAAATGAGCCGAAAGCTTGGTAAAACCGACCAAATCGGCAAACATCACTGTTACCTCAGCGAAACTGTCGGCGATCGTAATTTCCCCGTGTTTCAGGCGCTGTGCGATCGCCTTCGGTAAAATATTTAACAGCAAACGCTCGGACTTTTCCTTTTCCTGCGCCAATTCATGTAAATATGCCTGTTCCTTATCCCGCAGCCGCTTCTTTTCCAAACAAGCGCTAATCCGAGCCTTGAGCAATACCGGATTGAACGGTTTAGAAAGATAATCCTCCGCCCCCAACTCTATACACCGGACGATACTGTCGATATCGTCCACCGCCGAAATCATAATCACCGGGATGTAGCGCAAATTCTCGTCCGCCTTCAGACTTTCGAGCACCTGATAGCCGTTCATTTGCGGCATCATAATGTCTAGGAGAACCAAATCAAAAGGATCTCTTCGCAACATTTCCAGAGCTTGGAGACCATCTTCAGCAACAGTCACCACATGGCCTTGACGCTGAAGTCGGCGGGCCAGCAAATCGCGGTTTACCTCATTGTCGTCAACAACCAGCACGCTGCCCTCGTCACCTTTCATGTCAGGGCCTCTTTCAGAAGAGTTTCAATTTTACCCAAAAGTCGGGGAAACTCGACCGGTTTAGTGTCATAGTCATTGCAGCCTGCAGCAAGACACTTTTCACGATCGCCCGCCATTGCGTGAGCCGTCAGCGCAATCACCGGAATCCTGCTAGTTTCAGGAGCGGCCTTAATTTGCTGCGTTGCTTGCCACCCGTCGAGCACAGGCAGACTCATATCCATCAGAATCAAATCTGGTACTTTCGCGAGCGCCATCGACACCCCCTCAGCACCGTCAACAGCAATAAAGACCTCGTGTCCCTTGCGGGCCAGACGCCTGGAAAGCATATCCCTATTCATTTCGTTATCTTCGACCAACAGGATTTTAGCCATTGGTGTTCTCCTTGCCTTTCGAGTCGTACCTGCGATCGAACCTGTCATTGACTATAGAGCGAACATCGCGCAACAAACTATCGCAACTGTAGACTCCCTTTTGTAGCACCCGCTCAACGTAGCCGTTTAGCTGCTGGCTTTCGGCCGGTGTCAGGTCTTTCCCCGTGATCACAACAATCGGTATTGGATCTCCAGAATAAGATTTGCGAAGTTCCCCGATCAACTCAAAACCATCCATTTCTGGCAGCGTCAAATCCAGTAATATCAGGTGCGGGCGAGCAACTTTTAGCCGATCGAGAGCAGCGCGTCCGCTGTCAGCTTCCGTTACTGCCCAGCCTTGTCTTTCTAGTATGCGTCGCAGTATTTTGCGCGTGGCAACGTCGTCTTCCACAATGAGAATCTGACAGGTCAAATTGTTACTTACAACGCCGTTTTGGTCACGTCGGTACTTGTTCAACAAGGCAGCCAGCCGTTTGCCGTCCACTGGTTTGGTGAGGTAGTCCGAGGCACCCAATGCAAAGCCGAGGCTTTTGTTGCCCACAAAGGATAGCAGGATTACGGGAATTTCGGCAAGGTCAGGATCTGCCTTCAGTGCTGAGAGTACCGCCCAGCCGTCCATTCCGGGCATAATCACATCCAGGGTAATGGCGTCTGGCCGTAGTTGCTTAGCGAGCCGGAGAGCTTGCTCGCCACCGCCGGCGACTTCTATGTGCAGTCCTTGGCGAGCGAGGGCGCGCTGGATTAAATCCCGCGAGATCGGGTCGTCGTCCACTACCAGCACCGTGCCGATAGCGGGGGCGTCTGGAGGGCTAGGGCTGTCGTGGACTTTGTTGGGGATTTCCGGCTGTTTGATGGCTTTGGGCAAGAGCACGGTGAAAGTGGTGCCTGCGCCCAAGGTGCTGCTGACCTCAATGCTGCCGCCCATCATTTGACAGAAGCGCTGGCTGATAGCGAGTCCCAAACCTGTGCCGCCGTACTTGCGGGTAGTCGAGGCATCAGCTTGGGTAAAAGGTTGGAAAATTCGCTCCAATTGCTCTTGTGTCATGCCGATGCCGGTGTCGGCGACGCGGAAACTTAAAAATTCGGAGTTGGAAATTAAAATTTGGGAAGATTCCTCTTGATTTTTCATTTTTAATTGTTCATTTTTAATTTTTTCCACTCCGAGCGAAATTGTCCCGTTTTGTGTGAACTTGGCAGCGTTGCTGAGCAAATTAAGCAGCACTTGCCGCACTTTGGTCATGTCCGCGTGCATGGTGTCGAGGTTGTCTGGACAGTACACTTCTAGGGTATTACCGTTTTTCTCTACCAGCGGCCTGGCCGTGGCAACAGCACTTTCAATTAAGGTATGAATGTCGAAGGTTTCTAAGTAGAGATCCATTCGGCCTGCTTCAATTTTAGAAATATCTAGGATGTCGTCAATCAGGGAGAGCAGGTGTTTGCCGGCGCTGCAGATTTTTTCGAGGTCGGGGACGGATTCGCAACTGCCCAATTCTTCGGCTTCTTCTTTGAGCATTTCGCTGTAGCCGATGATGGCATTGAGGGGTGTGCGAAGTTCGTGGCTCATATTGGCGAGAAATGTGCTTTTTGCCCGGTTGGCTGATTCTGCTGCTTCTAGGGCCAACTGCATGGCGGATTCTGCCTGTTTGCGATCGGTGATGTCTTGGGTTGTGCCTTCGTAGTACAAAACGCTGCCGTTTTCGTCGCAGATGCTGCGGGCGTTTTCGGAAATCCAGATTGTGCTGCCGTCTCGGCGGTATATTTGGGATTCAAATTTTGACACTTGGTGGCGCGCGCGCAATTGGGCCATAAACTCGGCGCGCCGATTCGGGTCTACGTAAAGTTGGCGGTTGATATCGGTGAGTTCGGCGAGCATTTGGGTACAGGATTCGTAGCCGTAAATTCTGGCTAGTGCGCGATTGCCGCTGAGGTAGTGCCCGGTCGGCGTTGTCTGGAATATGCCTTCGACTGCGTTTTCAAAGATGCTGCGGTATTTTGTTTCGGATTGTCTCAAGGCTGCTTCTGCTCGCTTACGCTCTAGGACATTGGCGAGCATTTCTCCTACCATTTTTAGCTGTGTGGATATTGTGGATATTTCGGTTGCTTGACCTGCTGTTTGCTTTAAGCCATCGCATCCGAGAAATCCTACTAGGTTTTTACTACAAATTAGGGGAATAATTATCAGCGATTGAATATTTTTTAGCTGTTTTTTAAATTCTAAATTATTTAGGGAAGCGCCACTCGAAGGTATGGAGGCGGTTGCTGTTTGATTGACTGTTTGGGATGGGGAATCTATCTGGAATTGGGCTGGATTTTGACCGAGAAAATAGCCAATTTCGGCGATCGCTGGGGGCGCGAGTTCGCCGATTTCTGGAATATAAAGGCATTCGGCGCGATCGAGCTTTTCTGAGATCCAAGGGATTTGTGCGATGTCTATTGGTTTGTCGGTGCTGTCTTTGACTGGCGGAATGCTTTCGCCGCACCACTCGTAGGTTTTGTCAGCGCGGGTTTGGTCTTCTGATAACAGGTAGATGTAACTGCGGTTAAAGCCGGTGAAGGTGGCGATCGCTTCTAGGGTTTGATCGATGCCTTTGTCTATTTCTGATAAGGGCTGGCTGATGAAATTGGTTGACAAACGGGCAATCAACTGAGCGAATTCTATTCGATACTGCAAAGATTGTTCTACTTTTTTGAGTTCGGTAACGTCTCGAAATATCCAGACTCTACCGACTGTTTTCGCTCCGACTTTTGATAGCAACGAATTTAATTCAAGAATTTTTCCGTCTTTAAATTCTAATAATTCGCTGATTTTAGTATCTGAATCGGCCGACTCTTTGATCGCGTTTTGGAGAAATCTTTGCGGGTCTTTTAATTGTTCCCTGGCGAAGGGGAATCCTGTTTTGAGCGTGTTTTTGAGTGTGCCGATGGTCGATCGGCTCAACTTTCCTTGGCTGGCGGACAAACCCCACATCTCTATAAAATTCTGATTATAATTACATATATTGCCGTTTCTGTCAACCGCCATAATTCCAGCATCTGTAGATTTTAGAACTGCTTGCAGTATCGAGAGCGATTGCTTGTGTTCTCTAATGTCAAAAATGTCAAAAAACACCAAGACTGATATTTCGCTGCCCTCAACTGCGGGATGGAAAAAATAGGAAACTGGTAAAATCTTGCCGTCGCGACACAAAAACTCGTCGTCCCAATTGTTGCAAGGTTGACCGGAAGCGATCGCCTCTTGTAAATCTAGTGTAGGTGCGATCGGCCTATCTTCAGTTTTGCTTGGCGACTGTTTCGGAGCCGTCAAAACTTGGGATTTGTTGCCTTTGTTTTGCTTCCCGATGCGCTCTAGCAGAGAAACCCCTGCAAGTTCCGACTCTCGCCATCCCAGCAAGCGTTCGGCCTCTGGATTCACCGAAATTACACAGCCCTTCGCGTCAAGGATACACAATCCCGCCCCCCAACTGTTGACACTCGCCCGCAGTCGATCGAATTCTGAAGCTGTTGGAGAGTCTTGAGGGCGATCATCGGGCGAGGAGGCAAAATCCTGCTGCGCCACCGACTGGGAGCTCAAACAAGCTTGCAGCAGCGGTTCCTGCTGGCTCCGGGTTCCGTCGTAGCTACAACTTACCTGCTCTAAGAATAGCTGCCACTGCTCGGCAGTTGGAGGGGGAGACTCGCTGGCTAAACCGAGCTGTTCGAGTTGGCGCTGGAGGTCGGGATGCATAATTTCTGGCGCTTTGTAGGCAACTTTCTACAGTATATCTTTATTAATTAATAATATTATTATATATACGCAGCTATACAGTTAGCCGAAAGCTACGGAATCAAGCAAATCCTAGGTTTTATCGAAAAGCCTCTTGAGCATCTTTGCTCTCCACAATTTTTAAAACTGCGCTAATTATATCCTAACGGCTTTAATGATTTTGCTATATGTTTAAAATCTCGATACCTGCTAGCGAAAGAATCAGCAAATTGCGGAGACCAATAAAACTGGCAACGCTCGAAAAGAAATGTCAATAAATTATTATTTATCAGACTTTTCGGTTGAGCTTGAAAGGTCGGTGAAAATAATTGGTAGCCTAATTGTAAAAGTAGAACCTTTGCCTACCTCGCTGAATGCAGTAATGTCTCCGCCCATCATTTCGCAGAATTTCTTAGTAATCGTCAGCCCCAAACCAGTGCCGCCGTACTTCTTAGTAGTTGAGGAATCGGCTTGGGTGAAAGGCTCAAAGATTTTGGCTAACTGTTCGGGACTCATGCCAATGCCGGTATCTTTGACCGTAAAAATGATCCAATCTTGAGCGGGAGATAAGAGAGACAAGCTATTTTCAGCTTGGCCACCTCCTCTATACGCTCCAAGTTTTTTGCCTTTCTTTGCAGCGTCGGCGGAGATTTCGACGGATCGGGTAACGGCGAAGGTAATCGCGCCGGAGCAAGTAAATTTCGCGGCATTGCTGAGGAGGTTGAGCAGAGACTGCCGGAGTTTAGTCAAGTCGGTCTGCATCGAGCCAATATCCTCGGGGCATTGTATTTCTAGGATATTGCTATTTTTGTCTGCCATCGGGGCGATCGTGGCAACTACTTCCTCAACCAGAGTTGAAATGGTGAAGGTTTCGACGTGCAAGTCGGTGCGGCCTGCTTCAATTTTGGTCAAGTCGAGAATATCTTTAATCAGGTCTAGTAGGTGCTTGCCGGCGGTGTTAATTCTCTGGAGGTCGTCAATGAATTCTTCGGCACCGAGGTCTCGGGCGTCTTCTTGCAGGATCTCGCTGTAGCCGATGATGGCGTTGAGGGGGGTTCTGAGTTCGTGACTCATGTTGGCGAGAAAAATGCTTTTGGATCTATTTGCAGCTTCGGCGGCTAATGCGGCGCGGCGGAATTCTTCGGAACGCAAGCGTTCGGTGATGTCGGTGGTCATGATTAAAATGCATTGAGTGTGGCCGAGGTCGATCAGTTCCACTGACAGCAGCCAGTCGCGCACTTCGCCGGCTTTGGTGCGAATTTTGATTTCTTGGTTGCTGGTCGAATTTTGTGATTGCAAAATCTGGGCGAGCCGCCCCCCGTCTTCTGAATTGACCAACATTCCTAAGTCGCTGGGAGTGCGGCCGATAAATTCGTGCCGCAGCCAGCCTAATGAGCGCAAAAAGCTTTCGTTGGCATCGAGGAAGCATCCATCTGTGAGGGTGCAGATGCTGATACCGACTGGGGAGGCGTGAAAGGCTTTGGAAAATCTTTCTTCTGAAGAACGCAGGGCGGCTTCGGCTTGCTTTCTATCTGTGATGTCTTGGACGGTGCTGGTGATGTAGAGGGAGTTGACATCGGCTTGTTCGTAGACTGTGCGGTTGCTGCCGTCGGGGAGTATGAGCCTGTAGTCTATGCTGTAAGGCTGTTGCTGAAATAAAGCGGCTTCGATCGAGGTTTTGACTAATTCTCGGTCTTCCGGGTGCACGTATTCCAAGAAGGCTTCCAGGCTGGGTTCAAAAGTTCCTGGTTGCTGTCCCAGGATGCGGTAAATTTCCTCTGACCATCGCAATTGCTGGGCGTTGCGGTCTAAGTCCCAGTTGCCTAGCTGGGCTATGCGCTGGGCGTTAGCGAGGCTGGCTTCGCTGGCGCGCAGGGAGGCTTCTGCTTGGTGGCGTTCGGCGACGGTGGCAGCTAAAACTAAGCCGGTGACGGCGATGACGGCGATGAAGGCTTGCAGGGATAACAATGCTTGGGGGATACTGCTGGCGTGTTTGAGGAAGGGGCCACTGCCTCGGGCTATACCCCAGATGGCGAAGCCGCAGAGGATGAGGTTGGAGAGGGCTGTGTAGCGCTGACCGAATCGAAAGGCAGCCCAAACTACTAGGGGAAATGGTAAGTATTCGAGGGGATAGCGGGCGTAGGCGGCGCGGGTGCGGGAGCAAAAGACGAGCCAGCCGACTGCTAGTAGCAGTAGCAGCCAAATCGCTCGTTCAGCTATCTGTGTGCGATGGGTGGGGACTTTGGGCAATTGTTGCCACGTCAGCAGCAGCGGGGCAACGAGCACAATTCCCATCGCGTCTCCCACCCACCAAGTCCCCCAAATCGTGCCAAAATCGCTCCAGCTAGATAAACCGGTCAGGCAGACGACGATGCTGCCGATGGTGGAGTTGATTAGGGTAGATCCCAAGGCTGCTAGTCCGACTATTCCTAAAACGTCTTTGAGCCGATCGAGCCTGGCGCTAAAGTTAACGCCCTGGAGTAGATAAGTTCCCGTCCACGCTTGCAGGGTTCTGGCGCCTGCCGAGATCAATGCCGTGCCGATGTTGGCCGACGGTACGCTCATGCTGAACAGGAAGCCTCCGATCGCGATTCCCGGCCACAGTTGCCGCCCAAACAGCAGCAGGGCGACTTGGGCAATTCCTGCTGCTGGCCACATCGGGTAAATTTCTGAACTGAGGGTGAGGGTGGAAATGGCGAATTGCGACGCCCAATAGTAGACCAGGGCGATCGCGCCTACTACGAGGAAGTACCGCCAGGAATGTCCTTTGATTGCATTAAGGAACTTTGTCTGCATGGTCGTTTGGGGAAAAGGTGGACGGTTGTTGGGGTCTCAGTAGGTGGCACGGGACAGGCACAGGGTAGAGAAAATGTTTCTATTAGGTGATGGTAGGTCATGGGTGGTAGGTAGTGGGAGAAGCTTTTGAGCTAACTTTTTGTGGTGCCGTTGAGGGTTCGGTTTTTTTGTTCGAGCAAATCTGCCCATGAATTTCGGGAGTATCGCTTTTTTGTAAATATATCTCTAATGGCTAAGCAATTGGTTTGTAAATTTTTGGTTTTTCTTAAAAATTTATTACCGAGCGACAGCGGGTGTCTTTTTGTGTCGGGCGATCGTAAGTCAATTCACCCTAACATCTTGCACCATTCTCAATAATACCTAAAATACCTAAAATACCTAAAATACCTAAAATACCTAAAATACCTAAAATACCAATAATAGCGACGTAAAATCTCTGCTTTTAGGTAAGTTTCAGGCAAGGAACACGGTTTTTGATTAGAAGTGCAGGCGGTAGTGATTTTCACTAGATTTTTTAACCAATCAATCGAGGCTTTAAGTCTTTCGCTCGAATACAGTGAAAGCGGATCTATTACAGCTAATAAAAATATTTTTTATTGTCTATTTCTCTTTGGCTGTTGCAATATCTAAGGTTAGTGTCAAACGCTCTTGAGATTCTTTAAGGGCGTCTTGAGGGTTGCGGCCGAGAAGGGTTGCCTCTATGGCGCGACCGAGGTTTTCTGATAGGCGGGAGTAACCTGATATAATGGGTCGCGCTCTGGCTGAGTTCATTTGCTCTAAAAATACTTGCAAAACAGGGTTTTTTTCCACAAAACTTTGATAAGCTTGGCTCTGTCTCGATTTTAAGTTAATGGGTAAATAACCTGTTCCCAATGCCCATGCTGTTTGGAATTCTTCACCTATAACGTATTCTAAAAATACTAGGGCTGCTCGCTCTCGTTCTGGCGAGGTTTTCATTAAAAATAGGTTTTCACCCCCTACTACGGCAGCGGGGCGTTTGAGGATCGGTAAAGGCATTGCTCCGTAGTCGATCGCGCTTTGCTGCAACTGTGCTAGCGTCCACGGCCCGGTGATTTGCATGGCGACTTTCCCGGCGATGAAATTGTCGAGTTCGTAACCGCGTTCGGGTGCTGACAATATTGCTGAACCTTCTTTTAACAAGTCGCTCCACAATTCTAAGGCGGCGTGAGAACCGGGATTATCTATTTGGGGTACAGGACTTTGAGGTGTTTCGCCTTTGAGTTCGCCGCCTGCGCTGAACATGAATGGCAGCCAGGTAAATACTGTCCATTCTCCTTTGCCTAGGGGGAGCACTATACCGTGTTGATCTGTGCGACCGTCTCCGTTGGTGTCTCGCGTGAGCGATCGGGCTACTTGCTTTAATTCCGCCCAATTCTGCGGCACTTCTTTGATTCCTGCTGCTGCAAATAAGCTGGGACGGTAAAAGATGGCGACGTTGTTTGTCGCTAGGGGAACTGACCAAGTGTGTTCGCCAAGTTCCATTGACTCGAAGAGTGCCGGGTAGATTTCGGCTTTCCGAGGCGATTTGTCGAGCCAGTTTTCTAAGGGTTCAATTGCGTTGAGTTCTGCTAGTTTTCCTGAAATTGTGGCAGCATTCCACAGCAAATCCGGCGGTGCATTTCCAACTATTGCTGTTAATATTTTTGGGAGTTGTTGGTCGGGCTGACCGATGTAAACTGGTTTGATCTGGATGTTGGGATGGGTTTTGTTGAATTTGTCCGTGAGGGTTTGAAATACGTCGCGATTTGGTGGAGGATTGATGCCGTGCCACAGTGTGAGTTCGATCGGTTCGCCGTTTTTTGAGGCTGGGGTTGTGCTGTTTTGACAGCCGCTTAATATTAGCAGATTTAAGGTAATTAAAATGCCGATCGCTAGTTTGAATTGTCTTTTAATTGCTTTGGATAATTTGGATAATATCATTTTTTAGTTAGATTCAGGGAAGAAGACTTTTTTAACCGCAGATGAACGGGGATGGACGCGGATAGTTAGAGGTTGGTAAAACGAGCTAAATCTAGAAAATCTGCTGGTAGCTGATTTCTCTCTCCATCCGAGGTGTTTTGAAACAAAACGGTGAAAGCTCCTGCTCCTAGTCTATCTTGCGGCCACATCCGATAGCAAGGAATTTCTGTCAGGTGCGATCGATATTTTTCTAAATGAGGAACAGTGACTGGCTTAAATCCGGGGAATTTGCTTAACAGCCATTCGCTGACTTGTTCATTTTCTGCTGTTGAATAAGTGCAGGTCATGTATGCAAGATAACCTTGGGGCGCTACAATTTTAGCAGAATTGGCTAAAATTCTTTTTTGGCGGTTGGCATTGCTGTTGATGGTGACATGATGAAAGCAGCCGGGTGCTTTGTCTCCTTTTGCTAAGAGTGATTGACCAGTACAGGGAGCATCTACTATTACTAAATTAGCCGTTTGTGGCATCTTTTCGGCAAGTATTTTTGAATCGACGTTGGCGGCGGCGGATGGGTTAATTTGGCAGCGTCTTAAATTAGATATCAGCATTCCCATGCGTTTGCCTATGGCTTCGTTGCACAAAAGCAATTCGGGCTTTAAGGTTTTCCAGGCAAATATACTTTTTCCTCCGGGGGCGGCGCACATATCTAAGATTAGTTTGATTTGCTGGGGTATTGTTAACAATGTGGAGGCGGCGAAGATTGAGGAAAACTCGAGACAGTAGTAATGTCCTGCTTGATGTAAGAAATGTTTTCCGGGCTGGGATTTTAATGCTAGTCTATCTACAAATTGCGGTTGCCAACTAACTGGAATTTCGACAGCAAATGGGTTTTTTGTGGGTTTTGGTTGCAGCCACAAGATGGCAGGATTAAAAGGTTGAGGATTGTTGACGGCATGAAGGAATTTTTCTTGTTCTGCGGTGTCTGCAAATAAGCTGCGGCTGAGTTTCAGCAGGAGATTAGATGGGCTTTCCATGCTCTGACAGATATGATAAGATTGAGATGAACACTAAAAACTGTAAATCCGATGATAATTCCTAGTGTAAAACAATTAGATTTAACTTTGGAAGAATGGATGCAAAATCCTCCTGACGGGACGGAGTGGGCGGACGGTAAAGTTATAGTCAAACACCCTGTAGAATTTGTCAATGGAGAAGTAGTCGGGAAACCGGGAATGACTGCAAAGACTCGCCGGATTCAAGCTAGATTAGTACGATCTTGGGGCATTTACATGGACTCAAGCGGCCAAGGGGGGCGAGGTTTATGTGGAAGTCACTTGTCAAACTATGAAAAAAGGGCGAATCCCCGATGTATCTTATATTACTCCTGAACTGTTGGCGCAAGTTGGGGAGTTTTCAGTTTTGCCCCAGAGTTTTCCGCTGCTAGCTGAGATTGTTTCGCCTAGCGATTTTGCAGATGATGTTTTTGCTAAGGCACAGGAGTATTTAGAATCGGGATCTTTGGAAGTTTGGCTGCTGTTTCCCAAGAGTAGTTGGGTGTTAGTAATTACTCAAAGTCAGGTGGTTTGGTTCAAGCCTGGTGAGGTGGCGATAACTCAGGTTGTTTTGGCAGGATTTAGGGTGGCGGTGGATGAATTAATGGCGTAGTTTTGTTGTTATTATTGTACTGTACGAAATAAGTAAAAATTTATGAAAATTGTATTTTTTGGCACTCCCGATTTTGCTGTTCCTACTTTATCCAGTTTGCTAAGTCACCCAGACTTTGAGGTGGTGGGTGTGGTGACTCAGCCGGACAAACGTCGGGGAAGAGGGAATCAATTGATGCCTTCACCTGTAAAAGATGTGGCTTTAAATCACAGTCTCCCGGTTTGGCAGCCGCGCCGAATTAAGAAGGATGCGGAAACGCTTGCTAAGTTGCGGGAAGCGGAGGCGGATGTGTTTGTGGTGGTGGCCTACGGTCAAATTCTTTCTCAAGAAATTCTGGATATTCCTAGTTTGGCTTGCGTTAACGTTCACGGTTCAATTTTGCCGAAGTATCGCGGTGCAGCACCGATTCAGCGCTGTCTTTTTGACGGGGAAAAGACAACAGGAATTACTACTATGCTGATGGATGCTGGGATGGATACTGGGGCGATGCTGTTGAAGGCTTTTGCTGGTATTTCACTGTTGGACAATGCTGATTCTTTGGCGGATAGATTGGCGGAGGTTGGGGCGGATTTGTTGGTGGAAACTTTGGTGAAATTGAGGGACGACCAAATTGAAGCTGTTGTTCAAAATGATGCTGAGGCGACTTATGCGCCGATGATTAAGAGTGCGGATTATGTGCTGGATTGGTCGAAAAGTGCGATCGCGCTTCACAATCAAGTTAGGGGCTTTTTCCCGGATTGCACGACGACTTTTCGTGGCAATTCTCTGAAGGTGATAGCTACTGTGCCCGTCGGGCCGGAATATTGGCTGCAAATGCCAGCAGATTTGAGAGTTTTGGAACGCGAATGGCCTGTTTTGGATCAGTTATCGGGCGCAAATGGGGAAGTTGTGAAGGTTGTGAAGGGGTTGGGGGCGATCGTCCAAACTGGTGATGGTTTATTATTATTGCGGGAGGTGCAGTTGGCGGGGAAAAAGGTGCAGTCTGGGGTGGATTTTGCCAATGGAACTCGGTTGGTTATAGGGGAAGTTTTTGGGAGTTAAATTGTATGTTTAGGGCGGGCAGGATGCCCACCCCACAAGAGTTGGAATAAAAATAATCCTGTGATTAGATGCGCGACAGTTGACCTAAAATTCTACCAAAACCTCCTCTTTCTCTCCCAACAAACCCTGTGCCGCTTCTAACATACTCTCAGCAACATCTTTCAAATCTTCGCGACTTGCCAGATAAGTTTTCAAAGCTTCTAAGGGTTCTATACTATTATTAGCATTCAATTCTGGCAACCGCGGCCTCGCTAACTGACTGACTAATTCCGGCTGGATTGTGTAGCTGTGCGCTTCGCCCAGAAGTGCGTGCAATTCTGCGTTGTCAATTAAATCTAATTGTTCGGATCGCAATTGGTAGATCAATCTCACAACCGCGTCTGCGAGATCCTTCTTCCCAATAGCTTTCACCAGCTCAGCTTGCGGATTTTCCGATTCGGAAACATTCACTTTAATCGTCTGAAACACCCGCACCGGCAATGTGCAAAATTCCCACTCTGCTTTCCCCCGTTCCACATTAACTAACACAAAACCTTTATCTTCTTTCTCTTCGCTAAAATCAACTCGTTCGATACTTCCGGGATAGATTACGGGCGGATTGTTGGAAGCATTGAGATTTTGGTGTTTGTGAACGTGGCCGAGAGCAACATAATCAAAACAAGGGCGAGTTAGCATGGAAACGGGAATGTTAAAACCTTTGCCAACTGCTAAAAAACGTTCGGCGCCCAGACTGGCTTTATCTGCCATTAAGTGCGCTAAAAGTACGGTTGGTATGTCGGGGTTAAGGCGGCGGATTTCGCCTTCCATTGCGATCGTCAGTTTTTCGGTTAATAATTGGTTAACATCGCCCATAGACAGGCTTTCAGTCTCGGAACGTGTCATTAAGGTCGATCGAGTCAACCAAGGCAATGTTACCACCTGTACCGGGCCGCTGCGGGTTTGAATCAGGTGAGTGTCCAGGCGATCGCCTACAATAAACTTAGGTATTCCCAAAGTCCGATAAATTCCCAAACTCGCGCCGCCTTGTCCCTGAGAATGTTGGTCGTGATTTCCTACTAGCAAAACCGTGGGAATTTGCGCGTCAACCAAGCGGCTGAATTGGCAAGCAAAAGCCTCTTTTACAAACGGTGGAGGCGTCGAATCCGGGAAAGCATCACCCCCGAATATGACTAAATCTACGGGTTCAGAAATTGCTCTATCCATACATTTACTCAGCGTCGCCTCGAAGTCTTCCAAGCGCGTATTTAAACCAGTTTCGGGATTAATCCGGCCGTGAGAAAAGCCGCTGCCCATGTGAATGTCTGAAAGGTGTAAGATTTTAATCATTGTTTTTTCTATTTGTTAGCTATCGTTTCGGTTCGTAGTGAGGACTTCAGTCGTCATCGGTTCGTAGTGATGACTTCAGCCCTCCTTTAGCTTCGGCAGAAAAACTAAAGTCTTTACTAAAAACTAGGTTTAAGGTTTTTGTCAAAGTACAGACGAGAGGAGATTACTACTAAAAATCTTGTTTCATACATCACAATACCATTCCGGGGACTTTTTGATAAACTTGTGCGATCGGGCAGCGAAAATCTATACTCATTAACTCTAACTCATCTCCTTGTCGGTAAGTCTGAGAAACCCAATTTCCCTCAGCATTGAGTCGAAAACACTCTATTTTGATTTCTGATTGAGTTATGAGCACGTATTCCTGCAAACTCCGAGAAGTTTGGTAATCTGCAAATTTATCACCTCTGTCAAAAGTTGCCGTTGACGGCGACAATACTTCAATAATCAAAGACGGATGAAGAATGAAATCCTCGGTTGAATTTATCTCTCTTTCGTCGCAAGTAACTGCTATATCGGGGTAGTAATAGCAATTTGCCTCTTCCAATCGGACTTTTATATCTGATGTTAGAACGATGCAGTCAGTACCATCAAGATGATTTCCAAGCCGCCTTACTAAGTTGCTAGCAATAATAATGTGAGGTTTTTTTGCCCCCGTCATTGCATAAACCTGTCCGCGTCTGTACTCATGTTTGATCGGGCTTACTCGTTCCCCTTCTAGGTAATCTTCTGGGGAGATGTAGAAATTGTTTTTGCTGATAACCATTGATTTTTAATCCGCTGATTTTATCTGATACTATGTGTTGGAAATCCCATATTTGGGGAAGGAAACGGCAGTGCCGTTTCCCTACAAATTTAACAAAACTCCAGAAATCGTGCGTGCCACAGTTTGCCGCTTTCCGTCAAACCCTGCGATCGCACTTTAATTTTGACACTTTTGGGGTTAGCCTCGTAGAGTCGGGCAATTTCCTGCATTTCCTCCCCGCTAAACCCGGTTCCCACGGTTCCTACTGGGACTAATTTGCCATCAATTTCTTGCGCTACTTTGACGGCGCTAAACGGCCGCCCCGCAACTTTTGTCGCCGTCAAACCCACAATAAACAAATCGTGTTCTTGACAGTATTTAGTCCTCACTATCGGATATTTCTTAACATCTTTGCCGCCGATATACTGGCAGTTGTGCAACACCCAAACTTCACCTTCTCTATTTTCAGATTCCTGCTGATTTGCCAGGACTAGCTTTTCGGCGGTGGTGCGAAATGTCGGTAGAACTTCAAAGGCTGGGGATAAATTCGTCAGCATTTCGCCAACTTCAACTCCCGCTGCAATTCGTTCGGATTCTGCCACGGTAGTTAAATCATTGCCTTTGAAAAACAAACTTTTAAAAATGGCATAAATTGCGCTGGGCTGAGTAGTCGGAAAACCGCTTTCAATATTAACTGTAGCAGCTTGCGCCCCCGTGCGATGTTCGCTGCCCGTGCAGCTTTTGTAATACAGTTCACCGTCTAAAACAAAGGTGCCAATTTTAGCTGCTGTGTCGATTAATGTGCGATCGATTTCAATCGATGCCTGTTGCCGCAGGTTAGTCGATCGCGATTGGTAGTATACTTTATCTGGCGTCGCGATGACAACTACTCGATTGCCGTCGCGCTTTGGCTGTCCCCAATAATCGGGATTTTCGATGTAATAAGAACGTTCACTGGGCGCGTCAACCGGCTGCATTGTCACAATCCTTCCCGGCTGTAAGTGCGGTGGCAATTCGGCAACAATGGGATTGTTGGCAGTTTCTATTTTTGGGGCGGAAGTTGATTGTTTAGCAGGAGCGAAATCGGCGGTAGAATTGTTTGGAGTGTTGAGGGCGATCGGCTTTTCTCCGGTTTCCAATTCAAATGCTCTTTTCCAAAAGCCAAAAGCCATTTCCGGGTATCCTTCCGACTCGGCGCAGAGTGCAAAACCGATAACTTTTGCCGTACCGATGCCGCGCCCATAATCAGATAAATACTGCACGGCCCCCGCTTCTCCCATCAAGTGCAATCCTCGCGTGACGATGCGATTGTTCCAGCGTTCTCGAATGTCGGCGCTAATTTTTTTGGCTGCTTTTCGCTTGGCTTCTGCGTATTCGGTGCAGTCCATACTGCCTCCTTTATGTAGGGCTATTTATATACTATACTAAAGATTGATTTATTAGTCAAGCTCAAGTAAACAATTAGGTGGTGTTAATAACTTTAAATCTTTCATTTGTGAACTATAGCAATCCTAAATCCTTTGTGAATTTCTTACTCCCTCCCCTTGATAAGGGGAGGGTTGGGGTGGGGTAAAAAGTTTACGACTCCTGCAAGGATTGCTAGAGATTTATTTTTTTACCGCAGAGGCGCAGAGGGCACAGAGGAAGAGAAGAAAGAGATTGTCAAGTGCGGTAATCTGTTCGCTGCCAATGCTAAGATAACTTCGATCGCGCATTGCGACCAATAAAGCCGTGAGTTGCATCTTACTCGCGTTTGGTTCGCCAACTGGCGATCGGACGTTTAACAATTTAAGATCGAGTTTAATTTTACTGTTATGATTCGATTGATTTTGTACAGCAAACCCGGCTGCCACTTGTGCGAAGGGTTGCAAGAAAAACTCGAACAGATTGAAAGCCTGAAGTTTCAACTCGAAGTCAGAGATATTACCGAACGCGATGAGTGGTTTCAAGCTTATCAGTACGAAGTTCCAGTTTTGTTTAAAGTGCAGCCCCAGCCCACAAATTCTGTTGGCGAGGCTGCATTCTCCGCTGAAGAACTGTTACCCCGTCCTTCTCCCCGCTGTAGTGTCGCCCAATTGGAGCAAATGTTACAGAAATATTTGCAAATCGATCCGTCACAATAATACGATTTACCCAAAAACTCAGGTTTTAATCCTGACTTCGGGGTGCTCGGTGTGCAGCTTACTCTAGGCCGAGAGCTTTTACAGCGCGCATAAAAAAAACCTAGGGTTTTGCACCGCGCACAGCAAAAACCTGTAGATAGTGGCTCAAACAATGTGTTCCGCCAGTCATATTCAAGACATCCAAGTGAGGAGTTTTTCAGATGAAATTGAGAGAATTATTAGCAGCAGTTCCCAGCATTTCCTTTGACGCCAAACATCCCGCCCTCGATGCCGAAGTCAAGGGTTTATCCACTAATTCCCACGCTTGTCAGGCGGGAGATTTGTTTTTGGGAATGCCGGGAACTCGGGTTGATGGGGGAGATTTTTGGCAAAGTGCGATCGAATCTGGTGCCATTGCCGCCGTAATTTCCACCCAAGCCGCGGAGAAGACACCCCCCCAACCCCCCCTTGCTAAGGGGGGGCTAGAAGAGGTTCCTTCCACCAGCAACGGGCTAGAAGAGGTTCCCTGCGTCATCGCAGCAGCGGATATGGCTCAAGTTTGCGGTCAAATAGCAACTGCTTTTTACGGCAATCCAGCTAGCAAATTAAAACTTGTCGGCGTTACCGGGACTAACGGCAAAACTACAACAACTCATTTAATCGAATTTTTGCTCAATGAAATGCAGTTGCCGACGGCGATTTTTGGCACGCTTTACACTCGCTGGCCTGGCTTCCAACAAACTGCACTTTACACCACACCTTTTGCAGTTGACCTGCAAAAGCAATTAGCAGAAGCTGTCGCAGCCGGATGTAAACACGGGGTGATGGAAGTCAGTTCCCACGCTTTAGCACAGCAGCGAGTTTTGGGCTGTAGTTTTGAAGTTGCTGTCTTTACAAATTTGACTCAAGACCATCTCGACTATCACCGCGATATGGAAGATTATTTTGAGGCAAAATCGCTTTTGTTTGGTTCGGATTACCTCGCAAATCGCGCTGTAATTAATATTGACGACCCCTACGGGAAGCGGATATTTGAAACCCTCAAATCTGACGGAGTTTGGAGTTACAGCACTAGCGACAAAACGGCAGATTTGTATGCTTCAGATTTGCAGTATCAGCCCAATGGAGTTAAGGGAATACTGCACACTCCGAAGGGTGAAACTGCTTTTTCTTTGCCTTTAGTCGGTCAGTTCAATTTATCAAATATGTTGGCTGCTGTCGGTGCTGTTTTAGAATTGGGTTTAGATTTGTCCGCAATTGTGGAGAAATTATCTCAGTTTTCGGGAGTTCCGGGACGGATGGAACGGGTGCAAATTAGTTCCGACCAAGATATTAGCGTTATTGTGGATTACGCGCACACTCCAGACAGTTTGGAGAACTTGTTGAAGGCGTCGCGGCCGTTTATTCCGGGTCAGATGATTTGTGTGTTTGGCTGCGGTGGCGATCGCGATCGCACTAAGCGCCCGATCATGGGTAAAATTGTGGCAGAATTAGCCGATTTAGCTGTTGTTACTTCCGACAATCCGCGCACGGAAAATCCCGATCGCATTTTGGAGGATGTTTTAGCAGGAATTCCCGCCGCAGTAAAGCCCGTCGTGATGTGCGATCGATCCGCTGCAATTCGCACTGCTATTATGGACGCTAAACCGGGAGATGGCGTGCTGATTGCAGGAAAGGGACACGAAGATTATCAGATTTTGGGCACCGAAAAAGTCCATTTTGACGATCGAGAACAAGCGCGAGATGCCTTGAAAGCCAGAATGAATTCGGTTAAGTGAATTCGGTTAACAGTTAACAGTTAACCGTTAACTGTTAACTGTTCGCTGTTCGCTGGCTGTAAAATTTATTGGATTTTTAAGTATGGATACGAAGGTATAATCTAATTTGCACTAGATTATAATAGTAAAAGAAAATATTTTAATAGCAAAATAATTATTGTTATGATAGAACTAACTGGCTATCAAATTCTCGCTCGAATTTATTCAGGCACTCGCACCCTAGTTTATCGCGGAACTCGCCTCTGCGACCAAAAACCGGTCGCCATCAAAGTCTTGCGAAACGAGTATCCCAGCTTCAGCGAACTCTTGCATTTTCGCAATCAATACACGATCGCCAAAAACCTAAATTTGCCCGGAATCATCCAAACCTACAGCTTGGAACCCTACCGCAACGGCTATGCGCTGATTGTGGAAGACTTCGGGGGAATTTCTCTGAAGGAATGGAGGGGGAAAGGAAAAACCGTGCAATCTCTGGTTGATTTTTTCCAAATTGCGATCGACCTGAGCAATACATTAGATATACTTTACCGCCACCGCATCATTCACAAAGACATTAAACCCGCTAATATTCTGATCGATCCTGATACTAAACAAGTCAAACTCATTGACTTTAGTATTGCATCTTTGCTGCCGCGAGAAACTCAAACACTGATGAGTCCCAACGTCATCGAAGGAACACTCAGCTATCTATCTCCCGAACAAACAGGAAGGATGAATCGCGGCCTTGACTACCGCACAGACTTTTATTCATTAGGTGTAACCTTTTACGAATTGCTGACAGGAAAATTGCCATTTCAATCTACCGATCCAATGGAATTGATCCACTGTCATATTGCCCAGCACCCACCATCTGTACATGAAATTAATCCCAAAATTCCCCTTGTTCTCTCGGAAATTGTCAGCAAATTGATGGCCAAAAATGCCGAAACTCGCTATCAGAGTGCATTAGGGCTGAAATTCGATTTAAAAGTTTGTTTGCAACAACTCAATGAGACAGGTAAAATTGAGAGTTTTTCCATTGGGCGGCGGGATTTTTGCGATCGCTTTATCATACCCGAAAAACTCTACGGCAGAGCAACCGAAGTCGCTGCATTATTAGCAGCATTCGATCGAGTAGCAAACCCCTCTAAATCTCGTTCTCCAGAAGAGCCTAGAACCGATAGAAATGATGTAAAAGGAGACCTCGCCTTGATTAAGGAGGACTGGCGTGACTCCAACTTATCCCGCAGCGAAATGATGCTAGTTGCCGGATTTTCCGGCATTGGAAAAACCGTTGTAGTCAACGAAGTTCACAAACCCATAGTTCGCCAGCGCGGTTATTTTATCAAAGGCAAATACGACCAATTTCAACGCAACATTCCCTTTAGTGCTTTTGTGCAAGCCTTCCGAGATTTGATGGAGCAATTACTCTCAGAAAGCGACGCTCAGCTAGAACAATGGCAAAGGAAAATTATCAATGCTCTGGGCGAAAACGGTCAAGTTATTGTAGAAGTAATTCCCGAATTGGAACGAATTATTGGCAAACAACAGCCTGTCTCTGAACTTTCGGGAAGTTCCGCCGAAAATCGTTTCAATTTACTATTTCAAAAATTTATCTCTGTTTTTGCCACCAAAGAACATCCCTTAGTGATTTTTTTGGATGATTTGCAATGGTCAGATTCAGCATCCCTGAAGCTTTTGCAAGTGTTGATGAGTGAAAAAGATAGTCAGAATTTGCTGGTAATTGGGGCATATCGAGATAACGAAGTATCCCCAGCTCATCCATTTATGTTGGCAGTAGCAGAGATGGAAAAATCCCAAGTAACGGTAAATACTATTACCTTGGAACCTCTGAGTCAAGCCGATATTAACGATTTGATAGCAGATACGCTCTCGTGCGAGATCCTTCTTGCTCAGCCATTAACCGAGTTAGTTTATCAAAAAACCAAAGGCAATCCATTTTTTGCCACGCAATTTCTCAGGGCGCTACAGGAAGATGGGCTGATTGCGTTTGACCCCACCCCCCTTTCCCAGGGGGGACAGAGGGGGGTAACAGGGGGGTGGCAGTGTGATATTGCCAAAGTCAAAGCCCTAACTATCACTTCGGATGTGGTGGAGTTTATGGCGCTGCAATTGCAGAAGTTGCCGCCAGAAACTCAGGATGTGCTGAAGTTGGCTGCGTGCATTGGAGCGCACTTTGATTTGAATACATTGGCGGTAGTCAGCGAGAAGTCGCCGGAAGAAACTGCTGCCGATTTATGGAAATCATTGCAAGAAGGATTCATCTTACCAACCAGTGACATTTACAAGTTTTATCAAGGAAAAGAACCTCGGGAAAAAACCGATATATTGCCAACTACCACCGCTCAATTACCTAACTACAAATTTCTACACGATCGCATTCAACAAGCGGCTTATTCCCTAATTCCAGAAGATCGAAAACAAGCCACTCACCTGAAAATAGGGCAACTGTTGTTGCAAAAAAGTAGTGAAACTCAACGTCAGGAAAGGATTTTTGATATTGTCGGTCATTTCAACTTTGCCCGCGGGCTGATTTGCGATCGAACAGCGCTTTATGAATTAGCCTCGCTCAACTTGCAGGCTGGGAAAACCGCAAAGGCTGCCGCAGCCTTTGACGCGGCATTGATATTTGTCAATACAGGTATTAGCAGCTTACCAGCCGATAGCTGGCAGGAACAATATACTCTGACGCTGGCCCTGCACAATTTGGCAGCCGAAGCAGCGTATTTGTGCAGCCAATTTGAACAGATGGAACAGCTAATTACTGCGATTTTGCAACAAGCAAACCAACTGATCGACAAAGTTAGCGCTTACGAGATTCAAATCCTCGCTTACCTTGCCCAAGGTCAGCCCCAGGATGGCGTTTACACAGCAATTGATGTGCTCGGGCAGTTTGGGATTCGGCTTCCCAAAAACCCTACTCAGCCTCAAGTATTGCTGGGTTTAGCCACAACTAAGTTGATTCTCGGTAACAAGAAACCGGAACAGCTTGTGAATCTGCAAAATATGACAGATGCTAACAAATTGGCAGCGATGCGAATTCTTTCTAGTGCTGCTTCTGCTGCCTATCTTTGTGCTCCGAAGTTGATGCCACTACTGGTATTTGAGCGGGTTAACTTGTCTGTACGGCACGGCAATACCGCCCTATCAGCTTTTGGCTATGCTTGGTATGGACTGATCCTCTGTGGCATACTCATGGATATCGAAGGAGGCTATCAGTTTGGACAACTTTCTCTGCAATTACTAGAGCGTTTTAACGCGACGGATTTGAAAGCGAAAGTGCTATTTATGACTTATACGTTTATCAGCCATTGGCGCGATCGCATCGCAGATACAATGCCAGCGCTGTTAACAGCTTACCAGAGCGGTTTAGAAACGGGAGATGTAGAATATGCTGCTTGGGCAGCTTTGGTTCATTCTTACAATCGCTACTGGACAGGGGAGAACTTAACGGAAGCAGAAGCAGCAATTCGTTCTTTGATAACGGCGATCGCTCCTTTCAACCAAAAAAACGGCTCTCTTTACATCCAGATATATCATCAAGCGACCTTAAATCTTCTGGGTCATTCTAGCGATCCGAGTTGCTTGTCCGGCGAAAGCTATCGGGTTGCTGAAGATATTCCCGCACAGGTGGCGGCGAACGATCGTACAGGGTTATTTTTTAGTTACGTTTGCCAGCAGCATCTTCATTATTTGTTCGGGCAGTATGACGCAGCAATTGAGAAGTCAAACGCTGCTAAACCCTACTTTGATAACTGCGTTTCCTCGCTGCCAACGGTTCTGCACTACTTTTACGATTCTCTGGCACAACTGGCAATTTACGCGACTGCAACCTCTCCACAACACCAGCAAATCTTGAAGTGCATTCAGGCGAATCAGAAAAAGCTGAAGAAATGGGGGCACTATGCCCCAATGAATTACCAACATAAGTTTCTTTTGGTAGAAGCAGAACGGTATCGGGTACTGGGGCAAAAACTAGAAGCGATCGACTATTACGATCGCTCCATTCAACTCGCTAAAGAAAACCAATTCCTCAACGAAGAAGCCTTAGCCAACGAACTCGCCGCCAAATTCTACCTCGACTGGGGCAAAGAAAAAGTCGCTGCAGGCTATATGCAGGAAGCCTACTATTGTTACGCCCGCTGGGGAGCCAAAGCCAAAACCGATGACCTAGAAAAACGTTATCCCGATCTGCTGCGCCCCATCTTACAACAATCCGCCCAACCCATCACTCTTTTAGCAACCCTATCCACACTCACCAATCCCACCTACTCAATTCATTCGAGCATCTCCCACAGTACCTCCAACACCTCCATCAACCAGGCTCTAGATTTTTCGACTCTGCTGCAAATCTCCCAAATGATCTCCAGCACGATCGACCTCGATGAGTTGCTGCAAATTGTGACCCAAACCATGTTACAAAACTCGGGAGCCGATCGCTGTGCACTGATGCTCTGCCAAGATCAACAATGGCAAGTGCGGGCGATCGCTACCAGGGAACACATTAGCCTGCAAAGGGAACCTCTAGAGAATAATCCCACCGTTCCTGTTAAATTAATCCAGTATGTCAAAAACACCCTAGCAGCAGTTGTCATCGATCACGCCAAAACTGATCTGCCTGTGATTGACGATTATTTAGACCACCACCAACCAGAGAGTTTGCTGGGTTTGCCAATTCTAAATCAGGGCAATTTGGTCGGCATTTTATATCTAGAAAATCGGATAACAAGTGGGGTGTTTAGTCGCGATCGGCTCCTAGTGCTGAATTTTCTCTCTAGTCAAGCGGCGATCGCTCTGGAAAATGCCCGTCTCTATCACCAAGTGCAGCAGACTTTGAATGAACTTCAGCAAACTCAGATGCAAATGATCCAAAGTGAAAAGATGTCAGCATTAGGTAATCTAGTGGCAGGGGTTGCCCATGAAATCAACAACCCCGTTGGTTTCATTGCCGGGAACATTAATGAAGCTCATGCTGGAGTCCAAGACTTAATTGATTATTTGCGCCTCTATCAAGAAAAGTTTCCTCCATCCGAAGCAGAATTGATTAATAAAGCAGAGCAAATAGATTTAGATTATCTAGTAGAAGATTTACCCAAAATGTTGAGTTCCATGAAAATAGGATGCGAGCGCATCAAAAACATCAGCACATCCCTCCGCACTTTCTCTCGCGCCGATACGGCCCATAAAGTTGAGGCCAATATCCACGAAGGCCTCAATAGCACTTTGATGATTTTACGCCATCGCCTGAAAGCGAACAACAAGCATCCAGAAATTAAAATCATTAAAGAGTACGGCAAGATTCCCAAAGTAAAATGTTATTTGGGACAATTAAACCAGGTATTTATGAATTTGTTAGCAAATGCGATCGATGCCTTAGAAGAATCCAATCAAGGAAAGAATTTTGCCGAGATTGAAGCCCATCCCAATCAGATCACTATTCGGACAAAAGTAGAAAGTGAAAAGGTAAAAATCTCCATCGCCGATAACGGAAAAGGAATGTCAGAAGAGGTGAGAAATCGTATCTTCGATCATCTATTTACCACTAAAGATGTGGGCAAAGGAACTGGGTTAGGACTGGCGATCGCGCGTCAAATTGTAGAAGAAAAACACGGCGGCAAACTGAGTTGTTTTTCTACACCGGGAGAAGGAACGGAGTTTGTCATTGAGATTTTAATAGATTAAAACTAATGACTAATGACTAATGACTAATGACTAATGACTAATGACTAATGACTAATGACTAATGACTATTGCAGTGGCAAAAATACCGTCATCACCTCACCCTTTTGGGGCCGCTGGCGAATTACCAACTTCCCGCCAGCAGCCCGAAATAAATTCTTAGTCACGCTCAAATTTAAACTCAAACTTCCCGTCTCCGGCTGCACCATCAACAAAGGCCCGATCGATCGCAAAGGAGCATTCCCCTTAGCTGCAAAAGTCGATGCGACATTACCTTCAGGTAGGTGTTCCGATTCCAACTGCAACTTTAACTGATCGCCCGCCAATGTCACCTCCACCTGAATGCGACTCCCCGAAGGCAAAGTTCGAGTAAAATTCTCAATCAAATTAGTTAAAACCTGATCCAACATCGTCGGATCGCTGACTACCGCCGGCAACTTTTTCGGCACAATAACTTCTAAAGTGTGGTTTCGCACAGCCGCCTGTTTTTGCCAGCGGGGAATGCTATTTTGTAGCACTTCACCGAGGGACATTGCTGTTAGCTGCACGCCTGAATTTTTAGCTTGCGACATTTCCAATTCGACGGCGCGGAAAATTAAACCGAAGCGATCGATCTGAGCGGTACACTCCGCATCAATCATTTCCAAACGCTTGACCACCACCGGATCGAGTTTGGGACGTTTCAGCAGCAGCCGAGTCAGCGTGCGAATGGTAGCCAAAGGAGTGCGGACTTCGTGGGCGATCGCCTGTAGCAATTCCACCTCTTTAGTAGCCAGAGGCATTGAAGATTTGCAGTTGATATCTGTAGCCGATAACTTGTGATGTCTATGGTTCAAACCATCATCAATTCTTTCATCCTTTATTCTGCCTGCTTCATCTTTCCCAATCGGCAAATTATGCAACAGCAAGCGGCTGAACTGCATCACTGTTTGATAATTCGGCTCCACAGGCGAAAACTCCTCGAACAGCGCGTCTAATTTAGTAGAATTATTAGTTAATTGGCTAACTTGTAAATTGAAGCTACCCTCAGAATTGGCAAGCAAACATTCGCTTTCAGTCACCCTGCGCCGCAAAACCTCCCAAGCTTTGGCGACTACTTGCGGATCGAAAGAAAATAGAAAAGCCGGAATTCCGGCAGAATTTTCACCCAAAACCATCACGAGGCTAAAACTAGCAGTTAAAACCAAACAAAACTGCTCGTTGGCTAAGGGATCACCACTTGCCAAAGCCAAAGCCGGGGCCGCCGCAGGCACTGAGGTTTGCACATCAGCCGCCGGCATTAAAGCTAAAGTTTGTCTAGCCCGAAAAGACCACAAAGCTGCATCGTTGTCGGGAATACTGGTAAAAATCCAATTGGCAAAGCCGTTGGCCAAGGCGGGGCCAGTCAAAACCGATGATGGGCCCGACAACACCAATCCCTGACAGTAATTGGGGATTGTCGATCGACAATTTGCTCGATCGGCATCTGTTTTTTGTCCTGCTTTTTGCCGATCGAGCATTTGATTCAAAGCTGCGATCGCCCCGTACCATTCCTGTTCAGCTTTCAGCCGAGAAGCCCCACGGCTTGCAGGACAGCGATGGCGGTTTTTTTCTCCCGCCAACTTAGCATCAAAGAGACTGAGGTCATTTTCTTGGCCTTCGGAGGCTAAAATTTCGCTTATTGTCGGTAAAAAGTAAGTATTCACAGTTATAAACCCACCTTCGGAGGCATGAAGGGTGAAGTATTTATGTATAGGAAAGTTCAGGAGTTAGGAGTCAAGCACCAGCACGATCGAAAAATCCCGCATAATTTCTTGCGCCTTCCTCCTAACTCACAGGATATCCACATTTGTCAACTAACGATATTGGCAGAACCGTACCAATAAGTCGCAATCTCCGCGCTTGGGGCTATATTTTGTACGATCGCCCTAACAAAAGTGCAAAATGAAGTAAGTTAAACACCGTGCTTTCCTTATGCCCACCTCGATCGCCGACTCGAAAAATCTGCTGTCAGACTTAATGGCACGCTACCGCCACCAAGTCGATTATCTGGCAATTCGACTGGAAGAAGCCGAAGGCACCGACATCCTGCTGCGGGGCGAAAAAATTGAAACCCTCAGCGAAGGAGTCTCAATTGGCGGCCAAGTCAGAGCTTGTCACAAAGGCGGCTGGGGCTTTGCCAGTTTTAACCGACTTTCCACCCTCGCCGAAAGAATCGAAGAAGCCATCGCCGCGGCAAAACTGATCGGCGAAGAAGAAACGATCCTAGCGCCTGTCACCCCAGTACAAGACATTTGCTTGCTGCCGCTGACAGGAACAGACCCCCGTCTGGTTCCCCTAATTGACAAAAAGCAATTGTGCGATCGCTACGCGGCCATTCTCCGCAGCATTGACCCCCGCATCGCCACCATCTCCGTGCGCTACGGCGACACCACCCAGCGCATCATCCTCGCCACCTCCGAAGGCACCATGCTGGAACAAGGTTGGGCAGACATGGAAATGCGCTTTGCCGCCACAGCCCGCAGCGGGGAAACCGTACAAACCGGCCGCGAAACCACAGGTTCCCGCAAAGCTTACGAAGACTTAACCGATCTCGATGTTCAAGTTCGCAGCGCCGCCCAGCGCGCTGTAGATTCCCTAGCCTTACCCCCCGTCCAAGGCAACACCTACACCGTCGTCATCGACCCAATTTTGACCGGATTATTCGTCCATGAAGCCTTCGGACACCTTTCCGAAGCTGACATGGCCTACGAAAATCCCGACATTTTGGAAATTATGACCCTCGGCCGCCAGTTCGGCCCCAAAAACTTGCAAATTTTCGACGGTGCAGCGCCAGAGGGACACCGTGGCAGCTATTTCTACGACGATGAAGGCACTCCGGCGACTACTACTCAATTAATTAAAGACGGTGCTTTAGTCGGGCGGCTGCACTCGCGGGAAACGGCGGGCAAGTTGGGAGAAACGCCTACTGGCAACGCTCGCTGTTTAAATTATCATTATCCGCCGATCGTCCGCATGACGAATACTTGGATCGAACGAGGTGACACGCCAGTTGCTGACTTATTTTCGGACATCAAAGAAGGAGTTTATGCGCGCAATTGGCAAGGCGGCATGACTAACGGCGAAATGTTTACTTTCAGTGCCGGCGAAGCTTGGATGATCCGCGACGGAAAACTAGACAATCCGGTGCGGGATGTTACTCTTTCGGGTAATGTTTTCAGCACTTTAGCTGATATTGAGGCGATCGGCGACGATTTCTACTGGGATGAATCCGGCGGCTGCGGCAAGGCAGGACAAAGTGGTTTGCCGGTGGGCTGCGGCGGCCCGAGTTTGCGGATTCGCGATGTCGTTGTTGGTGGCGAAGCTGCGGAAGAAGATTAAAGCTGCAAAAGTTTAAAAAATCAAGGTAAAGCGCCAGATTCCTACTCGCGCTTTACCTTGATTTTTTGAGTGTAACAGTTGGCTCCCGTTTGTGGCATCTGATATCTTGAGTATGCTTGGCCAAAAAACCGGAACAGCCAAAAATTAGGTCTTGAGTCGTCAAATACCGCTAAAAAATCGGTTTTTTGGTAGGCAGTACGTAAGCCCTGAATTAATGAATCGAAATCTTCAAGTTTTCTCTTCTTCTCCCAATTTTCGATTCTCCCCGTAATTAGCTAATTCCCAACAAAAATTATCGCTTTTTTCGCCTTTATCTCCCGCTTCCTCGTTCTGGCGGCGTATCTTTATCGTTATCTGCGTAAAAGGTCTGAGTGTCGGCTAGAGCGGTTAAAATTTCGGGAGCAGAGTTGTGTTGAGCAAAAAAGGTCGATCGAGTTTCAAAGCTTTGAGTGTTAACTGCGGTGCCGCTCAGTAACACGCTTGACATCAGGATGGAAGAGTAAACGCGCATCATAAATTTTGGTATTTGTATTTTCCCCTTCTTGATACGCAGTCTGTACTCTGCTATCAGGATAAAAAAAATAATTGTGGCGAAATCATCAATTAATAAGTGAGGGCACCTGCAATTTTTTTTGAGTTTTGATTAAAAGCGGGTGAAATCCATCATCTAGCTCGCTTGTTCCCTGGTAATTTCTAGTTATCTGCTACTTACGGGCAACAAGCAGAATTCAAGACCATGTTCAAAAAAAAGAATGCTACTCTATGCCCGTGTTCCCAACCGTGGTAGTGATATAGCAATCCTTGCAGGAGTCGTAAATTTTTTACCCCACCCCAACCCTCCCCTTGCCAAGGTGAGGGAGTAAGAAATTCACAAATGATGCAAGGATTGCTATAAATCATGCCCAAACCTAAAATCTAAAATCTAAAATCTAAAATCTAAAATGGTATGACCCCTGGAATCCTCTGGAAACGCTCTTCCAACAAGGAAACAAAAACCGCCAATTGTAAAGTTTTACTACTTTTATGATTAACTTCATAATTTATTGATGTGAAGTGGCAACCCGGGGATTAAAGACACAACAGGAGAGTACCCAAGCGCGCCATCAGCACCTTAGATATCAATATAGCGTTTCCTTAGCTGAGCAGATACAACCAATCCTTATCTATTAAGGGTTTTAGCTCTAAAAATGTACCTCACTTGACAGAGAAACGCTATATCTTGGTCAAGGAGATTCCTTAAAGCGGGCAATGCCTAATTCTTCACACTAACTTCATAAATGGTTGCTATGATATTTTCAAATAAATTGTGAACCTTTTATTTTTTCTGATATTTTCTGACTTTTCTGAGCTTGCTTTGTGACCAAAAAAATGGGATACAAGTCCCGTCCTTTTAGGACGGCTTTATGCTATAGTTTAATTGGTTGAAATCCCCACCTAAGATTGCAGCGATATATACTTATTTTGAGTTGAAACCGGGACTGATCCAGTAATAGGGAAAGACTGAAGGGCAATGGTTAAAATCCAACCTGGAAGCAAAACAAAGTATTGTTAATGTTTTTAAACAAAACGATACATAGTCGGGATGGGGAATCGCCACGACTCAAAATGGGCGCAGAGGGATTGTCAGACTAGCAACGGTTAGCAGAACCCGATGAAGCGTCAAGAATCACCGCTCCTTCAGGACGGTGAGTATTTCAAAAGAGCGGTTACGCACCACTCCGAAGGAGGAGTCGAAAGCGGTTGGGGAAAAAAGCCCGTTCACACAATTGTGGAGTCAATCTCAAATCTCAACTCTCAAATCGAACTGGCGCGCAGAAAGTAAAAAAACCAGGTTTTAAAACCGATATCGCGGAGTCAATCTCAAATCTCAAATCTCAAATCGACTGACTTGCGCGTCTACCTGCACCAAAAGCGAGTCAAGGGTTGACGAGTTGTCCAAAATAACATCAGCTTGTTGACACTTTTGAGCTAGCGGCAACTGGGCGTTAATGCGGGCATTAGCTCGATCGTAACTTAAGCCGTCTCGCTGTATTAGTCGTTCTAACTGCACTTCGGGCGAACAGTACACCACCCAAATTTCGGTACACAAGTCAGTCATGTTAGCTTCAAACAGCAGCGGCACTACCAAAACCAAAGTCAACGTGTCAGCCTTGGCACAGAAACCGGGTTTTTTTTCAACAATACTCGGTTCTGACTTTTGATGAGGGTGAAAAAAGCCGGTTTCTTGAGTCTTTGTACTTAAATCCTGTGTGTCCTGGGATACCGGAATCGCTGCAGCAATGCAGCTTTGAGTTTCCTCAACTAATCGGCGGCGCACGTAAGGGTGAATCTGTTGTTCCAACCACTGCCGCTCGTCTGCGTTACAAAAAATAATACTTCCCAACTCTGGCCGATTTAAATTGCCGTCCGGGAGCAAAATACCCGCGCCGTATCGTTTTACAATAGAGTCAAGTATTGGCGAATCTGGGTTCACAGCTTCGCGGGCGTAAATATCGGCATCTAAAATCGGAAATCCACAGGCATCTCTCAGATAATTAGATATAGCGGTTTTACCGGTGGCGATGCCCCCAGTTAAACCAATCAGACGCACAATTCGATCGCTCATAATTTTCTCTGTTTAAACTTCCTGTGTTTCGACACTTACTGTCAGTCTTTGCTATGTTGGTGACACAATCAAATTTAGACTGAAAATTTAAGATTTGCGATCGAGAGTTCGCGTTAGGAAGTGTCAGCATTGGGGTGCGATCGACTCTTTTTTACCTAAAATCTCAATTTTAAACTCGAATTCAGGTCTAGATCGAGGCAAACTTATGAATGGTCAACGTGCTGTGCGATCGATTCTGGCAGCAATTCCCCTTGCTGGATTTTTGATAGTAGATTTTTTCCCCAACCTGGTTTTCCTCAAAGAAAACAGCAGCGGATGGGTACTCGTGGCAATTTATCCTCAATCTCAAATTGCTGCAGCACAATCTATTACTCCAGCCCCAGACGGCACCGGAACCACTGTCACCGCCCCAGGTACAGGGTCGCCTCCTCGCTACGACATTAAGGGCGGCACTCCCTCCAGAGACGGAGCAAATTTGTTCCACAGTTTTACTCGGTTCGGTCTGAATTCTGGCGAAACTGCCAATTTCATCTCCAACCCAAGCGTTAAAAATATCCTCGGCCGCGTTGTCGGGGGCGACGCTTCCTTAATTAACGGTCTAATTCAAGTTAGTGGCGGCAATTCTAACTTGTTGCTGATGAATCCCGCAGGCATTATCTTCGGAACGAATGCCCGACTCGATGTGTCCGGGTCTTTTTTTGCTACCACCGCTAGCGGTATCGGTTTTGACAACGGCTGGTTCAACGGTACTGGGGCAAACGACTACGCGGCCCTAGTCGGAACGCCGAATGCTTTTGCTTTTAGCACACAGCCGGGGAGTATTGTCAATGCCGGTAACTTGGCTGTCGGAACCGAGCAAAATTTGACTTTGCTGGGCGGTACGGTCATCAGTACAGGACAACTTTCAGCCCCGGGCGGTCAAATTACTGTGGCGGCTGTTCCGGGCGAAAATCTGGTGCGGTTGAGTCAAAACGGACTTTTGCTGAGTTTAGAAGTTTCTCCGGCTGCGGGAGTGTCGGGTTCGGAAGCTCTTCCCTTCTCTCCGCTGACTTTACCTCGGCTGCTTTCGGGCCCCGGCGTGGCTAACGCTACGGGTATAACTACGAACGCTCAAGGTGAAGTCGTGCTCACAGGCGGCCAAACAGTGCCTGCAGGTGCTGGAACTGCGCTGGTAGCGGGTGCTGCGGACGTGTCTGCCAGGGGGGGTGCGGGAGGAAGCGTCAACGTGTTGGGCGACAAGGTAGGGCTGTTTGGAGCGAAGATTGATGCTTCGGGGCCGGACGGTGGCGGAACGGTGCGGTTCGGGGGAGATTACCGAGGCGAGGGAACTGTGCCGAATGCAACAATGACTTACGTGGATGGCAAAAGTTCGATCGCCACCAACGCAACTGAATCAGGCAACGGCGGCAGAGTTTTTGTCTGGGCTGACAACACAACAGCATTTTTGGGCAGCATCAGCGCAAAGGGCGTTTCTGCAACGGGAACCGCAGGTGTTGGCGGGTTTGTGGAAGTTTCGGGCAAGCAAAGATTGATTTTTAACGGTACTGTCGATACCTCCGGGACTAACGGTTTGGGGACTTTGCTGTTAGATCCAGACAATATCTTAATTACAGATTCCCCAGAAGGTGCGGGCGATGCGACAATAATTGCCAACAATAATATTTTGGCAACAGGAACGCTACCAGGACAGGAAAACAATTCTGAGCCTTCGCTGACAATTTCGGCTAGAGCTTTGGAAAGTATGTCGGCTACGTCAAATGTGGTTCTCGAAGCGCTCAATGATATTACAATTGCTGATTTGGCGGACAATCAGTTGAGCTTTCAAGCAACTACTGGTTCGGTAACATTTAGAGCAGATGCCGATCGCAGTGGTGCAGGTGTTTTTTCGATGAATTCTGGAGATACAATTAGCACGGCTGGCGGTGCGATCGCCATTTCGGGAAGTCAAATTACTGCGGGCAATTTGTCGAGTAACGGCGGAAATATTAGTTTGATTAGTCCGGGTTCGACTGTTGCCAACAATATTTCTTCATCCAATCCCAGCACCGGCAGCAGCGGGAATATTTTGCTCGACGGCCTGAATGTAACGGCCCAAAAACTTGATGCCAGCGGCCGGGAAGCGAGGGGAAATGTAACTGTGACGGCTCGGAATGTTCTGGGAGTGAGCTTCGTCGCAGCGGGTTCGGGAAACATTACTTTGACTGGTAATGAAATTAATTTCAAAGGTGACAAAAATTCGGTCAGCGGCACTGGCTTTTTGGTAATGCAACCTTGGAGTCCAGGTCAAAATATTGCGATCGGCGGTTCTGGAGATGTTGGCACTAATATTTATTTGAATCTGACGGCAAACGACCTCGGAAGTTTGGAAAATGGGTTTGCTGGAATTACGATCGGCCGCAGCAACGGTATCGGTTCAATTCTGATTGCCAACGATTTCATATTTTACGATCCGCTAATTATTCAATCGCCAGCGGGTTTGGGAACAATCACTACCACAAATTCTTTGACAGCGGCCGACAATGCCTCAATTACTCTCAAAGCTGACGGCAATATCAGAACCGGAAATATCACTACCAACAATCAGGAAATTCGCATCGCCAGCACCGCAGGCAATGTCACAACCGGTCAGCTACGTACTGGAACTGCCCGCACCATCAACACTTCTGTCAATTCTTCCGAAGATATAGGCAATTCGGCGGGAGATGTTAGTGTTACCGCACAGGGCACGGTGACGGCCGGGGCGATCGACACGAGGGGCGATCGCGCGGGGAATGTGACGCTGACGGGGCGCAATGGAGTCACTGCAGGGGCGATCGAAGCTGGTGGCTCGAAAACACCGGGAGATATTACCCTGACGGGCAACGAAATGGACTTGACGGGTGACAAAAATTCGATCGCCAGCAACGGCAATCTGGTGCTGCAACCGGCTGATCCAAGCCAAAATATTACAATTGAAGGTTCTGGCGATACAGAAGCTCTGAACTTGACTGCTGCTGAATTGAACACTTTTCGGAATGGGTTTGCTTCGATCGCGATCGGGCGCGCTGACGGTAGCGGTGTGATTTCGATTGGTTCTCCAACGCCAAATTCAACGCCAAATTCAACGCCAAATTCAACGCCAGTGGCGGTGACATTTCAAGATCCGACGACGATTCAATCGCCCAATGGCGCAGGCGCGATCGTGGGAACGGGTGCGATCGTCGGCACTGATAACGCCACGATCTCTCTGATGGGCGGTACTGTAGCCGTCGGAGACGTTACCTCGACTGCGGGGATTAACATCACTAGCAGTCAAGGCAAGTTGACTGCTGGTACGGTTTCATCTCGCTCAACTTCCGGGGTGGCGGGCCCTATCAATATTCGCAGCGCCGGTGCGGTAGAAACCGGCAACATCGATGCTTTTGGTGCCAAAAGCGGGGGAGATATTTCGATTGCGGCGCCGGGCCGGATCGTTACAGGGGTGATCAACTCGAGTTCGCAATCGGGAAGTGCAGGTTCGAGCCAAATTACCGGGCAGAAAGATGTTGAAGTTGTTTCGATCAAAGCTCGCGGCAATACGGGCGGCGATGTGGCAATCGAGGCGGGGGGAGCATTTCGGGCTGCGGGAACAGGAACTGCTGCTGAGCGCGCCGAGGTCAGCATTTCTACAGACGGGCTGGCTCAATCGGGTTCACAGACGTTGCTGCAAAGCACTTGCTCGTCGGGAACCTGCACGGTGGCGACTGTTGGGACTGGAAACTCGAAGTCGAACACTGCCACCTCCTCAACTGCGATCGGGCCGCTGGCGATCGTGCCGAGTCCGGCACCAACTACCAGTGTGGAACTGCAAACTACAGCCAATTCTCAACAAATTGTGACTCAGGTGAGTCTCGGCCCTGCAGCGTCGGTGCCAAAGAGCAGTACCACAAATGTCTCGCCAGAACCTGCTGCTGCGCCTGTTGAGGCTCAGTCGAACGAGACTGCGACTGGATCATCGGTACTGCTGTCGCCGTCGGTGTTAAAAGGCAATTTTGGTACGCCTGCGGCGACAGAAAACGCCAGCGTGGCAACAACTCCACAGAAGCCGGCGAGTGCGGTGACAGCAGAAAGTATGGGGAATGTGAGGGTTCCTGAGATTTCTCGATCGAACTCGATCGCGCAAATAAATCCGATCGACGCAGTGCAGCAAAGGGATATAACTCAGGGTCGGGAATTTGAACGTTACTTTGGGGGCAATCTCGGTCAAAAGTCGGTCACGCAGCAAAGTATTCGAGATACTCTCAGCAGCGTCAATCGGTTGACTGGAGTTAAACCCGCCATCCTTTACGTGTGGGCAAAAGACAAAAATTTAGAACTTGTGTTGTTATTGCCAAACGGCAAAAATGTTTTTAAAAGCGTGCCTGCAAGCCGCGAGACAGTCCTGCAAGTTGCTAAGGAATTCACTAATGCTATCAGAAGTCCCAGGAGATTGAATGCTGCTGACTACAAGCAACCTGCCGAGGAACTTTATCAGTGGTTAATTGCACCGCTGCAACCGGAATTGGAGGCTAACAAGATTGACACTTTGGTGTTTTCGATGGATGTCGGTTTGCGAACTTTGCCTTTGGCTGCTCTTTACGACGGCAAGCAGTTTTTGGTAGAAAAGTACAGTTTGGGGCTGATTCCCAGTTTGAGTTTAACTGATACTCGCTATGCCGATGTTAAGGGTTCTGAAGTTTTAGCGATGGGTGCGTCGAATTTTCCCGCCAAATATGAGCAAAATCCTTTGCCGGCAGTGCCACTGGAAATATCGACAATTGTGGGCAAGATTTGGCCCGGTTCGTCTTTTCTCAATGAAGCTTTTACTTTGGCAAATTTGAAGGACAAGCGCAATCAATCGCAATACAAAATTATTCATTTAGCTACTCACGGCGATTTTCAACCTGGGGGGGCCCAAAATTCTTACATTCAGTTTTGGGATACTAAGTTGCGGTTGAATCAGTTGGATCAGTTGAAGTTATCTAACCCGCAGGTGGAGTTGTTGGTTTTGAGTGCGTGTACTACGGCGGTGGGAGACGAACAAGCTGAGTTGGGGTTTGCGGGGTTGGCGATACACGCGGGGGTAAAATCGGCTTTGGCGAGTTTGTGGTATGTCAGCGATGTCGGTACTTTGGGGCTGATGACTGAGTTTTACCAGCAGTTGCGTACAGCGCCGATTAAGGCTGAGGCTTTGCGGCAAGCGCAGTTGGCGATGTTGCGGGGTGAAGTGCGGTTGCAAGATGGTTATTTGGTACGATCGGGCAACAATCAAGCTCTGCCTTTACCGTCGGAGTTGACCGCTAGGGGCGATCGAAATTTGTCGCATCCTTATTATTGGGCCGCTTTTACAATGATCGGTTCGCCGTGGTAATTCTGAAGGAAGAGGGTGCGATCGCCGAAAAAACCGGGACAGAACAAGTCGCAAAACTCTGAGGATGGCAATACCTAAAAAAGTGCGGTAATATCATTTCCGGTTACACTCCTTATGATGTTGACTGTTGACTGTTGACTGTTGACTGTTGACTGTTGACTGTTGACTGTTGACTGTTGACTCGAATTTACTATTCCGATGCTAACGGATTTGATATAACTCACACTAGAGACCGCGACATCAACATCGAAAAGGGGATAAAATGGAACAAGAAAAATTCCAAAAAAACTCGACTGCTAGCGCCAGAAATATTGATCGTATACAAGTCTTGACTAAAAACTTTTAGCCCAGATAAATTATGATAATTCAATCAAAAAGTTTCGATTAGCCAACAACAATCAATCGCTCTTGGTTATCAAGCCATAACGCTCGGCGGTAAGAATAAACTCATTGGGAGCCACGATTTCTCCGTTTTTGTCTAGCATTTTTAACAAAATTTGATAATGCTCTAATAATGGGTTAAAGGTAATAGAGCCAATCTTTTGGGAGTAGAGACAAAAACGATTGGTTTCTAACGCACGGCTGATTTTGGAAATCCACTGCCTCTCACCACGTTGTCTAATTATATTAGTGCGCCATCATCTAGACGATAAACATGAACACAGTTACGACCTTTGCCTTTGGCAGCATAACAAGCTGCATCAGCCGCCCCCATAACCTGCCTCAAATCTTGGCTGGTTTGGTTAATCGCAACAACTCCAATACTGACCCCGATGATAAAGGTTTTGCTATCCCAAATAAACCGAAACTGATGCACTCGATCTTTGAGGTTTTCCGCAATCTGAGCTGCTTTAGAGAGGGGACATTGAGTAAGCAAAAGACCAAATTCATCACCTCCCAAGCGAGCCAGTGTGTCATTAGCGCGGACTCCCTTTTGTAAAACTGTAGTGATTTGGCGCAGTAGCTCATCCCCAGCACAATGACCTGCGGTATCGTTAACGACTTTGAATTTATCTAAATCTAAATAACAGAGAGCGTGCTGCTGATTGCTATCTTGAACAGAGGCGATCGCTTCCATTAGTCGCTGCTCAAATCCTCGACGGTTGATTAAACCCGTCAGAGCATCGTGACTAGCTTCCCAAGAGAGTTGACGAGCAAAATTGCGCGATTCGGTAACATCATGAAAGACGATGACTGCCCCGATAATTTGACCTTGGCAGTCTCTAATCGGTGCTGCTGAGTTCTCAATGGCATACTCAGTCCCATCGCGCGCAATCAGTATAGTATGGCTAGCTAAGCCCACAATTCGCTTCTCCAACAGAGCCTTGCCGATCGGATTATCTACTGGCTTTCGCGTTACTTCATTGACAATTTCAAAGACTGTAGACAGGGGGAGTCCCTTAGCCTCATGAGCCTTCCAGCCTGTCAGTTGCTCAGCGATAGGATTGAAAAATCGCACATTACCTTGAGCATTGGTAGTAATAACTGCATCAGCAATCGATTGGAGGGTCACTTGAGCTAGTTCTTTTTCGGCAAAGAGGGATGCTTCGAGACGTTGGCGTTCTTCCATTTCTCTCAAGAGACGTAAGTTCTGCTCTTGGAGGCTTTTTTGCAACCGTCGGATGGTTAGGTGAGTTTCGACACGAGCTAATACTTCTTCGATTTCAAACGGCTTAGCAATATAATCTACGGCACCAACAGCAAACCCCTGAACCTTATTGAAAGTTTCATTGAGAACACTCAAAAAAATTATCGGAATGCCTGTGGTTTGCTCGTTAGATTTTAATTGTTTACAAACTTCATAGCCATCCAAATCTGGCAATTTAATGTCGAGTAAAATTAATTCCGTCCATGGCGATTGGGCGGCTCGGATCGCCATTTCACCTGTTGTGGCACAGCGAACTTTATAACCATGTCTCCTCAAACTACGGCCCAGAAGACGCAGGTTATCAGGCAGATCGTCAACAATTAAAATATTGCCGCGGTAGTTGGTAGCTGGATCGCTAGTTCTATCGAGAATCCTACTCCTTTCCATAGTTTTTTGCCAGAGGACTATAAGCCTATGAATAAGAGTATAGTTGAACTATTAGGTGATCAACTCACTTTACGCAGAAAGAAGTCCTGCGATCGCAGAGTTCGAGGACTGGCACGCTACCACAGCCCCTACAAAATCTGACTTATTGAGGTAGGGATAATCCCCCCGTAGTTGCCCTTCTTCGTTTCGGCTAACATGATGAGAACATTTTTTCAACCCTAGGAGCCGATTTATGAACAAGCACATTTCTGAAAGGGCAAGTCTACTCGTCATTGCGATCGGATGTTTCGTGCTGCTAGGTTGGCAACTTGACATCTCCCTACTCAAAAGTGGTTTTCCCGGTAAGACTTCGACCATGAAGCGGGCAATGGCAGTCAATCGCTAAGCACTTCAGCACTCATGAATAATGCAGGTTAGATATGATTACACAATTTTTTGAAAGTGGAGGATTCATTCCTCATGGTCACTGCTATCTCTGGCAAACAAACTTAGTAGGATTACATATTTTATCCGATGGTTTAATTGCTTTAGCTTACTACTCCATCCCCATCATGCTAATCTACTTTGTGCGACATCGCCAAGATCCTCATTTTCAGAAATTATTTTTGCTGTTTGGCGCTTTCATAATTGCCTGTGGTACAACTCATATTATGGAAATTTGGACGCTTTGGTTTCCTATTTATTGGGTTTCTGGAGGAGTTAAAGCTATTACGGCTCTGATTTCTATATATACTGCATCTGAGCTAGTGTTTTTAATTCCATCAGCCTTAGCTTTACCTAATCCAGCTCAACTTATTGCGGCAAATCAAGCCTTAGAACAGGAGATTAATGAGCGCAAGCGGGCTGAAAACGAACGCAAACAAATTGAGGTGGAATTACGAAACAGTGAAGAGCAGTTTCGCAAGGCGTTTCAAAATGCGTCAATTGGAAAGGCGCTCGTTTCAGTTGATGGGCACTGGGTTAAAGTCAATCCTGCCTTATGTCAGATTCTTGGCTACTCCTCAGAAGAGTTGTTAGCGTTAACTTTCCAAGACATTACCCATCCCGACGATTTAGAACTGGATCTTATTTATGTACATCAGCTATTAGCAGGAACAATTTCAAATTACCAAATAGAAAAACGGTATTTCCATAAACAAGGAAATATAGTTTGGAGTCTTCTTGATGTATCGCTAGTACAAGATGGACAGGGAAATCCACTGCATTTTATTTCTCAGATCCAAGAAATTACTGCTCGAAAAGAATCTCAAAAGACGCTAGAGCTTCAGAGTGTTATTATGCATAACATGGCAGGTGGAGTGTGTTTAATCAAAGCATCAGATCTGACGATCGTCTACACCAATCCCAAGTTTGATGAGATGTTTGGCTATGCAGAGGGTGAACTCGCCGGTCAATCTGTTGGTGTAATAAATTACGTCGATACAGAGGTTACACCCGACGAAACCGTTGAAGATGTTGTTGCTCAACTTGAGCGGGATGGGGAAGCAAAATATGAAGTCTACAATAAGAAAAAAGATGGAAGACTTTTTTGGTGCAGGGTTCATACATCCAGGTTTGAGCATCCTGAATACGGAACTGTATATGTTGCCGTTCAGGAGGATGTGACAGAGCTCAAACAAGCTGAGCAAGCCTTGCAAGCTACCACAAATCGCCTCAACTTTCTCCTGAACTACAGCCCCGTCGTTATTTTTAGCAGTAAACCTGATGGCAATTATCCAGCAACGTTCATCAGCGAAAATGTCAAAGAGGTATTGGGCTATGAAAGCATGGCGTTTTTAGCAGATGCTGAATTTTGGGTGGATAACTTACACCCAGACGATCTAGAACGAGTGCTTAATGGCTTAGCCAATCCATTCGTCAATGATTTTTATTTCCATGAATACCGTATTCGTCGCTCAGATGGGGTTTATCGCTGGATACTCAATCAACTCAGACTAATTCGAGATCCTGCAGGTAGACCAGTGGAAATGTTGGGATATTTAATTGATATTAGCGATCGCAAACAAGCCGAGTTGGAACTTCAGCAAGCTAAAGAAGCAGCAGAAACAGCAAACCGAGCCAAAAGTATGTTCCTGTCCAATATGAGCCACGAACTCCGTACTCCTCTCAATGCTATTTTGGGATTTACGCAATTGATGAGTTACGATCCTGTTCTGACTCCCGAACTCCAAGAAGATCTGGCGATCGTCAATCGTAGCGGCGAACATTTATTGGAATTGATTAACGACATTTTAGATTTATCCAAAATAGAGAGCGGACAGATGACACTCTATCTTTCTGACTTTGACCTAAAAAATTTGCTGAATTCTCTTGAAGAAATGTTGCAAGTTAAAGCCCAATCGAAAGGATTGAAACTAATTGTCGAGCGAGACCCCAATCTTCCCCAATTTGTGCATACCGATGAGAAAAAACTGTATCAAGTCTTAGTCAATCTGCTCGGTAATGCGATTAAGTTTACTAATAAAGGAAGCGTCACTTTACGAGTAAGAGCGGAACAGAGCGACCAAACTTCCTGTCGCCTATGTTTTGAAGTTGAGGATACTGGAGTGGGAATTTCTCCAACAGAAGTTGACAGCTTATTTAAGGCGTTCGTGCAAGCTGAAGCTGGGAATAAATTGAATCAAGGTACTGGTCTAGGTCTAGCTATCAGCCAAAGATTTGTCCAACTCATGGGTAGTCAGATTCGGGTTCAAAGCACATTGAATCAGGGCAGCATTTTTTACTTTGAACTTGGGGTAAAGTTATCTCAATCAGTCTGCCTTGCTTCAGAATTGCTTAAACAAAGAGTGATTGGTATAGCTCCAGGACAACCAACTTACCGCATCCTTGTGGTTGAAGATGTAGAGGAAAATCGCCGCTTATTGGTCAAACTCCTTACCTCAGTCGGTTTTGAGGTGCGCCAAGCAACACAGGGAGTTGAAGCACTATCTCTGTGGGAAAGTTGGTCCCCACAACTGATTTGGATGGATCTACGAATGCCGATCATGGATGGCTACACAGCTACTAAACGCATTAGAGAACACCCTGATGGACAAGAGACTGTTATTATTGCTTTAACTGCCAGTGCTTTTGAACAAGAGCGAGAGAAAGCTCTTATGGCTGGTTGTGACGACTTTATGAGCAAGCCATTTCAGGAAAGCCTCGTCTTTGACAAGCTCGCTAAACACTTGGGAGCAGAGTACATCTACACAGTTGTAGGAAAAGATTCCCAAAAACTATTTGTTGATTGTTTATCTTCAGAAGATCTAGCCGTGATGTCCTCTCAGTGGTTAGAAGAAATGTATCAAGCTGCCTACGATGTTGATCATGAAGTCATGAACGAGCTAATCAAACAAATTCCCGCATCTCAATCAACCCTTTCCAGTTCGCTAATTGATTGTGTCAATAACTTTAACTATGACCAAATTCTGGAGTTAATTCGACCTCTGCTCCCGAATCCAGTTTAGTTATCGATTTTAAGGACAAAGAAGCTATAGCCTTTCTCAGTAACATGAGGTGCACGCTTGATAAGCGGGCATAGGTCTCCGTGGGCATATCTCACTTTATTGAGAAGTGCTGTATATTGATCTAAGAAGTGGCTAGGGAGCATCTCAATGAAAGCAGCCAAGCTAGAAATTGGAGTTTTGAGGCTCTCTTGTTGCGAGGAAAGAGGAAGAAGGAAGGAGCCAGAAGAAGTGTTTTTACAAATATGAGATGCTCCCCTCCCGATCCAACTCGCTCTGATTTGCATTCCTCACTACGAAATGGTAACGGTTACTTTATTTATTGAAGATGATATAATAAGTCAAAATTGAATTCTGCTAATTCCAAATTTTTTGCAAATTGAGGACAAATCCCGGCAAAACATTTTCCCCAGAAAGGGTGAGAGGAGATTGTAAAACTTCCACATTTTGACCGGGGCGATAAACTTCAACTTCGCGTTTTTTGCGGTTAATCAGCCAACCCAAACGGCAGCCATTTTCCATATATTCTTGCATTTTTTCCTGAGTCTTTTTCAGGCTGTCTGTTGGGGAGAGAATTTCGACAGCAAAATCGGGACAAAGCGGGATAAATTTTTCTCTTTGTTGAGGTGTCAAAGCTTCCCAGCGGGATTTCTCTACCCAAGACGCATCGGGAGAGCGATCGGCTTTATTGGGCAGAGTAAATCCTGTTGAGGAATCAAAGGCTTCACCGAGTTCGGTTTGTTCGTTCCACGTCCAGAGTTGAGCCCCTGCTGTTAAGTTGCGTTTCCCTGTTTCTCCTCCGGTTGGCGGCATGACAATTAATTCTCCGTTGGCGTTGCGTTCGAGTTTTAAGTCAGGGTTTTCTTCGCACAGTTGATAAAACTGTTCTGAAGTTAGTTTAATCAGGGAGTTGAGGTTTAAGGTGATAGCAGTCATTGTGATTTACCTGCTGTTTTTATGAACTACATTAAGAATTAAAAATGGGATTAATCATTTTTAATTCTTAATTATTAACTTCTCATTCTACTGCAATTGTTTGATTCTGCTGAGCGCGTCTAGATACGCACTTGTTCTGCCGCCTTGCTTGTAAAGTTCTGCTGCTTTTTCAAAGTCGGCAATTGCTTTTGGTTTGTCTTCTGTTGCCAGGTAAGCTAAAGCTCGGTTGTAGTAAGCGTCGGCAAAACCGGGATTGCTTGCGATCGCCCGCGTGTATGCTTGAATAGCAGTGGAACCGCGTGTGGGTTCGGTTTGAGGCAAGCCGGCGGTGATGAAAGTGCGGGCATTACCGATATTAAAATACAATTCAGGAGTATATTTGGGCTTGAAAGCGAGTGCTCTGTTGAAATCCGCGATCGCCTCCCAAGCATCTCCTTGATCTAACAGCGAAAGTCCTCGAAAATAATAGGCTTGGGCGTCTTGGGGATTGGCGGTGGATACCGGGCCGATCGTTGCGGGAGTATTGTCTACTTTCAACTCGGATTTGTTTATTCCCGCCGCCACTAGCTTGGCGATAAATGTATTGATGGGAACTGCTGCGTTAAATCCGGTTTTAATCGGGGCGACTTCGCCGGAACTCGTTTGCGCGAAACCGAATTCGCCTTGTCCGTGTAAACCGATGACTCGGGCTTCGGAGTCAAAAACTGGGCCGCCACTCATGCCACTCCAAGTTACTGCCTGATACCGCAAAGTGTAACCTTCTGGGCGGTTGCGCGGGCGGCTGGTAACGAGTCCGGGAGAGAGTTCGGGTTCTCGTTCGGCGCCGAAAAGTCCGCCGGTAGCGGGATAGCCGTAAACGAAGATTTGAGTGCCGATGACGGCTTGATCGGAATCTGCGATCGTCGCGACTGGATATTCTTCGGGACTTTCAAATTTGACTACGGCTAAATCCGGGTCAGTTTCGGCGGTTTGCAAACGGGTGACGGAGGTTGCTTGATAGTTTTTGCCTTTAGACGTGCGAACAGTGTATTTCACGTCTGCTTTTTCTACGACGTGGTTGACTGTTAAAACTGTGTAAGTTTTGCCTGTTTTGGCAATAATTACGCCAGAACCGTCTCCGAGGGAACTGTTAATTTGTACTGTCAGCGGCCCGGCAATGCTGGCGACTTCTTGGGGGGTTTTGGCGATCGCACTTTGGCTGATGACTATGGTTAAGGCTGCGGTAGTTCCTGCTAGCAGGGTGGTTAAGGTGTCGTAACGGGAAAAATTTATATTCATGGCTATTGCTAATTAGTAGTTGGGTAGCGGGATTTGCGGGAGAAAGGGCGATCGGCGGTTGGTGCTATTTTCTGTTTAGTTTTATTACTGATTTGACGCAAAGGATCTAGGCTTTGTTATTTAGTGATAATTTTACTCGCTTTTTTGTTCCGCGATTCGCTATTTCAATGTAGAGTGCTTATGGGCGCACCTTACTTAATCTCAATGTGGCGCACTGCCCAACTTACTTATTAAAACTAAACAATACATGACTCAAACTCGGTGGTTAGTTCTTCTTTAGTTATGGTTCCCCGTGCGACTCGCATGACTAAATCATATGCTCGATCGTCCGTCAAATTCAGAGCGCAACCATTCAAACGCAAAGAGGTATCTGTCACGGCAAAAGCTGTTCGTTTATTGCCGTCAATAAAAGGATGATTCATCGCTAGGTGATAGAGATAGGCTGCAGCTTGTTCGGCAATTGTCGGATGCAACAATTGACCGCCAAAAGTTGCTTGCGGTTGAGCCAAAGCCGACTCCAACAAGCCTTCATCTCTAACGCCTGGAGTGCCGCCAAAGCTAGAAATTTGGTCGTCATGAAGTTCTAGCACTTCATCTAAAGATAGAAATTTAGGAGTTGGCAAGGCGACGGTAAACCTCCTCTCGTTCTTTTTTAGATGCTAGGTAAGCCTTCCAGACCTCACTTTTTTCTGATTTTACAGGGTGTTTTGCCTTTAGGGCTAGTACAAACTCAAGCACTTCTTTCAACATAGGTTCTGGTACTTGATCGAGTTCTTGAAGAAGTTGGTCTTTTGCGGTCATGTTTCCTCCTAGTTATTTTACCACTATTTTATCCTAATACCATTTCTCTAAAATCGTGCAACACTCTTCGACCCCCCCTAGCCCCCCCTTGCTAAGGGGGGGAACAAGAAT
>NZ_JAUBRC010000005.1:0-216714 GCF_036701635.1 Microcoleus sp. N9_B4 | reverse complement strand
GGCAGGTTTTTTTTCATAATTGCTATATTCTACTTTCCAGTATCACACTTGTCAATACCCACCACCTGAATCCTTACGTTGGTGCGGGTGTGGCACGGATTGGGGATATCTTTACTCGTCAGCCTGGTTTCTGTGGGTGCGGGTTTAATTGTGGGAGCGGTTTTGGGGCTAGTGGCCGGCTATTTTCGGGGGTTTCTGGAAATTGCGATCGGCACTTTGGCGGATATTTTGTTAGCTTTTCCTTCTATTTTACTGGCGATCGGTGTTGTTACCGTCACCGGACCGAGCCTGCAAAGCGTAATTATCGCTGTCAGCCTCGTGCAAATTCCGATTTACATCCGTTTAACTCGCAGTATGGTGCTGTCTCTGCGGGAACAAGAATTTGTTTTGGCTGTTAAGGCCTTGGGCGCCAGCGACTTACGGATTATTTTTCGCCACATTTTGCCGGGAAGTCTCGCGCCTCTAGTTGTACAAGCAACTCTTTCGACTGGTACGGCGACACTAGAAGCTGCCGGTTTGGGTTTTTTGGGTTTGGGCGCACAGCCGCCGGTTCCTGAGTTGGGGACGATGCTTTCTGATGCTTTTAAGGGCGGCTACGCTCTTTCTTCTCCTTGGACTATTTTGTTTCCAGGTTTGCTGATTACCTTGACTGTTCTTGGTTTCAACCTTTTGGGGGATGGGCTGCGAGACGTTTTAGATCCCAGAGGGAATTAGAGGGGGAAGTGGGGGAATTTATACTGTTGCGTTTTGCCTTATGCCTTTTATCTTCTGCCTTCTTTCCTCTGCGTCCTCTGCGCCCTCTGCCGTTCATCCCCTCTTCCTTCTTCCTCCCTCTAAAATCTCAAATCTAAAATCTACATATATAGTGACTTGACTGCTGTCACAATCTACGCGAAACTTTACATACAACTGATGTATTGCTTCTACCTATTAATAAGTTCTGTTAAGTTGTGACTCAAAACCTATCAATTCGTCAAAATTGATATAGCGCTTTGTCAGTCAGCCAACTCTCAAGAAGCTACTTCAGGAGGCATCGTCCCTGGCTTGCTGGTGTCGGTGTCTGTTCTCAATATTCCTATTCAGTCAGCCCGCATTATGGAAACACTAGAGTTTGTGATCTATCCAGATGGCCGCGTACAGGAAACAGTCACCGGCATTGTCGGTGCTTCCTGTGCTGAGGTAACGGCTGCAATTGAAGCTCAGCTCGGCGTGGTGCTTCACCAAGAGTCAACATCTGAATATTTCACGCAAGCGCTGCATCAGTCAGCCGAAGCGACGGCCCAAGTGGCTTTTAGCGATTGGTAATTTTTTTGTTGAGTTCACTTAAATTTTTTTGGAACCACCATGTCACATTTTAGCCAAATTAAGACCCAGATCCGCAATTTGAATTCTTTGGAAGCTGCTTTAACTGACTTGGGTATCGACTGGAAGTCGGGCCCAACTGAGGTGCGTGGCTATCGCGGCCTAACCAGCACCGCTGAGGTCGTGATTGAGCAAAAAAACGGCTACGACGTAGGTTTTAGCTGGAACGGGACTGAGTATGAATTGGTGGCTGACTTGCAGTTTTGGCAGCAAGCTTGGTCTGTAGACCGTTTTCTGAATAAGGTGACTCAGCGCTACGCTTACCATACTGTGGTGAATGAAAGCGCTAAGCAGGGTTTCCAAGTTTCTGAGCAAAAGCAAAATCAAGACGGTTCGCTCCGCTTGGTGGTGCAACGCTGGTGCGCTTAGTAATTTTGCGAGATTTTTGCAATCTTGTTTCATCAAAGTCCGGCTGTGCGGACTTATTTACTATTGTGGGGGTCTAAATGTCTGAGCTTTCTGGACTCGGAATAGATACAGCAAGCGATCGCTCTGGTTTTGAGCCGGAGTTGGGAGGTTTTTTGCGGGATGCGCCCGATCGCTCTGGTTTTGAACCAGAATTGGGCGGTGTGTTGCGCCAAAAAGGTGTCTATGTTGATGAGATTACCTGTATTGGCTGCAAGCACTGTGCTCACGTTGCTCGCAATACTTTTTATATTGAACCGGATTACGGTCGATCGCGCGTAGTTCGACAAGACGGGGATTCTGAAGAGTTGATTGCTGAGGCGATCGACACTTGTCCGGTGAATTGCATTCACTGGGTTGATTACACCGAACTCAAGAATCTGGAAGAAGAACGCAAGGATCAGGTGATTCCTGTCGTTGGTTTTCCGGTGGATTTGGCGATGGTTCAGGCCAGTGTTCGCCAGCGACAAAAGAATAAGTTGCGCGATCGTAAGTTCAAAGGTAGCCATTGAAATCCCCAATTCCCATCCGCAGCTTGAAACCTGTGGATCGAACAACAAAAACAGCCCGCGCGGGCTGTTTTTTATATACATTGTATAATTAAATTTATTTGAGAGGATGGTGTTCAGCGAGAATTTTCTCAACTCTAGCTTCGTCGATTCTGGCAGTTAATGTTGTTGCCTCGTTGTTATCGCGAATGGTTTTTGCTAAAGTAAAAGACGAGCCGACAGAAAAAGTTAAACCCATACCCATAAAAGCTTTCTGCCAGGGGTCTACCTGTAAATAAATGATACCTACAGTAGTTGCGGAAAGGGCAACAATAAAAGAAACCCAGCACTGAAGTATCCAAGCATTAGTATCTTTTTGGCGTATGATTTGTTTCTGCATAGTGCCTCTAGATCAAATATATCTTTTGGTTGATTAACTTAAAGAATAGATAGCGTGAGTGAAGCGGTCAGGAGAGCAAGGGACAGTTTCGATAAGTGAACAGTGCGATCGAACTTTTTACTAAAAACTCTAACGCTGTAGATAGGATTTGAGGCTCAACAAAGACTCGCATCCAGTAGACAGTTTGAAAACTCCACTAAGGAAAGCCAGTTTTTTCTCAAAATAGCGTAAGGTGCGCCGAAGAGCACCTTACTTCTCCCAGTCGGCCTCCGCAGACTTCGTTTGACTCTCGACAGCGGTTGAAACCGCCGGGTCTTATCTAGTTCGTTTGTGTAGCCCCGGTTTCAACCGCCGAGTTTTATTTACTTATTTTTCTGCTGAGTCTTAGCTTGTTCGATCGCAATTTCCCTCACTGCTTGGAACGAATTCAAATTCGACGCACCTTCAATTGCTTTTACCGCCAAATCTTGCACCTGTTTCAAAGCAGAATCAAGTTGTTTCGACAAGCTAGCAAGGCGCGCATCTTGATTTTGAATTGTCTGCAACATCCCTTGAATTTGCAGTTCATAATTTTGCTTTTGCCCTTCGATATCTTTAGCCGACAAATCCGCCTTAATTTTAGCTTGATAATTGCCAATATTGCGGCCGTTATCTTTCCCGTTCTTGATATTAGCTTCCAGTTCTTTCGGGAAAGCTTCTACCTTCGCTTTCACCTCAGCATAAAGTTTTTCCCGTTCCGAAATAGATTTTTCGCGTTCCGCCCACTGTTTCTCCTGTTCTTGCTGAAACTCTTCGATTTCTTGATACAGCGTTTTCTGGCGCTGTTCATATTCTTCGATGTCCATATCTCGCTGAAGATTCAAATCATAATTATACAATTCTTCATCCCGATCGCGAGCTTTTTGCTGATTCTCATTGCGTTCTTTAACAGCCAACTTATGGACTTCCTGCTCTTTTTCCCACGCTTGCCGCCGTTCCAACAATTCCTGTTCAACCGTTTCGCGCTGTTCGCTGAGTTCGCCAGCAAAAGTTTTCGCGCTTTCTTCGTACTGTTGAATTAAATTGTCCAGCGTATCTTCTGCAACATCTTCTAAACTGTGCAACTCTTGCAGTTGTTGAATTTCCTCGCCCACAGTGCGCCGCAATTCTTCGACTTTAGCAGCTTCTGAAGTTAATTTTTCAGACAACTCGCTGACAGCGCCACCAAAGCTAAATTGCAGTAAGATTAAATTGTCGATTGTAGACTGCATTTTTTGTTGATTTTGAGTTAATGCCATGGGTTTCTTTGCCTCCACAATAGGTTTTTCTGGGGCGGTTGTTTGCTTTTGGGAAGCGTTTAGCTGTTGGATTTGTGATTCTAGCTGCGCTTTTTCTTGCGCTGCTTCCTTGTACGCTTCTAAGATTTCAGCCTTGGTGCTTTTGTCGCTAACTTTTTTGTTCATGACTTTTTATTTCTTAATAGCGTGGAAAATTTCTGTCATTTTTTTGTAAGGTGTGTATTGCACACCCTACTAGGTTTTAAGCTTTGCTGGCAAAAGCTTTCATTGCCAAATCTTGCGCTTGCTTCATAGTGGCTTGCAGTTGCGCGGAAATTTCGGCAATTTGTTCGGTTTGTCGCCCAATTGTCTGCTGTAGAGATTGGACTTTCAATTCATATCCTTGCTTGCTTCCTTCCCACTCTTTCTCCACTAAATCTGCCTTGACTTTAGCTTCGCGGGAAACTTCTTGAATTGCTTCTTCTTTGGCTTTGACATAAGCCTGTTTGAGTTCTTCTTCAAATCCGGCGGCTTTTCTTTGATTCTCTTCAAACTCCGCTTGATTATCGCTGAGGACTTTTTCCCGTTCCACCCAATTTTTTTCTTTTTCGCGGGTAGATTCTTGCAAATGCCGTTCTAGTTTGCGCTTCGTTTCTTCGTATTCGTCGGTTTCGATTTGGCGACTGCGCTGTAATTCGTATTGATAATCGGCTGTTTCTTCCTGGCGCTTTTTAGTTATGAGTGCAGTTTCTTCTTGAACTGCTGCATCAAATTCTTGCTGTTCTTTTTCCCAAATTTTGCGTTTTTGGGTCGTGTCTTTTTCGATAATTTCGCGTTGGTTAGCAGCGTTTTGTTCGAGCAGTGTCAATTTTTCTTGGTGCTCTTGAGTTAAAATGTGGAGGGCGTCTGCTACAACTCTGATTTGCTGCAAATCTTGCAATTGCTCGGCTTCTATTTCGATCGCGCGTTTTAATTCGTCTAATTTGGAAGATTCCGCCTTCAGTTTTTCCGAAAGTCCGCTGATGGTGCTGCCGAAATCTAATTGCAAGTCAGCCAAGCCTTTGACGATGCTGTCAATTGTGTAGGTGGAAGCGACTTCGAGGAGTTGTTTGTTTTTGGCTTTTTCGGCTGACTGTTCTTTGGTTTCGACTTTAGATTCGATCTTTTTTTGGTCTGCTAAAATCTGCTGAAAGTTTTGCAAAATTTGGGATTTGCTATCCTTGGCAGGTGCTAGTGTCATAATGCTTTTTTCTCCTGATTCTATTTTTTTGAGTCTTTTGAGTGACAAATTTTCAGTTATTCTAAGTCGCGGAGTTGGCTGAGAATAGCTTGGTATTTTCTGGCTGCGTCGGGTTTTTCTTCGGGATTGGCGCTGGCTAGAGTTCTGAGAATTTTCCAGCAGCGAGCGCACCGATTTCCTTCCCAGCAGCCGCACTCATCAATTATACTTAAAAGTGTGCCTTTTAGCAATTGATTTTCGGCTAACAAAGCTCGGTAATTCCGCTGGACTGATTCGGCTACTAAAGTCATGTGCTGGAAGTCTTCGGTGAGACTTTCGATGTCGTTAACTGCATCTGTCCGAATTTGGTCTAGCAGCTCAAGATTCTCTTTCAAACGACTTTCTTGCAGGTTTGGTTTGGTTTTCAGCTTGGTTAATTTCTTCATTTCACTCTGCGTTGTAACAGTTATGGTAAAGGCGCGAGTAAATCGCGCCTTTACAACAAAATTAGAACAAGTCAGCAGTTAATTGCTCTTCGGCTGGCGGTAGCGACATACTGCCGTTGGAATTCAAAGCAATAGCATCGCTTTCACCGCTAGCGTGAGCAGCCATCAAGCAGGCAACTTGCTGCGCCGGCAGGTTATCTAAACACACCATAGCTTTTGTTCCTTCTAAGTCAATCATCCGCGATTGATTGCTAGAATCTGACAAAACTGCTGCGGCTTGGTCGATAACCGCCCAATCTTTCCGCTCGTTCCAAGACCATTTCAAGCTGTAGTAGTTGATCGGTTTTACTACTCCGCTGTCGTCTGGTTTCTGACCGGAATGCTTGACAAATTCGGGAACAAAAATCCCGGTCGCAGGTTCTACGCCGCGAGATTGAACTGATGCTACCAAACGGTTAAAATCGTTCAAGCTGCGGTTTTTGATGTATGTCACCATGACAACTCCTTGCGGCAATTCTCCACTTTCTGCGACAAACCACAGTTGACCCCACAATGTGTGCGAAGTTTGACCTAAACTGCCGAAGAATTTGGAGAATTTGAGGATTGTCATGGAACACTTGGAACCGTAGTCTGTATCGCCGATCGCCCATTGGCCACTTTGGCAGTTATTGCGGACGGCGATCGGGATTTCTGGTACTAGCAAAGCATTGCTCGGTTTGGCACCAAATACTGAAAATGTAGGTCTTTCTTGTGTTTTAGTAGTCATTGTTCGTTTTTCCTTAGTTATTGATTTATGTTCTGACAATTAGGAATCGGTAATTGGGAATTGAGAACTCACAACAATCGAATTATTTTTCTTCCTTCTTCCTTCTTCCTTCTTCCTTCTTCCTTCTTCCTTTTTCCTTCCATTACCTAATGAGATGTGTTGTCGCTTTTGGTTCTGGATAGGTATACTCAAGCATCGCCTCTTGTTGAGCTTTGATAATCCGCAGCGCGGCGAGCAAATGCTCTAATGTTTCTAGGTGCGCTGGGGTGAAGTGGATGCTGAAGCCTTCGCCATCCCGCGCGTAGCCGGGACAAACCAGTGAGGCTGAGCTTTGTTCTTCGTGGGTGGCGATGTATAGCCAGTCATCGTCTTCGAGCTTGTAATGCGTGTCTGTCCAGGTTCTCAGCATTTGCGATCTGCTCCTCCTTATTTGCTGCGTACAAGCGTTTTGACGCCCAGCGCTTCTCACTCCTCTGAAGTTGACGACGCTATACGTAGCGTGTGAGCTAGGCTAATTTGCACCCTTAACCCTACCAGTCAGGCTCAGGTGGTTGATTAAACCGTCAACTAACCTCATGGTAGCGCGGGTTGATTTTCCCGTCAAGTATTTTGTTGAACTTTTCATCAAAACAGGCTAGAATGCTTGTCAGGAGGCGAAAAACCGTGGAACAAACATTTGGAAGACTGATCCGTCAAGCTCGCAAGGACAAAGCTTACTCACAACGTGAGCTAGCAGCTATGCTAAGTGTGGACTTTACTTATTTGTCGAAGTTGGAGAACGATCGAGCGGATTATGCGCCAAAAGAGGAGGTAATCCGATCGCTAGCGCGGAATCTAGACATAAACGAAGAGGAATTGATTTTCTTGGCGGGGAGGCTGCCACAGCAGTACGAAGCGCTGCTGAAGCAGAATCCGAAGGAAATGCAGGCTCTTTTCCGCCGGATGCAAGAAAATCCCGATTGGCTCAAACAGTCTTTTGAAGCGTAAGAGAGGCCCCTCATAGTGAGTATTTTTAAGCCGTATTGCTTCTATCCCAAAGAATCGATCGAGCGTTTGGCAAATGACATCTTGATGCAGATGCAGAAAACGCAAAATTTTGCTCCGAGATGGCCTTTTGATGCGACAACGGTTGCTGATTTTCTGGATTTGGGCGTAGTTTGGGAGTGCATTGAGCCGGATGAAGAAGGTGCGATCGCGGCGAGGATTTTGCCGCAGCAGCGGTTAATCGAAATCAACGAACAGATTCTCGAAAAACCGCCGGGGTTCATCGAATCGACGATCGCCCACGAAATCGGCCACTGGGTGCTGCACGTCAATCAAGACGAAGCAGACGGCACTGTGGAACAATTGGAATTAAACTTAGGGAATGAAGGAAAAACGGCGTCTGATGTCGAGGAACCGTTTGTTTGTCGGGGTGCGAGTGCTGATAATAAGGTTTTGTCGATCGAATGGCAAGCGCAATATTTTGCAAGCTGTTTGTTGATGCCTCGGTGTATTTTGGAGGAAAAAAGACAGGGACGCGATTTAACTAAGTGGTCGCATTTATACAAAATGAGAGATGAATTGGGAGTGAGCATTTCCAATTTAACCAACCGCTTGCAAGAATTCGATTGGATTTACATTCCCAAGGGAACGCGCGAGATTTATGCCGGGAAAGATGCGGCAAACGGGCAGCAGCGATTGTTTGGATAGAAGTGCGATAGAATTTGAGGTTTGAGATTGGGAAGCGATTCTCTAATCTCAAATCTTGAAAATTACTTTCTAATTAAGTTACATTTTATGCTAACCAATATTGAAATCCTGCTGGCAGCTTGTGAGGAATTACATATCCCTTACGAAATCCTGCATCCTTCCCAAAACTTGGTTAGACTCAAACAGGGCGGCGAAGAATATTATTTTGTCAATTACATGACGGCATTTAACAGCGCGTCAGTAGCAGAGATTTTTAAAGACAAAGAATATACCTATCAACTATTAAACGGCAAAATAAATACTCCCAGAACTTTCGGTTTTGTCTCGCCTCACTGCGAGGAGAAGTATAAAAAGTATTTGACTTTCCCAAATATTGAATCAATAGTTTTAGAAGTAAACAAAAATTTCGCTTTCCCGGTGATTCTCAAAAGAAATCGCGGTGCTGGTGGCAACAATGTTTTTTTATGTGAAAGTAGAGAGCAAATTAAAGCAGCCATAGAAATTATATTTAACGTCAACAGCAAAGATTATGACTATGTGGCGCTAGCTCAAGAATATATCGAAATTGCCCACGAATATCGGGCTGTATTCTGCAAAGAAAAGCTAGTTTTGCTGTACGAAAAAGACAAATCTCAGGCTAAATTTGCGGGGAATTTAAGCCCGCTGCACTGGGAAGGTGCAAAAGCCAAACATATAATTAACCCCACTCTCATGTCTGAGATTGAAGATTTTGTTAAACCTGTTTTTGCCGAAATGGCAATTAATTATGCTGGGTTTGACATAGCGCTAGATACAAAAGGAGCATATTGGTTGATTGAAATTAACTCAAGTCCTAATTACGATATTTTTGTCAGAGATAACGATCGCCAAATTGTGGTAAAAATGTTTCAAGGCATCTTGGATAGCTTGGTTGTTAACAAAAAGTCGTAAATGCTCTATTTTAGAGATGCGCTATAATTACTAAATCCAACTCTTAAAAAAAGTAACAGCAATGACAGCAAAAGTGTTAGAACTAGAGGGAACGTGGGAAGAAATTCTCGCCCAATCAGCCAAATTTGTCGGTCGCCGAGTTCGCGTTATTGTTCTTGCTAACGAAGATGAAGAGACACTCCCATCTCCAGAAGAGAGCTTTCGGCAAGCATGGCTGGAAATAAAGACCGGGAAAACTAGACCTGTATCGGAACTGTGGGAAGGTATTGATGCAGAGTAAATCTTCTTCAATTAAGGTGTACTTTGCCGATGAATTTAAGCGAAATTTACGCGCACTGTCCAAAAAGTACCGCCACATTCGCTCTGACGTTCAGCCGATTGTTGAACAACTTCAAGCGGGAGAATTGCCGGGAAATCGAATACCGGGAATTAATGATATTGTGTTTAAGGTGCGAGTCAAAAACACCGATATCAAAAAGGGCAAAAGTGCTGGCTATCGACTGATATATTACGTTCAGATGCCTACGGCAATCTTCTTGATGAGTATTTATGCAAAATCAGAACAAGTGGATATTTCAGCAGAACAAATTATACAAATTATCAGTCAGTTGAATGATGCCATTATTCCTGAAAAAATACAAGATGAAGATGCTAACCATCGCCCTGATGGTTAAAAATCAAAATCCAAACTATGACAACACAACTGCTAGAAATAGAGGGAACTTGGGAAGAAATTATCGCCCAATCAGCCAAATTTGCAGGCTACCGAGTTCGTGTTATTGTTCTTGCTGAGGAACCGCTGAAGTCAGCCGAAGAGTGTTTTCGTCAAGGATGGCACGAAGCAATGACAGGGCACACTTTACCGCTTTCTGAACTGTGGGAGGGAATTGATTTCGATGAATCTGTCGATCGGATATAATCATCGAAAACACGGCAACGGAGGACACGGCAGTGCCGTGTCCCTACCCCAAAATAATCACGATCGCTCAATGAGAGATGTAAACATCGCCAGATTAATTGTAGGGAAACGGCACTGCCGTGTCCTGATTTCGGGTAAGATCGTTTCCGGCTGCATAGGTATTGTTCAAGACTTTGGAAGGACTAAAGTCCTCACTACAAACCTTAGATTACATCCTTTCTAACACCTTAATCCCCAACAACTCCAAACCCAACTTCAAAGTCCTCGCCGTCAAATCGCACAAAATCAACCGCGAAGTCCGCAACGGTTCCTCAGCTTTCAAAACCGGACATTGCTCAAAAAATTGATTGAACTTTTGACTCAATTCAAACAAATACTGACAAATTCGATTCGGCAACAAATCGCCGCCAACAGCATTCACAACTTCATTCAACTGCAATAAATGCTTTGCCAATACCAACTCGGCATCAGACTGCAAAATCACTTTCGCATCAGCATCTAAGTTATCAAAATTAATCTCACCTTTGCGGCGAATTCCCTGCACGCGCACGTAAGCATACAGCATATAAGGAGCAGTATTTCCTTGCAAAGCTAGCATCTTGTCGTAACTGAAAATATAGTTGCTGGCGCGATTTTGACTTAAATCGGCATACTTAACGGCACTCAAACCAACTGTTCGAGATACGTTAGCAATAAATTCTTCAGTTTCCTGTCTTTCCTCGGCTTTTAATCTGTCTTCTAAATCTTGGCGCGTGCGGACGATCGCCTCATCTAACAAATCTTGCAGCCGCACCGTTTCCCCAGAACGAGTTTTGAGTTTTTTGCCATCTTCTCCCAATACCAAACCGAAGGGAATGTGGACAATTTCGACATCTTCGGGAATCCAACCGGCTTTTCGCGCAACTGCAAATACTTGGGCAAAATGGTTTGCTTGTCCAGAATCCGTGACATAAATTAAGCGCTTTGCATTGTCTTTTTGGATGCGGTAGCGCACTGCTGCTAAGTCGGTGGTGGCGTAATTGTAGCCGCCGTCGGTTTTCTGCACGATTAGCGGCAGTGGTTCGCCTTCTTTGTTGGTGAAACCGTCTACAAAAACGCATTTCGCGCCGTCACTTTCTACTAGCAAACCTAGAGTGGTTAAATCTTCGACTACTGCGGGCAATAATGGATTGTAAAACGATTCGCCGCGTTCGGTTAATTTGATATCGAGCAAGTCGTAGATTACTTGGAATTCGCGGCGCGATTGATCGCACAGCAATTTCCAAGCGCGGCGGGTGTCTTCTGCGCCTGCTTGCAGTTTTACTACTTCTTGGCGGGCGGTTTCTTTGAAGGTTTCGTCTGTGTCAAAGCGCTGTTTTGCTTGGCGGTAAAATGCGACTAAATCGCCTAAGTCTAGGGCGTCAGCGGTTGTGAGGGCTTCGGGGTGAACTTCGCGCAAGTATGCGATCAGCATTCCGAATTGGGTGCCCCAGTCGCCGATGTGGTTGATTCTGAGTACGTCGTGGCCTTGAAATTCGAGGGTGCGGGCGATCGCATCTCCGATGATTGTCGATCGCAAATGTCCGACGTGCATTTCTTTGGCTATATTCGGACTCGAAAAGTCGATCGCGATTGTCTGAGGCGTTTTCGCCGGTTCAATCCCCAAACGCGAGTCTGCCGCGATCGCACTAATTTGCGCTTCCAAATAAGCCGGTTTCAGCTTCAAATTGATAAAACCGGGCCCGGCGATTTCTGGGGTTTCGCAGATGTCAGTAATATCTAGGTTTTCGATGATTGTCGAGGCGATCGCCCGCGGCGGCTTTCCTAACTTTTTCCCCAAACTCATCGCCGCGTTGCACTGAAAGTCCCCAAAGTTGGGATTGCTGGCGGCGGCTAGCATCGGATCTGCACCTGCATAACTTTCGCCGAATGCAGCGGTGAATGCTTTTTCAAATTTTGCTTTTAACTGTTGAGCGATCGAGTTCATGTTTAATATTTTGATTGGATGTTTATTTTTAACTCTAGATTAATGACTTTTTGCCAATAATACTCTTACTACTTAGGTAATTTCCCTCTGGTTCTCTTCCTCTCGTCCTCTCCTCCTCTCCTCACCTACTAGGAAATTTTGTACTTAGCTTTGAGCTGGTGATGCGATCAAAAGCACTGACCGTAATAGCACAGAGTACATTTTATCACAGTTGCGATCGCTACACAAATTAAAAATTATCACATCTAGTCAATGATCTCGATCGCTAAATCATTTTGTTAAATCGCTTACATTAAGGTATGTTAAAATTTTTTCAATGCTCCCAAAAATCCTACGAAAGGAAGTAGTTATGTTATCTCAACCTATTTTTGGCGATCGCTCTCTGACAATCGCCTTTTATCAAGCAGTAATCGCTCGCTTCTACGACGGTTTCAGTCTCTCCACCCAAGCACTATTGCGAGAGTGTACCCTTGGCTTCGCTCCTTGTCCCGATGGAGTCAAAACCTTTTTCATCATCGCGCCGAGTCTCGATGCAGCAGAGCAACTAATGGAAAAAATGGACAGTATTTTAGAGCGAGTTGCCGAACTCATGGCTGGAGTCGGACAAGTTGCCCTGTGCATAGTTCCCCCCGGCAGCGAAACAGAGCAACCGGTAGATCTGCAAGACTTAGAAAAAGTTCCCCCAGATTGTCTGGCTTGCAAATTCTTTACAATTATATGGGCCGATGCTGCGGCCGATCGGTAAAATTGACAGTTAGCAACCAGCAAATCAACAGGGTTCGGCCCAAGCTGTGCCAGTGTCGGCGCGGGGTAGATTGTCTGTTAGTTACAGCCCCTGGAATTATCGGGCAAAGCGTGCAGGTAATTTAGAGCGTTTGCAAGGTTGCACTCACAATCTTTGGCAAGTGTTAAACCAGACAAAATAGATATCAAAGGCCAGCTTGTCAGTCGCTCAGATTTTCACCTGCCGGCTCAAACAGCCGTGCATCTACTTTTTACATTCCCCATAAAGGCCACCAAAAAGCCGCATCAACTCTCCTGGGTGTCTCGCTTCAAAAGACAGCCGCAGGAATTAGGCGGTATCGCTAGAAAATAGATTTTTGCGAAATATCTGCTGATGTTCAGAATAAGCAGAAATATTCTCAAAAACAGATAAGAGTTCCGCAGGTTCACCTCAGAAACCCGGTTTTTACCCCCGCGCTTCATATTCGCGGTTCGCGGGGAAATTGACAGAAAATAGGCTGTTTGTGGGAGAGTCAATCGATTTTAGATTTGAGATTTGAGATTTTAGATTGACCCCACGGATAAATGCGGGGGCTTGAGGATTTTGGATTTTGGATTTTGGATTGATTCCACGGATAAATCACGTGGCGGGTACCATCAAGAAATTCCTGGTCACCAGCTAGAAACAGAGCAAAGCTTTACTCAAAAAAAGATTATTTTTCCAGCCACACCCCTGGCAGTGCAGAGCGATCGTACCACAAGCTCATAGAATTTGTTAAAAATTTCAGTTGAAAATTTAAATTATTAAATTTTATGCCTAACATTGGGGATAAAATCTAAGATTGAAATTCTTAAATCTGAAATCAAGGAATCATGGTAAAACTGACACCGAACCCCAGCTTTAGTTTAACAATTCGGGTTGCTCTGCCGAACCGGCCGGGAATGCTGGCAAGCGTCACCAGCGCGATCGCATCTGTCGGCGGCAACTTCGGCCAAATCGACTTGATCGAGCAAACCCGCGCCACTACCGTTCGCGATATCACCGTCGATGCTTACAGCCTCGAGCACAATGAAGAAATAGTGCAAGCAGTGAAAGGACTACCAGATATCAAAGTGATCGAGGTGTACGATCGCACTTTCAACTTGCACCGTGGCGGAAAAATCAGCGTAGTTAGCAAAATTTCCCTCAAACGCCAGTCAGATTTGGCAATGGCATACACCCCGGGAGTCGGCCGCATCTGCACGGCGATCGCCAATGACCCGCAACAAGTTTATAACCTCACAATCAAACAAAATACTGTTGCCATTGTTACCGACGGTAGCGCAGTTTTGGGACTGGGAAACCTCGGCCCTGCCGCCGCACTGCCAGTCATGGAAGGCAAAGCCATGCTATTTAAAGAATTTGCAGGGATTGACGCCTTTCCTATCTGTTTGAATACCCAAGATACCGAGGAAATTATTCGCACAGTGCAGAATATCGCCCCGGTTTTTGGCGGCGTTAATCTCGAAGATATTTCTTCTCCCCGCTGCTTTGAAATCGAAGCAAGATTGCGGGAAACCTTAGATATTCCGATTTTTCACGACGACCAGCACGGCACTGCGATTGTTAGTTTGGCAGCATTAATTAATGCCTTGAAAATTGTCAAAAAAACCATCGCAGAAGTGTGTATCGTGATTAACGGAGCCGGTGCGGCCGGAGTTGCGATCGCCCGCTTGCTGCGTAAAGCAGGTGCCCAAAACATCATCATGTGCGACTCCAAAGGCGTTCTCTCCGAAGACCGCACGGATATGAACCCAGAAAAACTAGAATTTGCCGTCGCTTCGAGCGGTACTTTGGAAGATGCGATCGCCGGTGCCGATGTATTTTTAGGCGTCAGCGCCCCAGGCGTGCTCACCCGATCCATGGTGCGTTCGATGGCCGAAAATCCCATTGTTTTTGCCATGGCAAATCCCATTCCCGAAATTCAGCCAGAATTAATTATGGAAGATGCCGCGATCATAGCAACCGGACGCAGCGATTACCCCAATCAAATTAACAATGTTTTGGCATTTCCGGGGATATTTCGAGGTGCTTTGGACTGCAAAGCTGCCACGATTACGCCCACTATGTATTTGGAAGCAGCTTATGCGATCGCCTCTTTAGTCAGTCCTTCACAGCTTGACAAAGAGCACATTATACCGTCTGTTTTTGACGAAAGAGTTGCCATTGCTGTCGCCGGTGCAGTGCAGTTGGCAGCCCGATCCGAAGGTATTGCCCGCGATTAATAGAAGGAAGAAGTTCGGCAACGGATTCTGTAACGGATGTAACGGATGTAACGGATGTCAGTCCGAAGGAAGAAGGAAGAAGGAAGAAGGAAGAAGGAAGAACTTTGAAGGGAAGATACCATGTATAAATTAATGGTCTTTGTACCTGTTTTGTACTTCTTATTTTGTGATTTTGCGGGTTTCTTCTCATTCCCTCTTTCCTCCTCCCCGTTGATTATTACTCACTTTTGTTTCCCCATCGTGTCTTTTTCCTCAACATCCATCCGTTAAATCCCGATCGCGTGATCGTTGCCGAACTTCCCTCGAACCTCGAACCTCCAATCTCTTCCTTCTTCCCTCCAAGCTCAGCATCTATCCGTTACATTTGTTAAATCCCGATCGCGTGATCGTTGCCGAACTTCCTTCTTCCCTCTTTTTTAATTAAGGATAAAACTCACAGCAATAAACAAGATAATAAAGATATAATTAAATAAACCAAGTCCAGCTAGGTCAGATGCAAAGCCAGTTAGGAAAAGCCAAGCGCGATCGCTCCCGTCGTCAATTGTTAGAACTCAGCCCTATCGGGCTGGCATTGTGCCGGGCGGACGGGACTTTTCTCGACGTAAATCCAGCTTTTGCAAGTATTATCGGCCGCACAGTTGCAGAAACTCTCCACCTCAACTACTGGGAAATTCAGCAAACACAGTGCCCGCGCCCAGAAAAATATCTAGAATGTCAAGCAAAAAATAGCCACACGCACCTGTGCGAAGCAGCATACAAACATAAGAACCAGCATCTCGTACCCGTGCTAGTTTCTGAGCGGGCAATTGAAACAGAGGGACAGTGCGCGATTTGGCTAAGTGTTGAAGAAATATTTAATAATCGGGATCAAAATAGCGCTCCCCTGGAATCAACGCCGCCGCAAAGCAATTCACATCTAGAAAAATTGCTTGCAAAGCAGACTGCCGAACTGGAAAAAACTCAGAAATTACTCGAAGAAAAAATCGCCGAACTGGAAGAAACTCAGGAAAAATTACGTCTACAAAGTCAAATTATCGACCAAATTCACGAGGCTGTAATTGCTACAGATATGGACGGCTCGATCACCCTTTGGAATCAAGCCTGCCAAAACTTATACGGCTATCAAGCAACTGAGGCTATCGGACAGCACGTTTCTTTAATTTACCCGCCAGAACAGCACGAATTTTTATTAGAGCAAGTCATCAAACCGCTACAAGAAAAAGGCGAACATGAAATAGAAGTTATCACACGTCATAAATCGGGAGAACAATTTTTCTCGCACCTGATGCTTTCGCTATTGAAAGATCATAGGGGAGAAGTTGTCGGGATGATGGGTTCTTTAACAGATCTCAGCCCTTGCAAAGCTTTAGAACAAGAATTAGCACAAAGACAAGCACTATTTGATGCCTTTTTGAAGGAGGCGCCGGCGGGAATTTGCATTTTGGACTCCCAACTGCGGTACGTGCAAATTAATCAATTTCTAGCAGAAATAAATTGCTTGAGTCCAGCAGAACACATTGGCAAGACTGTACGAGAAATATTGCCAAATATCGCTCCAATAATAGAGCCTTTGTACGAACAAATTTTGAGGACGAAACAACCCTTAATTAATATCGAGATGAGTGGTGACAATCCAAGAAATCCGGGGTTTGTCCGACACCTGACCGGATCTTATTTTCCCCTGCTCGACAAAGATGGCGAAGCCATCGGCATCGGTGCAGTCATAATTGATATTACCGATCGCAAACAAGCAGAAGCTGCGCTGCAAAAAAGCGAACAGCTTTACCGCACTATGGCAAGCAACTTTCCGAACGGCGCGGTGATGTTGTTCGATCCAGAACTGCGCTACACGCTGGTAGAAGGTACAGAATTAGCAGCAGTGGGGCTTTCCAAACAATTGATGGAAGGCAAGACAATCTGGGAAGTATTCGAGCCAGATGTTTGCGCTGATCTTGAGCCAACTTATCGGGCGGCACTGGCAGGAGAAACAGTTGTTACAGAAATTTTTTACAGCGATCGCGTTTACCTCGGTTATGCTTTGCCACTCAGAAACGAACGGCAAGAAATTATCGGCGGATTGCTAATGACTCAAAACATTACGGCTCGCCAATTAGCAGAAGAAGCGCTCAAGGAAAGCGAGGAAAAATACAGGTGTATTGTCGAGACAGCGGACGAAGGAATTTGGATCATAGATGCGGAGGGTAAAACTACTTTTGTCAACAAAAAAATGGCCGATCTGCTCTGCTGCACCCCAGAGGAAATGATCGGGGAGTCGCTATTTGCTTTTATGGATGCAGAAGGAATGGCGATCGCACAAGTCAATCTCCACCGCCGCCGTGAAGGAATTAGCGAACAGCACGATTTTAAGTTCCTTCGCCGAGACGGCAGGGACTTGTGGGCGATGGTTTCTACTAATTCCTTGGCCGACAAACAGGGACGCTATGTGGGTGCTTTGGCAATGGTTGCAGACATTACCGATCGCAAGCAAACAGAAGCCGCATTGCAGCAGTCGGAAGCCAAATTTCGATCGCTCTACGAATTAACCAGTTTGCCTGTTTTTATGCTATGTGACAATGCCATCACCGATGCCAACACAGCCACCCTAAAACTATTCGGCTGCACCGCAGCGCAACAGTTGTACGGCCAAAACCCTGGCAAACTCTCGCCTCCTTTCCAACCCAACGGCAAAGATTCTTTGAGCTTGGTTAACGAAATCATGGATATCGCCTTTGAGCGGGGAAACCACCGTTTTGATTGGGTTCACCGGCGTTTAGACGGTACTGATTTTCCCGCAGAAGTCGTGCTGACAATCATCGAGGTTGGAAATGAAAAAATCATCCAAGCAGTGCTCCAAGATTTAACGGATCGCAAACTGGCCGAAGAAACTTTAGTGCGATCGGAACACGCGCTCAGACAACAAGCTCAGCGAGAATTACTGCTCAATCAAATTGCCAACCAAATCCGCACTTCTTTAGATTTAGACACAATTTTAGCAACCGCAGTTCAAGAAATTCGCAATCTGATGCACCTAGATTGGTGCATCTTCACTTGGTATCGCCCCAACAACAATCCTCCGGTTTGGGACGTAACTTTTGAAGCCAAGAATGCAGATTTGCCGAGTATTCTCGGCACTTATCTTATAGACGACAAATCTTGTTTCCCTGTGCGACAGATTTTGCGGCGAGAAATTCTGCGAATTGATGATGTCAGCACTTTTGAAGATGTAGAATTTCGCGCACTTTTCCAGTCTTCAAAATTTAACTCAGTGCTGTCGCTGCCAATTCATACTGCTGCCGGCGATATTGGGGTGATTACCTGCTATCAGGCTATGTCCGTGCGAAATTGGAGTGACTCGGAAGTCGAACTAATGCAAGCGGTAGTCGCTCAAATTGCGATCGCGATCGACCACGCCGAACTCTACACCCAAACCCGCACAGCGGCCCGATTAGCTCAATCTCAAACTCAACAGCTAGAAGAAACTTTGCGCGAACTCCAACGTACCCAAACTCAATTAATTCAAAGTGAAAAAATGTCAAGTTTGGGACAGTTAGTAGCAGGTGTTGCCCACGAAATTAACAACCCAGTTAATTTTATCTACGGCAATCTTAGCTACACCAGCGAATACACTCAAAAATTGCTAAAAATTCTGCAACTTTACCAGAAGGAATACCCGCAGCCTAGCGCAAGAATTGTAGATGCCAGGGAAGACTTTGAAATTGATTATCTTATTGAAGATTTACCGAAAATTTTAGCATCTATGAAAGTCGGAGCCGATCGCATCCGCGACATAGTTTTGAGCCTGCGGACTTTCTCAAGACTTGACGAAGCCGAAAAGAAACAAGTTGACATTCACGAAGGCATTGAAAGCACGCTGCTGATTTTGCAAAACCGCCTGAAACATAAAGCTGACCACCCGACAATTAATGTGATTAAAGAATACGGTGATTTGCCTTTAGTTGAATGTTATCCAGGTCAGTTAAATCAAGTATTTATGAATTTGTTGAGCAATGCGCTAGACGCATTGGAAATGGAGATGAAGAAATCCGAGCGCACCGCCAAAAATCTCGCAATTACGATTCGCACCCAAGTAACCGACAATAACAGCGTTGCCATCTGGATAGCTGACAGCGGCCCTGGGATGAGCGAAGATGTGCAAAAGCGTTTGTTTGACCCGTTTTTTACTACTAAACCCATTGGCAAAGGCACTGGCTTAGGATTGGCGATTTCGCACTCTATTATAGTAGAAAAACACGGCGGTAAGCTTTCTTGCAATTCTGTAGTGGGAGAAGGTTCCGAATTTGCGATCGAGATTCCTCTGCAGCAAAAAATAAATTAAAACCCATTGCATTGGTATCATATCATCTCCGCTCGATCCACCGGATTTGATAGGATTCAAATCCGGCCCTTTACCACCAGACGCACACCACCAGCGGGTGCCATTGTCAAACCCCGGCGTACTGGCAAAACCGGACGATTTTCTGCAAGTTCTAAAGAATATCGTGACAGCACTTTCGCCAATACTAATTTCATTTCAAACATGGCAAATGCCGCCCCAATACAGCGGCGGTTCCCTCCCCCAAACGGCAAATATTCGTAAGGCGAAAATTGACGTTCGAGAAAACGTTCTGGTTTAAAGCGCTTAGGTTCCGGGTAAATATCAGAACGATGGTGAACCAAATAAATACAGAGAGAAAGTATCATTCCTTTGGGAATATTATAACCCATTAACTGCATTGGAGCTTGCAGAAGGCGCGGAAATGTAAAAAATAGGATCGGATAAATCCGCAGCGTTTCGCAACATACAGCATTCAAATACGGGAGTTTAGTTATTTCCGCCGGATCGCAATTTTCGACATCAATAGAATTGAGTTCTTGGAGCAGTTTTTCACGGACTTCTGGGATGTAGTGAATCCAATACAAAGCCCAGGCTAAAGCTGTGGATGTAGTTTCGTGTCCTGCGAATAACATTGTCATTAATTCATCCCGCAATTCAACGTCGCTCATCGGCTGTCCTGCTTCGTCACTAGCTGAAATTAACAAGCTCAGGATGTCTTCTCCCAATGGTTCAGACTGAGTTTTGCGTGAAGCGAAGCTATCCCGCAGGGAATCGCGAATTTCTTGATAAAGCAGTTCATCTAAACGCTGTCTTTTTTGCATAAATCCTCCCCAAGGACTCCAAGCACCTAAATCTTTTTGCAACGAATTGATAAACAGAAAGGTAGCGCTTAAGGGATTGCTAAAAAAATTTAACATTTTAACAATAAGTTGCTGGATTTGCTGGTAGCGTTCTCCTTCGCTCAGCCCGAAAACCGCGTGCAAAATTACTTCCAAGGAAATTTCCTGCATAGTTGATTGCGCGATTACCGAGTTACCAGGAGTCCAATTCTTAATTACTTTTTCGGTGGTATTGCGGATGATTTGTCCGTAAGCTTTCATGCGTTCACCATGAAAAGGTGGCATTAAAAGTTTGCGCTGCTGCAAATGTCGATCGCCATCTAATAAAAATAACGAATTGGAGCCTACTAAAGGTAGCGCTATCTGGTTTCCCGTACCGGATTCAAAGAGTTGGGAATCGGATGTAAAAATTTCTTGAATAGCTTGAGGATTGCTAATAATTACTTGCGGCGGAAAGTTGCTGAATTTGCTGGTAAAAAGGTCGCCGTAGCGTTGATAATTACTATCTAAATAATACAGAGGATTTAAAATTCCCCGCACTGTCTGAACAAATCTAGCGTCTTGAGGGCCGTCTAGCAATTTGTTGGTAGCATGATTTTGAGAGTGAGAGTTTTCTGTGGGGATAGTCATTTGTTTTTCTCCTAGTTTTAGGGTTTCACAGGACTAATGAAAGCATAAGTCTTATTTCAAAAAACTCTCAAATCCCTCAGCTATTGAAAAATACTACGCGGTAGGCATCATAAATTAGTACGGCAGTAGTAGGATACAGAGTAACTCCCAGGCCAAAAGCTCTTTCTATCGGCTCTTTGAGATAGCCTATCCAAAACGCTATTCTTCCCAAAACAAACAAAGTTGCCAAAATTGGAATCAGCTTGATGCTGTAAGTATCTAAAAAAGTAGAAAGGATTAAACTGCCTACAAAAAACAGCACAAATTGCTCTAGAGTGTTGCTCAGATAACGCACATTAATCCGCATTGCTTCTGATTCGGCATTCGCTAAAGGGTTGATGGCTGGACTGCTAAATCTACCATTACCAACTGCAACTATGCCGGCAAATAACATCAGTACCGGAAAGATTTGGCAGCGAAGGGTGAAAATTAGGCGCGACTCTGGGGTATTTAATAGGGGTAGGGGCAGCGCTATCAAAAAATAACCAATCAGTACAAAAGTAAAGCAGAAGATTAAGGCAGAAAGGCCTCGCCAAACAACTCTTTGCTGTTGTGGATTGAAACTGAGTAAATTAATCATTGTTTACAGAAACCCAACCTTATTATAGATTTTTTATACCTAGATATTTTACGTAAACCCGATCGCACCTTGGCGTCTCCACACCCGTTGTCGGTAGATATCCGCTATTTTCGTACAGTTTAACAGCTTCCTTGAGAATGCTAGCAGTTTCTATCCAAATTTCCTCAAAGCCGCGAGCGATAATTTTAGTTTCCAATTCTTGCAGTAAAAATTTCCCCAAACCTTGTCCTCTTGCTGCTGGCAAAATATACATTTTGCGAATTTCCACAGCATTCTTACCGCGCTCAATCGGATAGTAAGCCGCCGTACCCACTATTTTATCCTGCCGTTCAACTACCCAAAATTCGCCGCCTTGATTATGATAATGAAGTTCTACATCATAGACATCTCGATCTGCCCCGTGAGGTTCGCATTTTAAACCGTACTCTGCTAAAACATCCCTAATTAAATAGAACGCCTCAGCGCGATCGCGCGTTTCCCAGGAACGAATTAAAAAATCCAGATGTTGGGTTTTCATTAGTTGTTGCAACGTATATTTATTTTTTGACTTTAGCAACTGTAAAATTAGTGATTTTTTGTATTTTACAGTCTTTAAATGCACCTAGATTTTAACTGTGAATTCTCGGTTCGGGATGAAGACTTGCCAGCAACTCGCTCTCTACTAAGGATAATTCCTCCAACCTCTGCATCACCATATCCCGATCGAAATAAGTTGTTGCCAAAATCCAATATACACCGTAATGGCGCGCTTCCGAAGCCATCAAACTGCGATAAAACTTAGCTAATTCCGCGTCGGGACAGCGATCGCCCAGCAGCCCCAACCGTTCGTGACTGCGCGCTTCTATCAAACCAGAAACCAACAAAGAATCCAAAAGTCTCTCCGGTTCTTGCTTGCGAATTTGGCCGGACAAACCGGCACCATAGGGAGGTGCGGCCAAAGGGCCTAAAGCAATGCCGCGCTGTTCTAAACGCTGGTTGACTTGCTCGAAATGCTCTAATTCTTCGCGGGCGATCGCCGTTAGCATCCTCACCAATTTTTCCCTGGCTGGGTAGCGAAACATTAAATTTAACGCTACTCCCGCCGCTTTCCGCTCGCAGTGAGAATGGTCTAATAAGATTGTATCCAAATGGGCGATCGCCTGTTCTATCCAAGCTTCAGAACTCGGTTGTTTTAAAAACTTAATAGTTGGTATTGTTGAAGTCATTAGTCATCAGTCATTAGTCATCAGTTATCAGTCATTAGTCAGCAGTCACTAGCCAGCATTTATCCTATTTTACACAATTTTTCAAACACCGCATACATATCACCAGCAAACTTTTTCGGATTCCACAGCGGCGACAAATTGGCTGGATCTTTAGATTTCACCAACTGTGCTTTAATTGCATTTCTCAATTCACGCTCTTTGCCCAATTTTACACCCACTTCCACATATTCCGACCAAGACAAAGCCACACCAGCTTCAATTCCCAAAGCCTGCAAAAACGAATAACCCATTCTCGACAAAAACTGCTCTCCTGTGCGAGTCACCACTGGCAAATTAAACCACAAAGCCTCTAAAGTGTGAGTTCCTCCGTTGTAAGGATAACAATCTAACAACACATCTGCCAGCAAATAGATAGTTCTGTGTTCTTCCTCAGTAGCAAACCTTGGCAAAAACTTAATGCGGTGCTTGCTCACTTTTTCTGCTTCGCAAGCTTGGTGATAAGCAGCCTCAAACACCGCAGCATCGCCTAAAGCTTTGTGAATTAAAATACTGTTTGGCACTTGTTTGAGAATCGCAATTTGGGCTTTTACCAACTCGTAATTGAATTTTCTGCCGGGTGCCACGCACAGGTAAACTATCTGATCCAAACCGATCCGATTCGATCTTCTCAATGCAACTGGATCGACTCCATATCTCTGAAAACCGGACACCGCTACAAAGGAATCAGGCATCCTAATTAGCTGCTCGTCATAATATTTTTCTCTGTCAGCGGGGTGCGAGTGCCAGTCTGTAAGAAAGTAATTTTTCGGGGATATGTAAGGGGCGTCAAATCCCAGCCAAGAAACACAAACTGGTGCGGGTTTTTGGTAGAGAATGTCAGCGTGAACTGGTACGCTGAGAGAATCTAAATCAACTAAAACGTCCAATTCATCTTGCTGAATTTGGTCGATAATTTCGGCAGAATTGGCAAGTCCGTTCGGGTAGGTGGTCGGAAAAGTCATTTTGCCAAAACTTTCAAATTGCTTAGTGCGATCGTCAGGAATAATTCTTTCGGAAGCGTACAAATACACATGGGGTGTGATGTCGGACAATTCGCGAATGATGTCAGCGCTGCACCAACCTACAGAATGGCGGCTAAAGTGATTGGACAAAAAGCCGATTTTTAACTGGCTGGATGGGGCACTTGGTTTGAAACTGTAATTTGCAGGTTGAGAAAAATTAGGTTTAATACATTGGTCGATATACTTTTGGGCAATTAATCTGTAAAGTTTTGAGTTGGCTGCCAAGTCATCTCGCAAATACGGTGTGCTGAATAACAAGTTTGCATAAAGCGATTTAATTTCCACCGGGCTAGCGGTTTCTAAGTTTTGCTGCAAGTAGGACTCTAGCTCTAAAAATCGATCGCCCGCAATTTGATTTAATCCCGACACTTGATAGGTGCTGATGAAGTAAATCGCGGTCATAATTGGATCGGTTTCGGCACACATTTGGCTGTAGTGGTGCACGGCTTGCCGCGCGGCAGCTAAATTGCTAGTATCTCTGAGGATGCCGCACAAATGTTGGTGGGCAGAAATAAAATCGGGTTTAATTTCTAGAGCTTTTTGAAGGTTGGGTATTGCTTCTTTAAATTGACCCTGGTGGCGCAAAACTCGACCAATTTGACAGTATGCTTCGGCTAAATCGGGTTTAAATGCGATCGCCTGCTGCCATGCAGCCACCGCCTCATCTAACTTCCCTTGCTGCGCTAATGTATCTCCTAAATTTAAGTGAAAATCTACCTGAGCAAGGTGGGGATTAAGTTCGAGAGCTTTTTGCTCGTATGCTACCGCTGCATCCTGCTGCCCCTGCTGCTTCAGTGCCCCTGCCAAATTCCAGTAAGCAGCAGCCAAATTTGGTTTAAGTTCGATCGCCTTTTCGTAATTGACAACCGCCTCCACCAAATGCCCTTGTTTGTAGAGCATACTGCCCAAATTAGCATAAGCCTCAGCAAAATCGGGATTCAGAGCGATCGCCTCGGAATAAAACCGCATCGCTTCCTCAATTTGGCCGCTTGCTTGCTGCACATTGCCCATTGTCACGTAAGCCGCCGCCCAATCCGGTTGCAATTCCAGAGCTCGGCGACAAGCAGCGACGGCTGCTGCTAAATTGCCTTGAGAGTAATAGGTTTCTGCAACCACTGTCAGCGATGCAGCATCTTCAAATTGGGGTGTTTCGGATTGGTTGCGAAAATCGGAATTCATTTTGCGGCCTATCTGTGCTATCAAGTTAAAGGTTGAATCTATATTATTTTGCAGAGTAGCAGTTTTAGCGGAACTACGGGCGATCGTCACAGAGAATTTATGAGCGACAAGCAAGCGACACAGCGCCAACATAACATCAAGTGGAAACCAAACCTTCTGCTGGGGATACTCTTGTTAACCTTAGCAATCCCCTTACCCTTTGCCCAAAAGACTTTCGCACAGCAGCAGCAGACAGCCAGCTTTCGGCAAAAATTATTTCAAACTGCTCTTTATTTCACCCTATATTTTGAGGGCGGATTCAGCAATCACCCAGCCGATAAGGGCGGCAGAACTTATCGGGGCGTCTTGCAAACGGAATACAACGCCTACCGCTACAGTCGTGGGCTTCCGCCCCTCGACGTGACGCAGATGTCGGAAGCAGAGCTCCTAGAAATTTATAAATATTACTGGGATTCGAGCCTCTCCGGCACGATGCAGCCGGCTTTGGCGATCGTCATGTTTGACACCGCCGTTAATTTCGGTATTAATAACTCAATTACCTTTCTTCAGCAAGCATTAGGATTGCCGCAAACGGGAGTTTTTGACCCGCGCACCAAGGAAGCGCTGAAAGGGGCAAATAACAGAAATACCGCGCTGCAAATGATTAATGAACGAATTATTTACCGCTACAAAAGGGTGCAAGAAGATCCGACTCAGATGGCTTTTTTCCGGGGTTGGCTGAGTCGCGATTACAGTTTGTGGGGGTATGTGAACAAGATTAAGAATTAACAGTTAACAGTTAACGGCTAACAGTTAACTGTTAATAAGCAGGCGCGAATCTAATTTTTACTATCTTGTTTCTTTAAACTATTGTCTGGTGGGCAGGAGCGCCAGCCCGAAAATTCCCATCTCCATGCACAACAGCTTATCGTGTCGGCTTAAATAACCCTTGTATAGCAATCCTTGCAGGAGTCATGAGAAGGAGTCAGAAGACACAATTCAGAATTCAGAATTCAGAATACCCCATGCCCCAAGTCAGGGGTAACGGCCACGGAAAGAATTTTTTGCGATCCGCGATTAAAATCGGGGGCTTTAAACCTTGATTCTCCATTCTGTCGCACAGAATTCCTTCTGGATTCTGGCTCCTGAATTCTGAATTCTTCTTCGGTAAATTTTTTGCCCCACAACTCTCCCCGAACCCGCGGGGAGAAAGTAAGAAATTCACAAATGATGCGAGGATTGCTATATCTCTAAGATCCTCTCGTATAAAAATCAGTCTATTCAACTTAACACATCAACCATTTGTCAAGTAAATTAATTTCATATAATTCACAATCTTGATTCATAAAAGTCATATTTATCAAGATATATTTCACCACTCAAAAAACCTAGTAAATTTCAACCCAACCGTCTATAACAGAAATAGAAAAACCAAATGTGTTGCTGCTGCACGACTAACTTAAGCCATAAAACTATGACGGTAGAAGAAGCAATAATTTTTTTGGACAATCTGGTATACGAACAAACGGAAAAACACCTGAGTCGGTTGCAACAGTCGATAATTCGAGGTGTTGTAGGGGGTTTGACGTACAAAGAAATTCAGCAAAACGATCCGATCGCCCGCGGGTACACAGTGGGCTACCTGGGGCGGTATGTTGGCTATAACTTGTGGAAATATCTCACCAAGGTACTGAAGCAAGCAGAAATTATTGGACAAGAAGAAAGAGTCGTCGGAGCAAATCTTTGGGACTGCATCATGAGAGCTGTACAAAAAGGCACACAACCAGCTAATTCTGTCGATCCCATGTTGCAAAAGCTGCTGCGGATGCGTTACCGAATCAGAGAACATTTGGTGAATACGGAGTACAGCGATACCTATCTGGCTGAAGATGAAAATTTGCCCGATCGCCCTTTGTGCCTCGTCAAGCGCCTGAAAAGCCAGTCTGAGAAAACCAGCCAGTTATTCGATCGAGAAACGCGGGTTTTATATCGATTGGGCCAACACGATCGAATACCAGAATTGTTAGCTCGCTTTGAAGAAGATGGATATTTTTATTTAGTCTATCAATTCATCGAAGGGCAACCCTTGTATCAAGAACTAATCGAAGGTCAACCCTGGGAAGAACATCAGGTTATCGCCTTGTTGAAAGATATCTTGGAAGTGCTTGTTTTTGTTCACAAACAAGATGTAATTCACCGTGACGTTCACCCTCAAAACTTAATCAGGCGCACATCAGATGGCAAAATTGTATTAATTGACTTTGGGGCCGTTAAAGAAATCAACACTTCACAAAACAGCATCGGTCAAACGAAATCGTGCGGCGGTACTCAGCAAGATTATATTCCCCCCGAACAAGCCATCGGTTCACCGAAATTTTGCAGCGACATCTATGCTGTCGGGATTATCGGGATTCAAGCCTTGACAGGGATGCGCCCGAAACAACTCAGAGTTGATAATTTAGGGAATCTCATCTGGCAGAAAAATGCAACTCTCACCCCGGAGTTGGCTCGCGTTTTAGACCAGATGGTGCTGTACGCTTTCCCCAAGCGTTACCCCTCAGCAACCGAAGCTTTGCAAGCACTTCAAAATTTGGGAGTTAGTTGACTGTTGTCAGTTGACTGTTGTCAGTTGACTGTTGACTGTTGACTGTTGTCAGTTGACTGTTGTCAGTTGACTGTTGACTGTTGACTGTTGTCAGTTGACTGTTGACTGTTACCAAATCCGACTTTAATATCCCCTCTTTAGTCCCTCTCTGCTGGGACGAAAGTTTGTGTAGTAGCGGTTTCAACCGCCGAGTCTTATCTGTTCTGCCGATCGCATTTCCCACGGCCACAGCAGCCGGTTTACAATGCGAGTGATCTTGTTGCAGAGTGATTCATCCGCTACCATTATCCCTCCATGTACCGAGTAAAAACACTCCGTCTTGCCGATGAATCGGCCGCTAATTTCCGAAATCGAAGGGACAACGAACAAGGAACAAGGAATTTTTTATTAAAATTTACACATAAAAAAATTAGTCAATTCTGCCGAATGCCTTCTACATAAGAGCCTTCAACATTCATTTGACGATCTCTCTAAAGTTAGATAAAATAATCCATATTTTATGATTAGCAGCTTTGAGAAAATCTTAAGCAGCTTTGTATATTAGGCAACAATATTACTAGAGTATGTATTGTTACCTTAAATACGTAGAAACCAAATAATTAGAGGGAGCGAGAAATTGGAAGTTTTTGAACGATCGCAACAGCGGCAAACGCCCTCAACCCGAATGGCTGCTGTCGAGTCTTTTTCCAAAAAAGCGAGTATTGCAGTAATGGCGATCGGCTTTACAGTCATTTTGGGTTGGATATTCGATCTGCAACTCTTAAAAAGCATTCTGCCCGGACTCGTTACCATGAAAGCCAATACTGCGGTCTGCTTTATTTTGGGCGGGTTTTCTCTATTCATCCAACAGCTCCGGCGCGCCAAATTAACAGCAAGAAAGTCTCAAAAGAAATACACAAATTTAATTTTGGGAGCCTCATTTTTAATTATATTAATTAGCCTATTAACCCTAGTTCAATATAGCTTTAATTTAGACTTAGGCATCGACCAACTGCTATTTGAAGAAAGTTACACCTTGACAATCCCCGGAACACCAGGACGAATGGCACCGAATACTGCTGCTGCTTTTTTATTGCTGGGAACAGCGCTGCTGCTGCTGTCAGAACGTCGGCCTAAATACCTGCGGATTCAAATCTTAAGCTGTTCAGCATTGTTAATTGCATTTACGGGTTTGATAGGCTATTTCTACGACAAAGCTTTATTTTACCAAATTGGCAATAATACAGGGATGGCTTTGCACACCTCCGCAGCATTTATGTTGCTGAGCTTTGGCATTTTATTTGCCAGTCCAGAGCGAGGATTGATAGCAGTAATGACGAGCGATCACGCCGGTGGCATCATGGCGAGGCGCTTGTTGCCACGGGCAATCATTATCCCGCCTTTAGTCGGTTATTTCATCCTATTGGGAGATCGGTTACAAGCCTACACGCCAGAGGTAGGGATATCGCTGTTAAGCGTATTGAACGTGATTATTTTTACAGTTCTGATTTGGCAGAATGCCAAAACTCTCTGCACCGCCGACCGGAAGCGCTATCGAGCGGAACTGGGACTGAGGAAAGCTAAATTAGACTTAGAAAATCAAGTTGAGAAACGGACTCTCCAACTGCAAACCGCCAACGAGCAATTGCAGCAGCAAATTTTCGACTCTCAAACAACAAAGCAGGCCCTTCAAAAAAACTACAACCTTTTGATGGCAGTCATCAACAGTACGTCGGCAGCCCTATTTGTCAAAGATATTCAGGGCCGTTACCTAATGCTTAATGCTGCGGGAGCCAGTATAATTGGCAAGTCTGTAGACGACATTATCGGCAGAGATGACAGCGAGTTATTTCCGCCGGAAATTGCGGGCAATATTAGGAAAACAGATCGCCCAATTATGACAGCCGGCCACACGCAAGCGATCGAAGAAGAACTAACAGTCCAAGGTAATTTGAGGACATTTCTTTCTACAAAAAGCGCTTATCGGGACGGGCTAGGAAATATCATCGGTATAGTTAGCATCGCGCGGGATATTACTGAGAGCAAACAAGCCGAAATCGCCAACAGAAGTCTGGCAGCAATTCTGGAAGCAACCCCCGATTTTGTAGGTATCTGCAACCTCGAAGGACGCCCCATTTACATCAACAAAGCAGGCAGAAAAATGGTGGGTATAGGCGAAAACGAAGATATATCCAACCGACAAGTTGCAGAATTCACGGCAGCGTCAGCCCGCAGCACTTTGAAACAAGCGATCGCCACCGCTGTTTCCGGGGGCGTTTGGAGTGGAGAAACAGCCTTTGTGTCAGCATCGGGACTCGAAATTCCCATCAGCCAAGTTATCATCTCCCACTCCGCACCGGACGGCAAACTCGCATACATTTCGACGATCGCCCGCGACATCAGCGATCGCAAACACGCTGAAAAAGCCCTGCAACTGTCTCAAGCTCGTTTCGCCGGCATTGTAGAAATTGCCGACGACGCGATTATTTCCGTGGATGCTGACCAAAAAATTATCCTGTTCAACCAAGGTGCAGAAAGGATTTTCGGGTGGACAGCAGCGGAGGCGATCGGGCAATCCCTGAGCCTGCTGTTGCCCGAAGCTTTTGTCGCCCCTCACAGCCACCTCGTCAGCAATTTCGGCGGCGGCGTTAAACAAGCCCGAAAAATGGGCAACCGCAAAGAAATTTTCGCCCGCCGCCGAGACGGTACTGAATTTCCAGCCGAAGCTTCTATTTCCAAACTCGAAGTTGCAGGCGAAATCATATTCACAGCAATTTTGCGCGACGTGACAGCCAGCCGGCAAGCCGAAGAATTTGTGCGTTTGAGCGAGGAAAGATACCGATCGCTGGCAATGGCCACGGCACAGATGGTTTGGACAACCAACGCTAGCGGAATCTTCGACAGGCCTCAGCCTGATTGGATGGCTTATACGGGCATCAGCTTGGAAGAGAAGGACAACTCGATAGAAGCAGTACACCCAGAAGACCGCGATCGCACAATACAAGCTTGGAAGCGCGCCATAGAAACAAAAAGTCTCTACGAAGTCGAGCACCGCTTGCGAGCTGCAGACGGCAGCTACAGACACTTCTGGGTGCGGGGCGTCCCCCTTTTGGCAGCCGACGGCAGCGTTCGCGAGTGGGTGGGAACTCACACAGATATTAGCGATCGAGTCCAAGTTTTGGAAGCACTCAAGCAGTCGGAGGGACAGTATCGATCGCAAGCAGCCCAGCTCGAAAAAGCTGTCCAAGAGTTGCACCAAGCTCAAACTCAACTCATCCAAACCGAAAAAATCTCTTCTCTCGGGCAGCTAGTCGCCGGCGTCGCCCACGAAATTAACAATCCGATTAACTTCATTTACGGCAACATCACCCACGCCACCCAATACGCCACAGATTTGCTCGGTTTGCTCCACCTTTACCAGGAAAAATACCCAAATCCCGTCCCAGAAATTGTAGAAGCAGCCGAAGATATTGAAGTTGATTACTTAATGGAAGACTTTACGAAGATTTTGGAATCAATGAAAGTAGGAGCCGATCGCATCCGCGACTTAGTTGTATCCTTACGCAACTTTTCCAGACTCGACGAATCGCAGATGAAGCGAGTAGACATTCACGAAGGCATCGAAAGCACTTTGCTAATTTTGCAGCACCGAATCAAAGCTAATGTACTTCGCCCCGCTATTGAGATTATCAAAGAATACGGCAATTTTCCAAAAGTCGAGTGCTATGTAGGTCAGCTAAATCAAGTATTTATGAATCTTTTAGGAAATGCGATCGACGCCCTCGAAGACTACAACAGCACTCATTCTTCACAAGAAATATATTCTCGCCACAACCGAATTCGGATTAGCACCAGTGCGAATTCAGACACAGTAACAATTCGGATTGCCGACAACGGGATGGGAATCAATCAAGAAGTTATTGGCAAGTTGTTCGATCCATTTTTTACTACTAAACCCGTCGGCAAAGGCACAGGCTTGGGACTGTCAATCAGCTATCAGATTATAGTTGAAAAACACCGAGGCAAATTGCAGTGTATTTCTGCCCCCGGCGAAGGTGCAGAGTTTGTCATCGAGATTCCCCTTTGCCAGGAAGTATCAGCGCTGCCTGCCGAAAATACAAAGGAAATGGTCATGAGTCATTAGACAGTTGACAGTTGGCAGTTGGCAGTTGGCAGTTGGCAGTTGGCAGTTGATGGTTGATGGTTGTGATTAATCATCAATTTCTCAACGTCTCCCCATCTCCCCGTCTCCCCATCTCCCGTCTCCGTCGCTCGATCGCCCTAAATCGAAATAATTCTTTACAATAAAAAAGTAACATTCCAATTAACTTTGACAACCTCCCTTGAAAATGCCTGTAAACCAACTTTCTCCAACACCAGCCTCCACGCAAACACAGACACTCGACTTTGACATAGCCATCGTCGGAGGCGGCATAGTCGGGGCCACCTTAGCCAGCGCCTTAAAAGATTCCGGCTTAAAAATAGCAATAATTGAAACCCAACTCCCCGCAGTCGCAGCAGCCAAAAAACAAGCTTACGCAATCACCCTGCTATCAGGAATGATTTTAGAAGGCATAGGCGTATGGCAACAAATCTTGCCGCAAATCACCACTTTCGAGCAAATTAGCCTCTGCGACGGCGACTATCCCGGTGTTGTCGAATTCCACCGCCCCGACTTGGGAAATACTGGCAAATTGCCCGTACCAAAAACAGCTTTAGGTTACGTTGGCGAACACCGAGTCATGCTGTCAGCTTTGCAAGAATCTTTGGCAAAAAACCCGAATTTTAGTTGGGTTTGTCCGGCGGAAGTTGTCGAGGTAAAATATTTAACTCATTGCGCCGAAATAGAAGTCAAACAACACGGCGAAACTCGGACAATTCGCAGCAAATTATTAGTCGCCGCCGACGGTTCGCGATCGCGCATCCGCACCGAAGCCAACATCAGCACTCGCGGCTGGAAATACTGGCAATCCTGCGTTGCTATCACTATTAAAGCAGAAAAACCGCACAATGATATCGCTTTTGAGCGCTTTTGGCCGAGCGGCCCGATGGGAGTCTTACCATTACCGGGGAACCGTTGTCAAGTAGTTTGGACAGCACCCCACGCGGAAGCAAAAGCTGTGCAACAAATGGATGAAAAAGAGTTTTTGACTTTGTTAGAAAAGCGCACGGGCGGGCTTTTAGGGCGTTTGGAATTGGAGAGCGATCGCTTTTTGTTTCCGGTGCAGTTAATGCAGAGCGATCGCTACGTTTTGCCAAGATTAGCGCTAATTGGCGACGCCGCCCACTGCTGCCATCCCGTCGGCGGCCAGGGATTAAATATGGGCATTCGAGACGCTGGGGCGATCGCCCAAATCTTGCAGCAAGCGCACCAAAAAGGCGAAGACATCGGCGATTTGCGAGTATTGAAACGGTATCACAACTGGCGCAAAAAAGAGAATTTAATCGTGTTAGGATTTACCGATTTTCTAGACAGATTATTTTCTAATACTTGGCTGCCAATAGTAGCATTTCGCCGCTTTGGATTGTGGTGTTTGCGGACAATTCCCCCAGTGAGGTTTTTAGCTTTGCGCTTGATGACAGGTTTGATGGGGCGGCCACCTGAATTAGCGCAAAATTAGGTTCTTTCATACATCCTGTAGGGGCGGGTTCACCAACCATAATCGCCCCAAACAAACTATCTCAAAAAACCCGCCCAACCCAACCAACAATCATCCGGTTTTGGTGATGTGATGCAAATTTCAGGTTGATGTAGGCGATCAGTGGTGTGGGGGCGGGTTTATATAGATGGTTGGTAATTGTTATGTATTGTTGGTGAACCCGCCCCTACAAAATATCGTACAATACCACCAAAGAAACCGGGTTTTTTCCTGAATCTTTGCAATGTTACGAAGTTGGTCGCAAAAACGCGGTACAATGATCGACTCAGCTCAAACCCAGCCCTGACGGCAATAAAAAAACCATGCAACCCGAACAAGAACAAGAAATTCTCAACCTGCGCGATCGCCAATTAACGCCCAAACAAATTGCCCGAAAGTTAGGACTGAAAGCATCCGAGGTCAGTACGTTTCTTCAATCTCATGCAGAACAAACAGCCCTCGCTAGCGCCGAAAAAGGAGAGTTATTGCCCGTTGCTCAATGTCTCGTGGATGTAAATTTTGCGAAGGTATTGTTGGGGAATGAAACCTCTGAAGCGAGCGGTTTGGGTTTAGTGGTTGTTACCCGTTCCAAGGGATACAATCGTTTTGTTGCAGCCTCTTATTTGATCGACTACTGGTGTTTGGGAGTCAAGGATGTCATCCCGCCACGTAACTGCAACGATAGCCAATATAAAAATTTCGTTCAGCTTTCTTACTCGCAGTTTATGCAAGAGTACGAGGAGATTAGTTTAGAGCAAGCACAAGCCCTGGTTTGGGGTGCGATCGCTTATGCCAAAACATTAGGCTTTGAACCGCATCGCGATTTCGAGGAGTCGAAGGCTCATTTAGGAGAATCAACCAGCGAAATTGGCTTGAAATTCGGTCGCAATGGAAAACCTTATTATATTGAAGGGCCTCACGATAATACAAGGAAAATTATCAATACGCTTAAAAACTCTGTGGGAGACGGTAATTTCGATTACTTGTTCGGGATTGGGTAGAAATTGATAGGGTGCATCTCACTTTGGCGAATGTGTCAAAAAAGAGATAAAATGAAAAAGCTAGTAAAATCGTCAAATAAATATAAGGCAAATAAAATGACACCATCAGACCAACAACAGCTAAAATCCCACTTACAAGCGGTAGCAGAAATTTTTTACAGAAATACAGATTCAACCGAGTTAAAAAGTTTTGAAAGTATAGAAAAATCACTGCGAAGCGAAAATGTTAGAAGAAGTTGGTCCAGAACTAGGTAGGTTTTTTGGGAGCATCTCACTTTTGTAACCAAGCTAGAAATTGGAGTTTTGAGGCAGGAGACAGGAGGCAGGAGGAAAGAGGCAGAAGGAAGGAGTCAGAAGAAGTGTTTTTACAAAGATGAGATGCTCCCAGCTAATGTCAGCAGGCGATCTAAATGTGCTATGCCATAAGCATCAGCAAATTCTTTAGCTGTCTGAATGTAATCAATTAGTTGTGTCATGTTTATCTCCTGGCTTTTTCAAAGTTTGCGCTGGCAGGCTTAGCACTAAATAACAGCTTATAAGCTACTTTCAAAAAAGTCCCAGAAAAATTTTTCTGGTATTTTGACAAACCGGAAAAAAATTCTAATTACGCGCTAGTTATGGTAAACTCAACAAGAGGGACGCCAAGTTATGAGAGAAGTTGGGGTGACTAAGACTGTGAAGTTATGGCAAAGCTGTTTAAGATTAGAGATAGTTAAGCTGTTGTGCCTTTAAATAGGGTCTAATAAAAGATTAGTTTAGTCAATAAATACAAAAATACCAGCCAAAAACCATCTCAATCCCAAACAAATAGATCAACTACAGAAAGCCTTAAAAGAGGAAGAAAAGGCAAACATTAAAGAAATAATTTTGATTTTATTACTGCTCAATGACGGAAAAACGCAATCTAAACTCGCTGATTTTTTGGGTTATTCAGTAAATAAAGTATCTAAAAGAGTGTCTGAATGGAGACCCCGACAATAACGAAGTCCGCGCAACGCGAGACTAAGAGATACAAGGAATTTGGGATGATATCTATTAGGAAGAATAGTCGATCGCGTAATTTTCGGCAAGTTGCACAATGATGATGATGTTAGTGCGATCGGGGGCGATCGGGCTAGATAATGGGCTATTCTGTTGCTGACATTGGGTTGTGGTGATTTAATGGAGTAGATAGGGCGATCGCGAGAAGAAATCATGATACAGCCAGTCATTTTAGAAAAATTAGCAGAACTCCCTGAGTCTCTTCAGACAGAAGTGCTTCATTATGAAGTTGCGAGTCGGAGCGGTGTGCTCGCACTCGTAAATTTGTAGCGTGTATAAGTTTACGTAATTTCGCTGAGGCTTTATCCTGAAATTTTATTACAATTAGGTAGGACAAGTTATGTAGCAGCCAGTATCAGGAGTTACAGATGAACAATCAAAATTTATCTCCAGGACAAGCAAATTTAAAACTTGCACTTTGGAATGCAGAAGCTGAGTCAATAAAAAGTAGTGAAGTATACGCGCAACTTCAAGAGCTTGGGCTTCCCAAAGAATTTATCAGTCGATTGCATGAGCTAATTACCTTTACAAAAAAGGTTGGAGGTAAAGTTTTTGCTGTTGGAAAAATTGTGCTGCTAAAAATTCTTGAGTTCGTTAAGGCTCATCCATTTTTAGTAGTCGGTGCTGGGATAGGTGCTGTAGTTGGGGCTGCTATTGCAGGTTTAATAACTTCAATACCATTTTTAGGGCAAGTTTTAGTTCCGGTGGCAGCAGCATTGGGAATAACTGTTACTGTAATGGGTGCAGTGGTTGGGCATAGACTAGACAAACAATTTCCAAACGTGGGTGAAGATGTTGGTGAAATTGTTCAACATTTCTTTTCTCTGTTTGCCGACGTATTCAATACTGTATTTCGTAACGTTATTACTGCTTAATCTCCAACCTGAAATTACTGAAATTTAATAATGTCTAACAAGCAAGAATTGACGAAAGAACAACTGCTCAAACTAATTGAAGAACTAAAGAATAATCCGAGTGATGGAGTGGGACTTATTGCTGATGCTGGAGTGACTGCATTAGGCGCTGGTGGAGCTGGAGCAGCAGCAGCAATTTTAGGGTCAACCACCGCTTCCATACCCATTTTCACAGCCGTAACGGGTCTTGGTATGCTTGTAGCTGCTCCTGCTGCCCTCGTTGCGGGTGCTGCTGTAGTTGGCGGAGCCACTGTATATGGTGTATCGAGATTCATCAAAGATGGTGGCTTTCATGAAGGTAAACGCAAGCAGTTATTGAATGAGTATGAAGAACAGTTAAGAGAAGTTGAAGCTAAAGAGAGACGGTCTAACTTTGATGAGCAGGATAAGACAAGATTTTATTTGGTGCTGAAAGAAGCAGTCACCAATAATTTAATTAGTCCTGACGATGCTCATCGATTGGTGCAATCGTTAGAAAATGGTCATATTTCCCTTAGTGAAGTCTATGAACTTTTAGAGCAACTTTTTTCAGATAGCCCAATAACTCAACCTATAAAAGTAGTTATTGCTTGTCCAAATTGTTCTCAAAAGCTACGCGCTCCAAGTAATTTAGGACAACTGAATTTAAGCTGTCCCAAATGCAAGCATAGTTGGTCCTGTGTTCCCAAGTAATATTTCGAGCGAGCAAAGGTTACTAGCCGCGGCTCACCTTTGCCGTTAGAAAACTAGGAAAGATGCGATCGCCCACTCTTGACTGTGAAAATTAGGGGCGATCGCTTGTTGTGATTGTGTTAAAATATGGTTCGAGTCCCCCGCAATTCTAGCTTATTTGAAAACAGTCATTGAAACATCACATAACCATCATGCAAACCAAAACGATCGCAATTCGCGTTAATGCTGAAGTTGCTAAGATATTTGAGGCTGCTTCTGAAGAACAGCGTCGTAAATTAGAGGCATTACTTAGCCTGAAACTTAGTGATGCAATTCGACGCAAAAGACCCCTAGAGGAGGTAATGAGTGAGATGAGTCGGAATGCTCAATCGCGAGGATTGACCCCAGAAATTTTGGATTCAATTCTTTTTGATGAGTAAGATGCGCTACGTTTTTGATACAAATGCAATCATCAGTGCGATTCTGTTTGATAACAGTAAACCCGATCGCGCCCTTCGATATGCTTTAGCAAACGGAGAGGTGTTACTATCACTTGAACTGCTAGAAGAATTGAATGAGGTATTGGGTCGCGAAAAATTTAATCGGTATGTCACAAGTGAAGAAAGGGAGGAATTTTTAGCAGCCTTGGTGGACAGGGCAGTTCTAGTAGAGATAATTGAGAAGGTGCAAGAGTGTCGCGATCCAAAAGATGACAAGGTTTTGGAGTTGGCATTAAATGGAGAAGCGAACTATATCATCACTGGTGACAGGGATTTGCTCGTATTGCACCCATTTCGTGGTGTGGTGGTAATCACAGCAGACGAGTTTTTGAAGACGATCGAACCTGAGTAGTTTTGATTTGGAATACGAGTTACCGATCGCACTTAAAGAAAAAAACTCATATCCACCTGGAAAAAATCAGCTAATTTCCTGGCTTCATCTATTTCGATCGCCCTTCCCCTAACAAAAACTTTATCAACCTCTGTTTCCGTTCCCAAAACAGGAATCAGATCGGATTTTTCCAAATCTCTCGCATCCATTAAATGTTGCAACATTAAAGCAGCATTTCCTGTTGGAATCGGATAATTTTCAGTTTCAAATTTTTCAATCAGCGTTATCAAAAGCTCCAGAAATAGCTCTTCCTCCAGCGATCGCATAGGGCGGTGTTCGAGTTCGCAAGCGAGAGCGATCGCGGCCTCGTTTTCTGCTTCATTTGCGATCGGTTTTGGTTGATACCGAACAAGTAAATCTGTATAAGATTTTGCATCAAAAGTACGGATCATTTTTCCACTCATCCTTACTTATCTTGATACAGGTAGCGATTGATTTCCCTATTTAAGCTACAGTAAAAGCTATATTTTCTAGCACTACATTAGGTACATTTCCACTACCTAAAACCTGTGTAGCATCTAAAACTTCTATCCCTACCAATAACTCATTTTCCCCAATATTTAAAGCAATTTCGTCAGTTAACTGTAAAGTGCGACACTGATGCTTACCTTCTACAAGTCTAATATAGAGAGCATCAATTTCGGAATCATAACTAATCTTCATAAACTTTTACCTCAAAAATAAAATGTATACACTGTGATCACAACTAACTCAGTATCAGTCTCGGCAACAATCGGTATTACTTTCTTGAGAGAATAGAATTTATCCTGCCAATCATTATTATACTGAAAAGTAGCTTGATATTTGTACCTACCATTTTTAGCAAGTTGTCGATTACCTGTCATAATGGTATCAATAATTTCGGCTTCATTGGTACCTCTTTCAATCGCTTGTTCCTGGGCATGATTAGTTAATCTAATAGGTTTCACTCTTTCTTGTCCAATAAATGAAAATTTTAAATTCCTAATTTACATGGATATTTACAGTTTCCATGCTCTTAAAAAACTCAGTCCATAAACTAACTTTAGTCCAACGCGGATGGTTGTGCAAGAGCTAGTTCATGAGCGATGCTTGCAGGAGAGGATACCAAATCCTGATTTAATAACCTCTTATTCTTCAGTCCGCGTCGGCAGACTTCGTTTGTTTAGTAGCGGTTTCAACCGCCGAAGCCTAAAGCAAATGACTAACAACTCCCCAAAAAAACTAAAGCCCTTTTCCGTTGTTGCGGGAAAAGAGCTTTAATTTATTATTAACCTGGCACTGAGCTATTTTACCGGGCAGTGACCCGCCGAGTATCTTCGCCATAGCAACGTTTAACAACCGAGTTCGGGATGGATCGGAGTGGTTCCATTACATCATAAGCACCAGGAAAGCTTTGAAAACTTTTAATCCTGTGTCTGCGTTTAGCTTAATCTTAAGCTTGATGCGCTGCATCTCTTTCGCTCGACTTAATTACCTTATCAAGTTTTCCCTAGTCTGTCAACCCCTTTGTCAAAACTTTTTTTCGATCGCCCGAAACCGCCCCCAATAGCCGAGTTTGACGTATTATTTGCCAGTGTTGCCGATCGACCTTTAACTCACAAATCCAAAAACGCCGCCTCGACACCCTGTTCTCTGCGAATCTTCCCGTCCTTCACAAACCACGCCACAACCTGCTTAACTGTTAATTGCTCGATCGCGCTTTCAGATTCTGTCGCAATTTGCCTCAAAGGCCGCAAAGACGCAATTACCAAATTCGTAAAAAAGTTTTCAAAACTAGCATCAAGTTCGATCGACCCTTTAATACTCTCATCATTCTTAATCCAATCCATCACCTGCCCATTAGTCACCTCAGCCATCGGCAAACCCGTCTCCCCAGCAATTTGCTTGAGCACCCTCAAAGCATAAATTGCCAGCCGCGCCGAAAACTTTTCCTTCGACGACAGCAGCGCCATATCAACTTCCGCGCACTCTTCCGGCTTTAAAAAATCTGCTAGCGGTTCCATAGTAATTAGTTACTTGTTATTTGTTATTGGTTATTGGTAATCGGTAAAAGCAAAAAACACCCATCCGTGTATCCGTGTCAAAATCCGTGTCGTGCTGTTGGTAATTGGTAAAAGCAAAAAACACCCATCCGTGTATCCGTGTCAAAATCCGTGTCGTGCTGTCGGTAATTGGTAAAAGCAAAAAACACCCATCCGTGTATCCGTGTCAAAATTCGTGTCGTGCTGTTGGTAATCGGTAAAAGCAAAAAACACCCATCCGTGTATCCGTGTCAAAATCCGTGTCGTGCTGTTGGTAATCGGTAAAAGCAAAAAACACCCATCCGTGTATCCGTGTCAAAATCCGTGTAGTGCTGTCGGTAATTGGTAATTAGTAAAAATACCCATCCGTGTATCCGTGTCAAAATCCGTGTAATACCTTCCCTCATCCTTCTTCCTTCTTCCTTCTTCCTTCTTCCTTCCTTCTTGCAATCAAATAACCGCAGCGGTGTTCCCCATTAATAATCCAGTGAGTCCGCTCCACAGTACAGTCCGGCAACACCCCCGCAAACATTTCCAACTCATTGCCACACACACTCGGAAAAGTTTCAGCAACATTAGAAATCGCGCAGTTGTGTTCCATCAACACAAATCGATCGCCCAAACCAGCGCGATCGCAGATCCCAACCTCTACAGATTCTACAGGATAACACTCAGCCATATAACCTTCAGCCCTGCGGAGTTCCATTAGCTTAGTCACCCGCTCTTCCAGCGAACCCGCACCCACCAGCCGCCGATACTCCGTCGCCTTGCGCTGCCACTGTTTTCGCAAGATAGTAATCACTTGCTCGCGGCCGACAGTTTCCGCCAACGTATCCAGGAAAGAGACTGCAAAATCACCGTAACGATTCGGGAATCGATCGCGCCCCTGACTGGTAAGCTCATAAATGTGCTGAGGACGCCCCATACCAGCCTGAACCGACTGATACTGAATCAGCCCCTCCGCTTCCAAATCCTTCAAGTGACGGCGAATCGCCTGCGGGCTGATATCCAAAGACTCCGCCAACTCAAGAGCCGTCCCCTGCCCCCCCTTGAGCAAATATTGCAGGATGTCTTGTTTCGTGGAAGTCTGCTGAGTAGTCTCCATCATCTTCACAAAAAATTATTAATTTGACTTTGACAATATCACTATTGTTAATGTAGCTTAAAATATAGTAAAGCAACAAAATTGTTGTTTTACTTCCCAGAGCAGTCCAGCAGAACTCGCTCAAGCCCAGACAGGCATTGCCCCGTCTGCCATCCAGAGAGCATTATCTAGAACACTGAACACGCAAAATAATGAGTTCTACCACAGTCAAAACCTTAGTCAACCAGCCCTACAAATACGGTTTCGTCACCGACATCGAGTCAGACACCATCCCCCGCGGCTTGAGCGAAGATGTAGTCCGCCTGATTTCCGCCAAGAAAAACGAACCGGAATTCATGCTGCAATTCCGCCTCAAAGCATACCGGAAGTGGCTGACAATGACCGAGCCCACCTGGCCCCACGTCAACTATCCCGCGATCGACTACCAACAAATTATCTACTATTCCGCCCCCAAACAAAAACCCAAAAAGCTCAACAGTTTGGACGAAGTAGACCCGACACTGCTAGAAACCTTCGAGAAACTCGGCATTCCCCTATCCGAACAAAAACGGCTCGGAAATGTTGCCGTCGATGCCGTTTTCGACAGCGTTTCAATTGCCACAACATTTAGAGAAAAGTTAGCCAAAGATGGCGTTATTTTCTGTTCCATCTCAGAAGCAGTCAAAGATTATCCCGAACTAATAGAAAAATATCTCGGCAGCGTCGTACCAGTCGGCGATAACTTTTTCGCAGCCCTCAACTCCGCCGTATTCAGCGACGGTTCCTTTGTTTACATTCCCAAAGGCGTCAAATGCCCAATGGAATTGTCAACCTATTTCCGCATCAACAACGGAGATTCCGGCCAGTTCGAGCGCACCCTAATTGTTGCAGAAGAAAACAGTTCTGTGTCTTACCTAGAAGGCTGCACCGCCCCCATGTTTGACACCAATCAACTGCACGCCGCCGTCGTGGAATTGATAACAATGGACAATGCCGATATCAAATACTCCACAGTGCAAAACTGGTACGCTGGCGACGCCAACGGCAAAGGCGGCATTTACAACTTCGTGACGAAACGGGGTTTGTGTCAGGGAGTCAATTCTAAGATTTCTTGGACACAAGTAGAAACCGGTTCCGCGATTACTTGGAAATATCCCAGTTGCGTGTTAGTCGGCGACAACTCGGTGGGCGAATTCTACTCGGTAGCGCTGACAAATAACAAGCAGCAAGCTGACACCGGCACCAAAATGATCCACGTCGGTAAAAACACTCGCAGCACGATTATTTCTAAGGGCATTTCTGCGGGAAATTCATCCAACAGCTATCGCGGCTTGGTGAAAATGGGGCCGAATGCTAAAGGCTCTCGCAATTACTCTCAGTGCGATTCCATGCTGATTGGCGACAACGCTCAAGCGAATACTTTCCCTTATATTCAAGTGCAGAACCACACTGCTAAAGTGGAACACGAAGCTTCTACTTCTAAAATTGGGGAAGAGCAATTGTTCTTCTTCGCACAGCGGGGAATTTCCGCAGAAAATGCTATTTCGATGATGATTAGCGGTTTCTGTAAAGATGTTTTCAATCAGTTACCGATGGAATTTGCGGCGGAAGCTGATAAGCTGTTGAGTCTGAAACTCGAAGGAAGTGTCGGATAATTTTTGTGGGCGAGAAACCCTTCCCGGCCGAGTCCATCGGCGACAACTTAAGATTGCAACCCATAATAAATGTCGCTTTTATTCGAGTCTAGATCCCCCTAAATCCCCCTTAAGACGGGGGACTTTGAGAATACTTCTTGTGTCCCCCCTTCCTTATTAAGGGGGACTTTAAGAACACTCTTGTCCCCCCCTTATTAAGGGGGGTTAGGGGGGATCGAGACTTCGATACAAACAAGAGAGACGGTAGGTTTAACTTTAAGTGGTCAGCAATAGGCAGAGCCTAAAAACGAGAAGAACGAGAGAAAAACTGTAAAGTGCATTGAGGAAAAGGACAAAAATAGATGATTGTAGAAAATAGTCAAGTGGTGCTATCCGTCCGCGATTTAACTGCGAATGTGGAAGATACCCAAATCCTTAAGGGTTTGAATCTGGAAATTAAATCGGGTGAAATTCACGCGATTATGGGCCCCAACGGTTCGGGGAAAAGCACTTTATCCAAGATATTAGCCGGCCATCCTGCTTATACGGTAACGGGCGGAGAAGTTACTTTTTTGGGTCAAAATTTGCTGGAATTAGCGCCGGAAGAACGTTCTTTGGCGGGCGTATTTCTGGCTTTCCAATATCCTTTAGAAATTCCCGGCGTTAGCAATCTGGATTTCTTGCGCGTGGCTTACAATGCTCACCGCAAACATCGCGGCTTGGAAGAATTGGATGCTTTTGACTTCCAAGATTTAATCGAGGAAAAGCTGGATATTGTCAAGATGAATGATTCTTTTTTAGGCCGCAGCGTAAATGAGGGTTTTTCCGGCGGCGAGAAAAAGCGGAATGAAATTTTGCAAATGGCGCTGTTGGAACCGAAATTAGCTATTTTGGATGAGACTGATTCGGGTTTGGATATCGATGCTCTCAAGATTGTCGCCGGCGGTGTGAATCAGTTGTCAACTGCTGAAAATTCGATGTTGGTGATTACTCACTATCAGCGGTTGCTGAATTACATTATTCCTGATTTTATTCACGTCATGGAAGCGGGTAGAATTATCTTGACTGGCCCGAAAGAGTTGGCGCTGGAATTGGAAGAGCGCGGTTATGACTGGGTGGTGGAAGAGGAAGCAGCAGGAGTAGGCGCGCGATGATGAATACGCAAGTTGCTAGTAGGGAAATGTTTTTGACTGATTTGGTGAATCAGTGCGGTAATTTGGAGGCTGCTAATAGCAAAAGTTCTGCTTACGGGTTGCAGGATTTGCGGGATTCGGCGACTGAATACGTGCTTGCTTCGAGTTTTCCGACGGTGAGGGATGAAGAATGGCGCTTTACTGATTTGTCGCCGGTGTTGCAAATTCCTTTTCATATACCGCAGAGCAATCAGTCAAAAGTTAAGCTGGCTGATATCATTATGCCAGTGAAAAATCGGGATGATTTACCATTAAGATTGGTATTTGTCAACGGTTTTTATGCGCCGGATTTGTCAACGGTGGAGTCGTCGGTTTTTCCGAATTTGCCGTTAGCGGAGCCCTCGAAGAGGCTCGACTTTTACGCAGGTAATCTATCTAATGTGCCCGAAAAATATCAAGGGCGGATAGCCGATGTTTTGAGCAAGCACAGACAGCAAACTGAGGTGTTTACCGCGCTGAATACTGCGGGTTTGGCGGATTCTGCGGTGGTGTTCGTGCCGGCCAATATGTCGATCGACCTTCCGATTCACTTGCTGTTCCTGACAGCGCCCGGTGCATCTCCCACGATGTCCCAGCCGCACTGCTTGGTCATAGCTGAGCCTGGAAGCAATGTGACGCTGGTTGAGGATTATGCAACTATCGGGAATGTCGCTGCATTTACGAATGCTGTAACGGATGTTGTTGTCGGCGAAAACGCCACTGTGAATCACGTTCGGCTGCAGCGGGAAGGTGGAGAGGTTGTTCATATCGGCAAAAGTGCGATCGAGCAATCTCGCAATAGCCGTTATACTTGTCATGCTATCAGCTTGGGAGCCAAAATATCGCGGCACAATTTAGAAGTTTTTCAGCGCGGCGAAGCCACTGAAACAACTTTAAATGGTTTAACCGTAGCCTTTGGCGAACAGTTATCAGACACTCACAGTTTAATCGATTTCAATCACCCCCACGGTACAAGCCGCCAACTGCACAAGTGCATTATCGGTAACAAAGCTCGCGCTGTATTTAACGGCAAAGTTTTCGTTCGCAAAGCCGCACAATTGACAGATGCCGGACAGTTAAGCCGGAATTTGTTGCTGTCGCCAAGAGCTCGCATAGACACTAAACCGCAGTTGGAAATTGTCGCCGACAACGTTAAATGTTCCCACGGTGCAACTGTCAGCCAATTAGAAGATGATGAACTTTTCTACTTGCAAAGTCGCGGTTTGGATTTAGAAAGAAGTCGCTATTTGCTAATCGATGCTTTCGCGGCGGAAATGCTCAATCAATTACCGATTCTTGGGGTGGCGAAAATGCTTTCTACCTGTGTGGCTATCCAAGGATAACTCATAAAGATGAGGACACAGAGGACACAGCAGTGCTGTGTCCCTACAACATCTTGCACCATTTTTAACAGCCTGTAGGGGCGGGTTTCACGAATAATAATTGCCTAAAACCAACAATGTCGTAAACCCGCCCCCACCCAACGACAAATCACTAACTTCAAAAAATATGACACTTATTCAAGAAAAAACACTTGCCTCAAAAGTTCGCGGCGACTTCCCAATTTTGAATGAAAAAGTTAACGGTAAACCGCTAGTTTATTTAGACAATGCAGCTACTTCTCAAAAACCCCTAGCCGTGCTCAACGCTTGGCGCGACTACTACGAGAAATATAATGCAAACGTGCACCGCGGCGCTCACACTCTCAGCGCCAAAGCGACTGATGCTTACGAAGGTGCGAGAGACAAAGTTGCTGCCTTTGTAAATGCGGCATCGCGGCAAGAAATTGTTTACACTCGCAACGCCACCGAAGCGATTAATTTGGTTGCTTATTCTTGGGGCTTGAGCAATCTGCAAGCCGGAGATGAAATTATCCTGTCTGTGATGGAACACCACAGCAATCTCGTTCCCTGGCAAATGATTGCTCAAAGAACCGGTGCGGTGCTGAAGTTTGTGGAGTTAACGGAAACTAACGAGTTTGATGTGGAACAGTTTAAAACGCTGATTTCCCATAAAACTAAATTGGTGTCAACCGTTCACGTTTCTAATACTTTGGGCTGCATTAGTCCTGTCAAAGAAATCTGCAAAATTGCCCACAGTTTCGGCGCAAGAGTTTTAATTGATGCTTGCCAAAGCGTGCCGCACATGATAGTAGATGTGCAAGCAATTGATTGCGATTGGCTGGTTGCTTCCGGTCACAAAATGTGCGCTCCGACTGGCATCGGTTTTCTGTACGGTAAGCTGGATTTGCTGAGAGAAATGCCTCCGTTTTTCGGCGGCGGCGAGATGATTGCTGACGTGTTTTTAGAATATTCAACTTATGCCGATTTGCCGCACAAATTTGAGGCCGGCACCCCTGCAATCGGCGAGGCGATCGCCCTTGGTGCAGCAATCGATTATCTTAGTAACATTGGCATGGATAAGATTCACGCTTGCGAAGCAGAATTGACTGCTTATCTGTTCCAACAATTGCGGCAAATTCCAGAAATCAAAATTTACGGGCCACAACCAGACAGCAACGGCGAAGGTAGAGCTGCGTTAGCAGCATTTACAGCCGGAGAAATTCACCCTCAAGACTTGTCTACCATGTTAGACCAAGAGGGAGTTGCGATTCGTTCCGGGCATCACTGCACGCAAGCTTTGCACCGCTATTTGAATATTTCATCTACTGCCAGAGCAAGTTTGTATTTTTACAATACTCGCGAGGAGATTGATGTGTTTGTGAAAGCGTTGAAAGAGACGATAGACTTTTTTGCTGGGATGATGGGATAATTTGGTGGGTGAGGGTGCGCGGATAGAAATTTAGAAGCGATCGCCCTTTTTTTGACCGCAGATGAAGGCAGATGAACACGGATGAACGCGGATGAAGAAGAGAGCGATCGCACCCCCAAATCCCAAAACCAGAACGCAATCTGGTAAAATGGGGCTGTCACCCCAAAGGAAAGGCAAAAATACAAAGTGTGTTTGATGAACTAGGTGCATATAGACAAAGCCTAGGTTTACCACCGGCTGGCAGCGAAACCGATAAATCAACCATAGCTAAACTAGAAATAGCGGGTCAAAGTTTTTTTGGCATCAACTCTGGCAGCAACCCCAATCGTCGGCAAATAACCTTTAATGTCAATCCTATCACCAAAACCCACGCTGAAGCCGATGCTTTTCAACAAGCAGCCGACGCGGGAATTAGAGGAGGTAAAGCACGTTTGATTTGCGATCGCGAACTTTGTGCCGCCTGCGGCTTAAGAGGTGGAGTAAACTCTATGGCTTGGCAGTTAAATATAGAAGAATTAGAAATTATTACTCCCAGTGGAAGTAAAACAATAACCGTTAAACCCCCAAATACAAGGAGGCGATAATGTTTGTATTAAACCTATCAGCAGAAAATTGGGTTGGCAACCAGGATGAAGGTGACTTAATAGAAAGTCCTACTTGGAGTCAAATAGAACAAGCCATCCGCGAGTTAAATGGGAAAACTAAAACTTTAGTTACCTTGGGTGCAGATGACGAGTGTTATATGAGCATTGGTGGCGGTGAATCCGGCAAATATATTGTTAACGTAACTTTTGATAACGTTAGCTTCCATAATTTAGTAGATCCATCAAAACCAGATGCAATAGAAAAGCTAGTTATCGGCGGACAAGAAGGTAATTATTCCGCCCGGATGTGTGTAAATTTAGAGACGGCACTGTTGACAGCTCAAACATTTACAGTATCAGGAGAACTGGAAATATCACTGTCTTGGGAAGAAGAGAAAGAATTAGTAATGCTGTCATCAAATAAGATTTAACACAACCTAAGTGAAGTGCGATCGCCCTTTCATCCATCCGCGTTCATCAGCGTCTATCCGCCTACATCTGCGGTTCAAAAAAAGAACCCCCTTTTTGATAGTATCTTGGCTTGTGATAAAATAAAACTAGAGTTTTCTCAGCTAAAGGAGATTTTGAGATGATTGCTACTACTTCAAGTTTAGCCGAACAGAGAACACTGCTAGAAAACATTAGCTGGCAGACCTTTGAAACGTTGCTCAAAGAAATAGGCGATAAGCGAGGTTATCGCATAGCTTACGATGAAGGGAAACTGGAAATTATGGCGCCACTATTTGAACATGAGAACTACAAGAGCAATTTCGGTAATTTCATCCTTGCTTTAGCAGAAGAACTTGACATTGAAATTAAAAGTGCTGGCTCAACTACTCTCAAACTCAAAAATGCCAAAAAAGGCATAGAACCAGATAACTGTTATTATATCCAAAATGAAGCAGCAGTTAGAGGCAGGCAAGAACTAGATTTAGAAACTACCCCACCGCCCGACTTAGCAATTGAAATAGATATTACCAGCAGTTCAGTTGATAAGTTTGCCATTTACTCCGCACTTCGCGTCCCGGAACTCTGGCTATATAACGGGCGAGTTTTGAAATTTTATCAGTTGGTAGAAACTGAATATATTGAGCGCGACTTTAGTATTGCTTTTCCCTTTGTATCAGCAGCGGAAATGGCTGGGTTTTTCACTCGCACTCAAACGATGGGGGAAATTGCTTTGCTGAAATCCTTTAGAAGTTGGGTTAAAGGGAAAATATAATATTCTCTAGCAAGGTGCCTAGTGTGCACCCTGCATAATTAGGTGCTGCGCCCAAGACTATTAAAACTCCCTAATCTCAGGATGAACAAACTGATAACCAGCCACCTTAATCTTTAGATTCGACACCCTAGCATTATAAGGCCGCACGCTAGGACTTCCATCCCAAGAAACTTTAGGCAAATTATTAGCTTCAAAAATGCGATCGAGCAATTCACCACTAGATAGTGCCACATCCCCAACTAAATTGTAAAATTGAGGTAGTCAACCCACAGGAGAGGCCAAAATACAAAGGCTTGGCAGTTAAATATAGAAGAACTAGAAATTATTACTCCCAGTGGAAGTAAGACAATAACCATTAAACCGCCAAATAGAAGGAAGCAATAATGTTTGTGTTAAACCTATCAGCAGAAAATTGGGTTGGCGACTAGGATGAAGGTGATTTAAGAGAAAGTCCTACTTGGAGTCAAATAGAACAAGCCATTCGCGAGTTAAATGGGAAAAGTAAAACTTTAGTTACCTTGGGTGCAGATGACGAGTGTTATATGAGCATTGGTGGCGGCGAATCCGGCAAATATATTGTTAAGATAACTTTGGATAACCTTAGCTTCCATAATTTAGTAGATCCATCAAAACCAGATGCAATAGAAAAGCTAGTTATCGGCGGACAAGAAGGTAATTATTCCGCCAGGATGTGTGTAAATTTAGAGACAGCCTGTTGGCAGCTCAAACATTTATAGTATCAGGAAAACTAGAAATTTCACTGTCTTGGGAAGAAGAGAAAGCATTACTAATGCTGTAATAAAACAATATTTCACTGTCTTGGGAAGAAGAGAAAGCATTACTAATGCTGTAATAAAACAATATTTACCACAACCTAAGTGAAGTGCGATCGCCCTTTATTTATTAGATGTATTGTGGGACAGGCGTCCCACCTGTGATTCATCAGTGAGAAGAAAGTGGCAGGAATTACGCAAAAACTCTATCCCTACTGTTGCACTCCCTGCCTCAAATGTACAGATAGTGTAAAGTTTCAATTTTTGTGTAAATCCTGAAGCTATTTTTTTGTAGTATATTTATTTAGAGGTCATTTAACTTACAGAGATTCACCATGAAGCCTTCAAAACAGGAATCAGTACCATCCAGCTTCTTTGATGAAACCTACCGCCAAAGTTCAGATCCTTGGCGATACACGTCTAGCTTTTATGAAACCAGTAAATTCAGAACAACGATCAGATCCTTGCCAAAAGTCCGATTCAAAAATGCTTTTGAAATCGGATGTGCGATCGGTGTACTGACCCAGAAACTAGCCAAAAAGTGTGACAGACTGCTTTCAGTAGATTATTCAGAGGTAGGATTAGAGGAAGCGCGGAAACGCTGCGCCGATCTCCCACAGGTGCGGTTTGAGCAGATGCAGATACCCCAGCAGTTCCCAACTGAGAAGTTCGATTTAATTTTATTCTCAGAAGTGGGCTATTATTTGACAATGCCAGACCTCCTGACAACCAAGCAAAAAATTATTGACCAGTTACTTCCAGGAGGTTATCTCTTGATGGTTCACTTTCGGTATCCAGTGGAAAGTTTCATCCTGAATGGTGACATAGTTCACGATACCTTTATCCAAGAGTCTGCACAGTTTTTGAAACATTTGGGCGATCCGCGCAAACAAAATTTCGGGATAGATATAGTAGGTCATCACAAACGCTATCGGATGGATTTGTTTCAGCGGTTGTAAATGATACCAGCCGATAAATTTCCAGAGAGTGCATCTACAATTAGCGGTCAATCGCTCTTTCTTCATCAGCGTCTATCCGCCTACATCTGCGGTCAAAAAAAGATTAGCCCAACTAAAACTCCCTAATCTCAGGATGGATAAATTGATAACCAGCCGCCTTAATCTTTAGATTCGACACCCTAGCATTATAAGGCCGCACGCTAGGACTTCCATCCCAAGAAACTTTAGGCAAATTATTAGCTTCAAAAATGCGATCGAGCAATTCACCACTGGATAGCGACACATCCCCGACTAAATTATAAATTCCCTGCAATCGATTTTCCAAAGCAAAAGTTAACCCCCCAACAACATCATCCCGATGCACCCAATTAGTAGCATCTTCCCCCCTACCAGGACGAGTGCTCCCAGCCCAACGTCCAAAAATTTTAACTAATTCTCGCCCCGGCCCATAAATTCCTCCCAAACGGAGAATGCAGACGTGAAGATTGGGATTCGATGCTGCTAATAAAATCCGTTCGGTTTCTGCGAGAATTTCACCGTTTGGATTAGCCGGTGCGACGGGTGATTCTTCGTTTACCAATTCACCTTGGCGATCGCCATACACAGAATAAGTACCCGTATAAATTACCTGCTTGACAGTCGGTATCTGCTGTAAAACCGATACCAAAGTAGTCGCCGTATCTAAATAACTTTCCTGATAAGTATCAGAATTTGGAGCACCTACGCACAGCATAACAGCATCTTGTTCTTGCAGTACAGCCGTCATTGCCTCTTTGTCATTTCCTTTGAGCACGGCTACCCGCTGCGCGATACCCTCCAACTCAACTACTCGGGTCGCCGTCGTAGTTGTCGCCGTCACGGTACAATCAGATTTGCCTCGTAAATGTTTGGCTGTCGCAGTACCCACATAGCCGCAGCCGACGATCGCAACCTTCATAAAAAATTCTCCATTGTGTCATCCTCTCTAAAATTATTGCCGGTTTCTGAAATCATGGCGCGCTGAGTTTTGTGGTAAAATGCAAAGCATCGTTATCAATCGGAGTAGCATCGTGTCCGAGAGAGATATTTTTGCCACATCCTCAGAAAGCGAGCTTTTAGCTTTTTATGGTTCTTTGTTTGCGATCGCAGCCGCCGATGGTTCCGTTGATATTGACGAACTAGACTTGTTGTTTAAAACCATAAATTTAGACAAATTTTCTGACTCTGCAAAGACTCAAATCCAATCCTACACAGCCAGTCCCCCATCACTCAGCGATTGTTTGCAAACACTCACTAAGTCAGAAGAACCGCTGCGTTTGGGAGTCATGTATTTTTTAATTAACATTGCTGGGGCCAATAAGACGCTGCATCCCGCAGAAAGCGAGGCGATCCAATCCGCAAAAAAACTGCTGGCGGTTTCCGACTTGCAAATCCAAGCCATGCAGGAATTCATCGCAGACATGAAACAAATACGGGAGGCCGCCCCTAATAAAAATCAGGCATCAGCCTCCTTCAATTCTGCTGTTTCCCAGCTTAAAACTAAGGGCATCCCTCTCGATTTGATCGACCGGAAAGGAACAACCACAAACCTCAGCAACCCCAAAATTAACTATTCAGATGAAAGTTTTTGGACTAAACTTAAAAACTTTGCTTTAACCGCAGGAAGAGAAGTAGTTGAAAAAGCTTTGATTCTCTACTATACGGCTCAGAACCCAAACGTGCCTGCTTGGGCCAAAGGAGTTGTAGTTGGAGCTTTGACCTATTTTATATCTCCTGTCGATGCTATTCCCGATGTATTAGTCGGCATCGGATTTACAGACGATTTGGGAGTATTGCTGGCTGCAATAGCTACTGTTTCAGTATACATTAATGCTGATACTAAAGAACAAGCAAAACAAAAAATGAAAGATTGGTTTGGCAAATAATATTATGTCCGATCGAGAGTTTTGTTTCCGTTTGCATGGGCATAATATAATCTGAATAATATAGCAGTTGTCAATCGGATAAAATACAAGACACGGCAGTGCCGTGTCCCTACCCAATATCTGTAATTTACTCAACTGAAAACTTGATTATTGTGGATTCTCAGTCTTTAATCGGCTTGCCATCTCGATTGACAATACGGCTTTCACCATCCTTAGCCGTGACATTTTCATAAACCCCTTCATCCCGCTTCACGTACTTGCTAAAACCCGAACTTTTATAATCGGTGTCGGATGTCGGCTTCATCAACCTCGGAGCGCTCAGCAGTCGGCGTACCGGAGCATCTGCAGGAGTCTCCCCGGGTTCGCGCTTCGCCAACTCGCACAGTTGGCCCCAAGTCGAAACTTCCAGGTTCATGCTGTGCCAAACTTCTAACTGCTGGTTGTTTTCGGGACACAAATAATCGTATACAGGCATACTAAGAATCTCGTTTGCAACTACTAAAATTACTAATTGCACGGTTATTGAGAATATTATAGCTCAACATTACTAATAATTCAAGCCCGAAAATCAAACTTTACTATTTTTAACGGTTGTTGAAACCTTAAATCAGCTATATTATTAACCCTGTGTGCTTGTTCCCGGATGCGATCGAGACAAAGCCCAAAAGTACGCTACCCTGAAATCCTCTGACTCGATCGCACGATCGCACGATCGACGGCTAGCAAATGCCCGCAAGACTTCCCTCAATGCCGTCAAAGGATTGATCATCATTTTCAGACTGTACGCAAATCACAGATTCTAAGTTTCAATTTTATTTATTTACTCACCAGCGAGGATTTACCGATGAGCGATTTCAAAGTTACGCCAGAAGTAGAGCTGAACACAGCTCAAATGTTGGAGCGATATCAACTGCAAGATGAGACAACTCTGCGGCGTTGGGCCAAACTGCACGGCATCAACAGCACTCGCGGTTTATTCTATCCCAGTGAAGTAGATTTGATGGATCACGCTCACCACCATCTCTACAATTTGGGAATGAGCATTGCTGAGTACCAAAGTCTTTTAGACCGACGCCGCACCAATTCCCAGACACCGGGCGACCAAAATAAAACAGTAGCAAGTCAAGTTGCTGACGAAGCATACGATGCTATAGAAACGCTGACCGATCAGTATGCTGAAGCTATTGATTTAATGGGAGAACGTATAGCAGACCATTTCATCGATGAACTCGATTTATCTGTGATGCGGCACCTTTCTAAAAAAGTGCAAGACCGGCGCACTCTCAACGGTCAAACCAAAAAGCCTAACCGTTTTCTCCAAGTGATTAAAGCCGTGTTGCAACCGAGCAGCGAAAATACGCTTCTGGTTCCCAAAAAAGAAGATGACTCTAGTTTAGAATTAGAACAGCATCATCGGCTCGGCTAGTCGCCGATTTTTTTGAAAGACTAATAGACTTTTTCTCAAATTTACTGGTCAAATTTACTGGTCAAATTTACTGAAAAGCCCACCTGAACCCTCCCCTTGTCAAGGGGAGGGAGCAAGAGTCACATTTTTTATATTATGAAGGGGAACTGAAAATAATAAATTAAGGTTTCCCAGAAGTCTAAATAACTTTTAAACTGATGTTGGGTTTCCTGACTGGGATCAACCTAATATAACTGGGGACAGATTGCGCGATCGCCAAAATTCGAGATAATATCTGCTGAATCGAACCCGTCAACCTCGCCCAAGGTAAAAAAATGATTAAATCCTGGATGGTAATTGGAGGCGTCGCCTTTGTAGTAGCACTAGCTGCTAACATAATCGCGCCCAGCGACATCCAATGGTTCAACCGATTGCAGCGTCCGAGATGGCTAGTAATTGAAAAAGCAATTCCGTTAATTTGGACAGTAATTTTTATTTGTGCAGCTTGGTCAGCAGTGATTGTGTGGGAAAAAGAACCAGGAACTCAGGAGACTTGGCTGAGAATGGGTTTGTACCTGCTTTTAGAAATAGTAACTATGTCTTATACCTCGGTTATGTGCAAAGTTAGGAGCCTAAAAGTAGGCACAATAATCGGCGGAACGGGCGCTATTTTAAGCGTAATGCTAGCTTTAAGTGTGTTGCAAGTTTCCGAGCCAGCCGCCCTGTTATTGCTGCCTTACATACTTTGGAGTCCGATCGGCACTTACACCACTTGGGCAATGATGCACCTAAATCCGGCGGATGTTTAATTGATCTAAAATTACAGGTAATTGGTAATTGATCATTGGGAAAAAGGTAATTGCTAAGATGTACCTCACCCAATAGAAAACTGCTAGAGCAAGCCTCGTATCAATTGTGAAGTCTTTCTCTTGTCTCTCTTCTCTTCCTTTTCTTCCTACCCTTCGGGAACGGCTTCGCCGAACGCGCCCTTTGCGTCTTCGCGGTTCGTTAAATAGAGATTCTCTGAGTTTTATCGCGTGGTGGGGGTGGCTTTATTTAATTTGTTGGCAATGTGAGGATTATTCGTAAACCCACCCCTACAAGTTGATTGAGAATGATGGTTGATTTGAGTTAAAACTCAAATCAAGCACTAATTCTCAGACTTTAAACCCCCCGCCCAATGTCGGGCAAGCTAGTTAAGCTAACGATTGCCAGAGCTGGTCGGAGGCTCAATTTCCGGCGGTTCAGGAGGGGGAGATTCAGCATCGGGAGGATTCAGCGACTCCTCCCAAACTTTGATTTGCGATCGAGCTTGCTCAAAAGCCCGAGTCCCCGAGGGAATTTTCTTCAAAGTTGCGATCGCCCCAGCCAGATCCGACGACGACTCTTCCACACCAAGCGCCAAAATCCGCTGGCTCCACTCATCAATCGCCTCACTCGCCTGCCACCGGAGCGAACTCGACTCGGGAACCTGACTTGCCAGCGCAATAGCCGTTTGCAAAGCGTCAGCAGTCCCGGCTCGGGCGGTCTGACGGGCGTTCTGCAAACCTTGCTCGCCCTGAAATTGAGCCTCCCAAGTCCGAATGTTCGATCGAGCTTCCTCATAAAGCACCCGTCCCGATCGAATCCGGCGCGCCATCTCAATTGCCCCTGCCAAATTGCCGCTCGCCGCTAGCTGCTGAGCTCTATCCAAAAACGGCTGGTCAACAAGCCGCTGTCTCCTCTCGATCCAAGCTTGAATTTTGGCTTGAGCTTCCACGTAAAGCGCCCTACCTCTACCGATCCGAGAAGCTTGAGCAACGGCGGCTTCCAGAGCATTCGGATCGCCCGTACTCGCCAAATCGTTCGCTCTTTGCAAATACGGACTGTCTTCCAGCAGCTCGATTTGACGGCTCAAGCGGCTAATTTGACTGCGAGCTTCCGAAGCGCGGGGATTTGATTGGGGGACTGTTTGCAATTGCGCGATGGCAGCCCTCAAATCATTTACCCCACCCGGCGCAGCCAGGCTGCTTGCCAAATCCAAAACTTTCACATCAGCCATTTCTTGTTGCCAGCGGCCGACTAAATCTTGAGCTTGTTTGTATAAAGGGCGGCCCGAATTCAACTTTTGAGCAATCTCGATCGCCTTGGAGAAACCCTCAACAGAGCCAGTCAAAGCCTGAGAAGTAGCATTCGCCAACTCATTAAAATCCTGTACTTGTTCCCTTAAATTTGCCGACTCTGGAATCTTGTTAGCGATCGCGATCGCCTCCTGCCAATCCCCTGCCTGCAATCGTTTTTGGGCGATATCCAGAATTTTCTTGCTAAATTCGGCGATCGCCTTATTGGCTGCTTGATACAAATAACTGTTTTGATCAATTCCCTGAGCCAGCTTAATCCCCGTCACCAGATTGTCGAGACCTCCCTCGGAGGCTGTATTCCGGGCTTTTAGCAACTTATTGCCCTCCGCCCGAGTCGTCTGAATTAGCTTAGTCAATTCCTCGTACTTAGCCGATTCCCAGAAAGTATTTCCCAAATCCAAAAGCAGAGTAGCTTGGCTGAAAGCCAGCGGCCACTCTTCCTGACGCAAGTGGTCTTCCGCCGTGCGGTAAATTTTCTCTGCATCGCTCCATATCGACTGCCACTTTTCAATCTGCTTTTCCATCTTCGGGTAAGCCGGAACGTTTTGAGGAACCTTACGAGCGAGCGCAATCGCCTCATCCAGCTTTCCTTCTTGGAAACTAGCATTTCCCAGCCTAATAATATCCTCCGACCACCGATCGATTTGAGTGTTAATTCTCGGCCGCAGCGGATGGTCTTGTGGCAAAGCATTCACTAATTCGATCGCCCTGAGCAAATCATCCGCCGTCCGCTTGCTTGCTGCTTCTTGAGCACAAAAAAAGCGATCGTTAGCAGAAGCCGTCGGCCAAAAAATCTTTGAGCAATTCGACTGCGAGGTCAGGTTGAGTAAAGACGCAATTGCCACAAACCCCATACCCACCGATAGCATCAAACTCAGCGCCAGCCAAAACTGCCACTTATTCGACCAGTTCCGCCAAAACGGATTGTGTTCCCCCGGCAGCTGCGAGTTTTCCCCAGACAAATTCGGCGGTAGTTCCAGATGCCCTCCCGGCAGTTTTCCCGAAGTAACCAACTCTCGGAGCTCTTTAAGTCGTTCAGCCCGGTTTTTCCTTGCTGGTAAGCGCACCAGCGACGAAGTATCCTTTGTTGACTCCAAGGATTCTGATGCAGACCAACGGCCTGGTATTTTGCGATCTTGACTCATATCCTCACCACAAACAGCAACCAGCCTGTCTTAATTATTTCAAAACAGCTATCGCTGCTATTGACTGCTCTATAGAATGTATTCATCACTTTTAAATACTCCTGCAGGCGAAAGACTACAAGAGTCGATCGCCAAACCGCCAAAATCAAAATTTTGTGATTAGGTAATTGATAATGCGTAATTGGCAATTGGTCAAGGCCGTCATCCCTAACTCGCACTCAATAGAGCCAATTACACATTATCGTCTCAAGAACCGGAGTTTGATCGCAAATCGCCGATCAGTTCCGCAAGTTGGTCGCTATTAGCTTGGTAAACCTCGTTGCAGAAATGGCACGTAGCCTCAGCCCCCCCATCTTTTTCAATCATGTCTTGGAGTTCGGCTTCGCCCAACATTTTCAAAGCTCCCAAAACTCGATCGAACGAACAGCCACAGTCAAAGCGCACCATCTGAGTTTCCGGGAAAATTTCCAGGCCCATATCTCCCAGTAACTCTTCGAGAATCTGGTGCAGCGTTTTGCCCGATCGCAGCAGCGGCGTAAAGCCCGATAATTGAGCAACTCTAGATTCTAAAGTTTGCACCAATTTTTCGTCTGTTGCCGCCTTCGGCAGAACCTGCAACAGCACACCCCCAGACGCTTCTACCCCGCCCGCCCCCACAAACACCCCCAAAACCAGAGCCGAAGGCGTTTGCTCCGAGGTTGCCAAATAATGAGTCAGATCGTCGCCAATTTCGCCGGAAACCAATTCTACCGTACTTGAATAAGGGAAGCCATATCCAACGTCCCGCACCACGTACAAATAACCGTCACCTATTGCCCCGCCGACATCGAGTTTGCCTTTAGCATTGGGCGGCAATTCCACTTCGGGATTGTCCACATAACCTCGAACTGTTCCATCGAGTCCCGCATCAATCAGAAGCCCGCCCAGTGGCCCATCTCCTTTGATGCGAATGTTGACTCTCGATTCGGGTCGCTTCATGCTGGAGGCGAGTAACAGCCCCGCCGACATTGTGCGGCCGAGGGCGGCTGTAGCCACGTAGGAGAGCTTGTGCCGCTGTCTTGCTTCTTCGGTGAGGCGGGTGGAAATGACGCCTACAGCGCGAATTCCGCCCTCTGCGGCTGTAGCGCGAATTAATTGATCGGCCATGAAAAACCTTACTTTGTCTTTTGATACCTTCTTGAACTATTTTATAAGTTCTTGAAGGTTGTGGCAGCAGAGAGCAGCAGTTGACTCGGCGGGCCTGGGAGTGCGATCGAACTTCCAGGCCCGCCTCTGTTTTCTTTTTTACCTTGATTAACCGACTATTTATTAACAAATATTCAACGAATTATTCAATTTAAATATTTAGGAAATATGCCACAAATAAGGATTGCATTTATTTTACAAAATCCAGCGTTTGCTCAGTCATTTTATATAGCGGCACTCAGGAAAATAAGGTACTATTCCAATGCCCTGTTTGGCTAATGCCCAATGCCCAAGAACACCTCATGTTACTGAGAAAGGCTATAACAACTAACAACTAACAACTAATGACTAACAACTAATGACTAATGACTAATGACTAATGACTAATGACTAATGACTAAAGCTTATCTTGCCGCTAACCAGACGATTACCAAACCTTTACCTTGGTCGGTTAGAGTCAGAGGCGTAGGTCTCAGACAAATGTTTTTTAGCTGGAAATAACGGATATGCCACCAACATCCAAAGCACTTTTAGCGGAAGTCCAGCATAACACAGGAGCGACTCGAAACTTGCATTTTTATGCCAAGGGCGAAACCATTCCTATGATGTCGCATGGCCTTTGGCGAGTCTGTCAAGGTCTAGCACAACTGAGTACGCTTTATCCAACCGGGGAAGAAGGACTTTTGGGTTGGGTTGGGCCTTCGATGTGCTTCGGTTTGTGGTTGACAAGCTTGCAGACTTACCGAGCTACGGCTACATCAGATGTTTATTTGATGTGGTATTCTATGGTGGAAATCGAAGCTTCTCCTCAATTAGCTCACGAGTTGCTGCCTCAAATGGTACGGCGGCTGCGGCAAATGGAAGCAATTTTAGCGATCGCCGGACAGCGGCGAGTAGATGACCGTTTGTATCAGCTACTGCTATTATTGCAACAGGAATTCGGTCAGCCTGTGGTTGAGGGAACTCGTTTGAATATCCGCTTGACACATCAAGATATTGCTAATGCGATTTGCACGACGCGGGTAACAGTAACTCGAATGCTGGGAAAATTGCAGCAGCAAGGGTTAATCAGTCGAGATGGCGATCGGCATTTAATTCTTAACAAAGATGTTTTTGCGTCCAGGTCGGATTTGTTTGGCTGCAACCCTCAAGCAGTTTAGAACCGACAGCAATTTGCATTTACACTGTTTTGCATTGGCCTAAAGTCTTCCAGTATTAGTTATCAAATCTCAGTGTATCAGAATTGTTGGTCTGGCTCTTCCTCTCCCTACCTACAGCCATACCTTTGCAGTTAGAAAAGATATAATTAAGCGGTGCATCTATTTAGGACTAAACTCAATGGCTAACTCAACTCAAGAAACACCGCAACCAGACAAAAAAGAATTAACTGACATCACAGCTAAACCTCAAGAAAAGCAAGAAGAACCGCCCAATAAAGGTGACGGGCGGAAATAGTCGATCGCCCGGAATGACGGGGCCACAGAAGGTAAAGAAACCGGGTTTTTTGACTCTTATTGAAGGTTTTAAGCAAATATTTTGGTTAAAAAACCCGGTTTCTAGCTACCCGCGCGTCAAAGAAATAACTTGACAAATTATTCAGTTTGTGCAGTAGCGTTGTTCGATCGCAACTTCGGTTTTCCCGGCTTTCCACGGAGGCCGTTTAAAGAAACCACATCAGCCTCAGAACTCTCCCTCGCCACCCGAATCAGCAACCCCGACAACAACAAACTTGCCAACATCGAAGAACCCCCGTAACTAAAAAACGGCAGCGGCAAACCCGTAGTCGGCAAAACCCCCGTCGCCACCCCAATATTCAGCAACGACTGTCCCACCATCACCACCATCACCCCAATCGCCACCAACTGAGACTCAATATTTCGAGCCTTCATCGCTACCCTCAAAGCCACAGTAGAGTAAGCCGCTAACATCAGCAACAGCGAGAAACCTCCCACCAAACCAAACTCCTCAGCAAACACAGCAAAAATAAAATCGCTGTACTGAATCGGCAAATAAAATAACTTTTGCTGCGACATCCCCAAACCCACACCCCAAATGCCCCCAGAACCCACAGCCAGGAGACTTTGAATCAACTGATAGCCGTCTTGCATCGGATCAGCCCAAGGATTGAGGAAAGACATAATCCGGCGGCGCTGATATTCCCTCAAACTAATACTTAAAACCGCTAAAAGCATTCCCCCCATAGCCGTGGCGCCCAACTGCAAGTAAGGCAAGCCCGCCGCCAAAGCCACCAACCACAAAGTCATCCCGCACAAAGCCGTGGTACTTAAATTCGGCTGCAACAAAATTCCCAAAAGCATCGCACCGAAAATTAACAACCAAGTTAAGCGAACTTTATTCGTCAACCGGGCCCAGTTGCCGAAAATGCGGGCGCTTTGGAGAACAAAAAACGGCTTAATCAACTCCGAAGGTTGAATAATCGGAACCGGGCCCAGAGATATCCAGCGAGTCGCCCCGTTGACGGTGGTTCCCACTCCCGGAATTAAGGTCAACCACAGCAATCCCAGCAGCAATAAAACGCCTAACTGAGATGTTTTCAACAGATACCGCAGTGGGGAGTACACTATCAAGTTAAAGCCGGCCAGCCCGATCGCCACTGCGATTAGCTGTCGTTTAAAATAATAAAGGCCGTCTCCAAATTCATAATTTGCAATGGGATAGGAAGCCGAAAACAATGCTGTCAGCCCGACAAACAGCCACAGAAAAGTCAGCCACCTCAGCCACCGGGCCTCAGCGGCCCATTGAGACGCGCTGGGGTCAAAAAAGGGAATCAAGCGTCGAATGTCATTAGCCATAGGATTTTAGAATGATCTCAATAAACTCTAACAAAGATGGCTAAAGTACCAGATTGGTTAATTTACGCATTAATCTGTTCGCTATTATATGGTTTGTGGGGATTTTTTGGCAATTTAGCGACTAAATATATTGACTACAAAACTGCTTTTGTTTATGAAGCTATTGGCGCTATTTTAACTACTTTATTTATTATTTTCCACACTAATAATTTTAGTTTTGAGGGAGATGTTAGGGGAATTTTGTTTGCCATGTTAGTTGGCGTTTGTGGCACTGTGGCATCATTAGTATTTTTTATAGCCCTTGGCAAAGGTGAAGTTGCCAATGTAGTGAGTGTTACGTCTATCTACCCGCTGATTACTATATTATTATCGTTTTTCTTCTTGAAAGAGGCTATTACATTACCACAAATGCTTGCTGTTTTGTTAGCGATAATCGCAGTTATACTTTCTGCTTATTGAAATATTTGTCAATGATTAAATTAACAACGCTGGACATTCTTCCTTCTGCTATAACAACAAAAAAGAGGTCATCGCGACCTCTTACCCCTCTACTAATCCAGCTTCGGCTCTTAAAGCAGGCCCGTATTAGCTCCGGGCTTACCGGTAGCCAGTTGCACTTTAATAATTCTGCCGCCCATTTTCATAATTCTTTGCTGTTCCCGGAACCAGTTGTCGTAAGGAACGAGCTTAGTAAAATAGGTATTTTGCAATTCGCGCTGAGTGCGGATGCGAGTTTGACTTGGGACGCAAGCAGTCACCTTAAACATTCTCATGGGAAACTAACTCCTGAGTAGGTTTACAGATTATTAGATGGATTTTTTAAAGATTGAAGGCAGGGAGTTAGGAGTCAAAACTAGCTCGTTAAAACTCGTCGGGCTTTCTCGACAAGCCTTTGACGGTCTAGCAATCACTCTCAACTTCCCTGACCTCTTTTCAAAGCCAAAGGTAACAAGTCCAAAGTTAAAAGTTAAAAGAGGCAAGAAATAAATATTTTTCTTTCTTCCTTCTTCTTCCTTCTTCCTGAGTCCTTCTTCCTGAGTGTTAGCTCAAGCCAGAGCAGATGTAGTCGAAATAGACGCCCATTTCTTTACCAGCGTCAGAACCGACCAAACCAGCGGTGACTTCTTTCATTGCTTGGATTGCTTGTACGGTAGAACCGATGGGCACGCCCAAGGAGTTGTAGGTTTCTTTCAAACCGTTGAGCACGCGCTCATCGAGGATGGAAGGGTCGCCAGCTAGCATAGCGTAGGTGGCATAGCGCAGGTAGTAGTCCAAGTCGCGGATGCAAGCTGCATAACGGCGAGTGGTGTACATATTGCCGCCGGGACGAGTTACATCAGAGTACAACAGAGACTTAGCAACTGCTTCTTTAACGATTGTGGCTGCATTAGCGCTGATGGCGGTAGCGGCGCGGACGCGCAGTTCGCCAGAAGCAAAGTAGTTCTTGAGCTTGTCTAGAGCGCTGATGTCGAGGTACTTACCTTGAACGTCAGAGGAATTGATAACGGCGGTAATTGCGTCTTGCATGGTTGTCTTGTTTCCTAGAAAGTGGCTGAGTCAGTCCAATTTTGGAGCTAGAATTTGGAATTTGGGATTTGGGATTTAAGATTTTTAAGTGGCTGGTTATTTGCAAAAGCTTTTAACTTGTTGCCGGCAACCCCCAATTTTTCAATCTAAAATCGAAAACCTAAAATCGAAATTCCTTACTGCATCGCACCGATAACGTAGTCGAAGTAGGAGGAAGCTTCGGAAGCATCTTCTCCAGACAGCAGCGAGCTTGCTGCATTTTTCATAGCGCGAACGCCTTCGGCGACGGCTTCAATCGGGGTGCCGAGAGATTTGTACATTTCGCGGACGCCGACAATACCGATTTCTTCGATCGGAGTAATGTCGCCAGCTACGATTCCGTAGGTAATCAAACGCAGGTAGTAGTCCATGTCGCGCAAGCAAGTTGCGGTCATTTCTTCGCCGTAAGCGTTGCCGCCGGGAGAAACAATATCAGGGCGCTTTTGGAAAAGTTGGTCGCCTGCTTGCTTGACGATGCGTTCGCGGGATTCGCTCAAAATTTGGGCGATGCGGACGCGGCGTTCACCAGAGGTGACGAAGCTTTTGATCCGATCTAATTCACCTGGGCTCAAGTAGCGAGCTTCGGCGTCTGCGTTGACGATTGATTTGGTGACGATACTCATCTTGTGTGTACCCGCTGGATATTTTGCTATATGAACTGCTATGCGCTGAGCTAGCGAAGGCGGGCACTTGCGTCCCGTATCTTTCCTGCTCAGGCAGGAGCTTGGACGGGGAAGGCTGGACTTTCCACACTCAGCAACTGTTGAAGTTGTTGGCGGGTGACTGCCTTCGGTGCTTAACGGCGCTGGTTCTTCACGCCGGTGCGGTTGTGAGTGCTCGCACTAAGCCTGTCGCTTACAATACCACAAATGACTGATGCGATCTTTAATCTACGATCGAGATTGCAGCAGGCCACTTAGTGGCGATCGAGTGACTGTCGGGCAGTTAGTAAGGATATTGCTTCTCTGACACAACTACCTCTCGCAAGTATTTTGAGGCATTATGTTCACATTCTGAGTGTTACTGTAATAGTTTGTAACATTCCTTTTCATATTTGGGCCCTCGCTTGGGTCTTCTCCGTTAAAGTTTCACCGATTAAAAATTGCTAAAATTATCTGGCAGCAATGGTTACAGGCGATAGAGCATTGAGCGGGAATTGTGACGGGCGATCGCGCAACCCTCAAAGACTTTTCCCTCAGAGGGAGACAAGCGGGAGATGGGGGGAGAGAGGCGGGAGAGAGGCGGGGAGAGGTGCGATCGTCTCACATCTTGCACCCTTCTCAATAAGTCTGGGACGGGCGGGATCTCTTGCCCAAGGCGTGTCAACTTAAGGTAAAACCGATAGTCCGTCAGGGGTTGAAACAAGAGCCTCAAAGCGAAAGTCCTCGCTTCCGAGGACTAATGAATGATTCAGTCCTCGGAAGCGAGGACTTTCGCTATAAGCCCCGCGGAATTCATTCCCTGGCGGACTGCCGGGTGAGGGGGAGGACTGGCGGACTAAAAGCTTAAGTTGACACCAATGGCTCCAGCCCAACCCCTACTACCGACAAGAACACTCACTCTTTGTGTTTGTGGAACAGGCATCTTGCCTGTTCTCGATCGCGATGCCAGATATCAGATCGTCGGAAATGGTGACTTTCGAGCTTGTAGCTAGATTTGACTCTCACTTTTAATCTGGTGCGCCGTGAAAAGAAATCTATCAGCCCTTAAAAAAGCTTTGCAGTTTGGGATTAGCGGTGCTGTCGGCGGTTTCGTCGGCAATCTAATCACCGAACCTTTCATGCAGGGGCTCACTGGTTCGGAATCTGTTTTTGACAGTGTATTGTCCACAGCTCGCTGGTTTGGACTCGTAGGCGGTGGCATTGCTACTGCTATCATGTTCGGCTATTATTACTATATCAAAGGCAAGCCTCAAATTAAACAGGCTTTAAAAAATGGCGGATTGTTTGGTTTAATTGCAGGAGCCATTTCTGGGGCGATCGCCGAAGGTATTTATAGCGGAATTGGCGACGGAAACAACGAATTATTGCGAGTAATTTGCTGGGGAATAGCTGGCAGTTTGTTAGGACTGGGACTTGCACAGCGGATTCCTAATTTGGGAGCGCTTCGCGGCGCGGGAGGCGGCGGTGTTGGAGGAGTTTTGGGCGGCTGTTTGTTTATTCTGTTTGCTTACAATTTATCCGGTACAGCGGGCCGTTTAGCTGGCTGTGCTGCGATCGGTTTTTGGATTGGAATTATGCTAGTGGTAGCCGAAACTTTGTTCAACAAAGCTTGGCTGGTAATTAGTTACGATACCGGAGCAAATCGCACTCTCACTCTGGGTTCGGAACCAGTGACTTTTGGGAGTGATGAAAATTTGTCTATTATCTGCATTCCTAATGTTTCGCCCTTGGCAATGCGGTTTCAATTGGAAGCAGGTCAAATTGTTTGCGAGAATGTTGATAGCGGGGCGGTGAGTTATTTGCGATCGGGCGACCAAAAGAGAATCGGCAACTGTACAATTACAGTAGGAAACTCTGACTTGCCAGCCCCAATATCGGCAAATATTCCGCCTACCTTTATATCAGATCAGCCCGCAGTAAATTCTTTTACCAGCGGTCAAGTTTCTCTCAAATTAGGCAGTCGAGTTATTCCTCTGAGTGCGGGAACTCAACTATTCACTTCTGACATACCGAGTTTAACAGCCGCAGCATCTAACGGTCTTGTAGCTATAGTCACTTCTCGATCGAGAAACGAGCTTTCGTTAGGATTGACCAATTTGTGCGATCGCGCTTGGTGGGCTACAGACATTCAAGGCGATATAAAAATGGTAGAACCTGAAAGTACCCTAACTTTGGCGTTGGGAACTCAAATCGAATTCGGTGAATTAGAGGGCGAAATTGTGTAAGTAAGCGAGTACAAACTGAGATATTGCACATTGTCAATAGACCTTTCATGGGCGGGCAGGATGCGAACCCACAAGAAAATTTACTCTTTGTGGATCGGGCATCTTGCCCGTTCTTAACGTAAGTCCTGCCCACAAGAAAATTTACTCTTTGTGGATCGGGCATCTTGCCCGTTCTTAACAAGAATTCAAGCAGAACTGCCACTAACTCCAGTAATTACCGCCGCACCAATCAAATGAGCTAAACGCAAAGCTTCAGGAACTTTCCCAGTGTCCGTCAAACGCTGAAGCACCCTGGCTATTACTTCCGGTTGTTCACCACAAACTTGAAAAAAGAAAGGTTCAAAAGCGTGAATTTTCCCAGCGCGACGCAACAATTCTAAACGGTATTGCGAGTCTGGTAAATGGCGGAGGGCTTTTTCAACAGCAGCTAAATCTGGTTGTCGGCGCATGACAGCAACACAAGGAATTTGTAGCCGCGATGCTAACTCGGGAAGGTCAATAATATTGAAGCCGCCGAAAGCAATTCCGTCTAGCAAAACGAGATGCAATTGCGGCAAAAATTTGCCTCCGAGGAGTAGCCCAGAAATAGCATCTGTGGCATCTAATCCGTCTGGCAGGACTTGTCCCCACACCATTCCTTCAAATCGAGTTCCCCCGCAGACTATGCCAGCGATCGACACCAAACTGCCGCTTGTCCGAGAAAACGGAGCGTCGTCAAAGCCAATAACCTTAATTGTGCGATCGAGCCTCAGCAAATCTGCCAGTTTCAACTTGTGGAGTTTCCTAAACTAAAGTTTGTGAGATTAGGTTGTGTTTTACATAGTATCATATACCTTAAATAGCTCATTACTAAAAAGGTTTTAGACAATTGGCAAAAAAATACGTAGCAGCGATCGACCAAGGAACCACCAGCACCAGATTTATTATATTCGATCGCCAGGGACAGATAATTTGCAGCAACCAACAAGAACATCAGCAAATCTATCCGCAACCGGGATGGGTTGAACACAATCCCGATGAAATTTGGCAGCGCACCCAAAGCGTGATTAAAAATGCCCTCGAAATCGGCAATATTGACCCGAAAGATATTGCTGCACTCGGTATTACCAACCAGCGCGAAACTACAATTGTTTGGGACAGAAAAACTGGCAAACCTTACGGCAATGCGATTGTTTGGCAAGATACCCGCACTCGCTTTATTTGCGATCAATTAGCTGAAGTTGAGGGCAAAGAGCGATTTCGAGAACGATGCGGTTTGCCGCTGGCTACTTATTTCAGCGGGCCGAAAATTAAGTGGATGCTGGACAATATTTCAGGCTTGCGGGAAGCTGCAATTAAAGGCGATGCCATTTTTGGCAATGTCGATACTTTCCTAATTTGGCACCTGACTGGCGGCGCGCACATTACCGATGTTACCAACGCCAGCCGCACGATGCTGATGGATTTGCAAACCCTGGATTGGGATGCCGAAACTTTGGAAATAATGGCAATTCCCCGCCAGATGCTGCCAGAAATTCGCCCTTCGAGTCACGTTTTTGGAACTGCAAAAGGATTGCTTGCAGGTGTTCCGATTGCTGCTGCTTTGGGGGATCAGCAAGCCGCCCTCGTCGGGCAAACTTGTTTCAGTCTGGGGGAGGCGAAAAATACTTACGGTACGGGCTGTTTTATGCTGCTGAATACCGGTGAGATGATCGTCCCTTCAAAGCAAGGGTTACTAACAACAGTCGCCTACAAGATGGGGGAATCGCCCGCTGTGTATGCTTTGGAAGGCAGTATTGCGATCGCCGGAGCTCTAGTGCAGTGGCTGCGGGACAATTTGGGCATCATCAACACATCTGCGGAAGTAGAAACATTAGCAAATACAGTTGAAGATAGTGGCGGAGTTTACGTTGTCCCGGCATTTTCTGGACTCTACGCGCCCTATTGGAAAGACAGCGCGCGGGGAGTAATTGCAGGTTTAACTCGGTACGTGACTAAGGCACACATTGCCCGCGCAGTATTGGAAGCTACAGCATGGCAAACGCGGGAAATATTGGACGCGATGAATCAGGATTCAGCAGTGCAGCTTTTGTCTTTAAAAGTAGACGGAGGAATGGTGGGAAATCACACCCTGATGCAGTTTCAGAGCGATGTTTTGGGAGTGCCTGTGGTGCGGCCTGTCGTAGCCGAAACTACTGCACTCGGTGCGGCTTATGCGGCCGGTTTGGCGGTGGGCTTTTGGAGTCAGCTAGCCGAATTGCGGGACAATTGGGCGGTGGATTGTACTTGGGAACCAAAAATGCCGATCGCACTTCGCGAACAAAAATATCGCTTTTGGAAAAAAGCAGTTTCCCGCACATTCGATTGGGAAGAATAAATCGCTGAGTTAACCCCAAAAATGCGTACTTAGTGATATCATTAAATCCAGCACAATTTTTCATTTTGCAAATAGATGATTTCGCTAAATAACTTAAAAAAAATTCTCAGCGCCTTTCTATTGATACTGACACTGGCATTTGTAGAAATCGCCACTAATTCCCAAATTGCCCTCGCAGATCCAGCTACAAATCCCGCAACCGCAGCCGAAGTCTTCAGCGCCAACTGTGCAGGTTGTCACATCAACGGCAGCAACATTATCAGGCGCGGCAAAAACTTGAAACAAAAAGCCTTAAAAAAATACGGCATGGATTCCATCGCCAACATTTCCAACTTAGTAACCAACGGCAAAGGTATTATGCCCGCTTACAAAGATCGTTTGTCGGAACAACAAATTATCGATGTTTCAGCTTACGTGCTATCCCAAGCTGAAACCGATTGGAAATAAAGCAGACTATGTACATTGTAAGACCAGGTTGAGCGCCTAAGTTCAGGAAACCAACCAAGCCGAGGTATAATGCAGGCAGGTTTAGCGCTTAACTTGGTCATCGATGAATAATCTTTATACAAAACCTGCCTGCTTCTTGTCTTCTATTGTTCATCCCTTAATAATCTCAATACAAACCTGTTTTTTTCTATTTTTGGCTAAAAAACTGTAAATTATCGGAGGTATTGCAAGTTGAAAAAACATTATTGTTGGCGTAGAACTTTAACTGTCATTAGCTTGTGCTTGTCTCTAATCTTAGCTGTCAGCCCGCCCGCTTTCGCCTCGATTCACAAATATCCAGAAACTGCTGAGACAGTAATGTTCCGATCCGTACAAAGCCTGCGTGATACAGACGATAAAGCATGGCAAGTTGTTTTGTACAAGCGAGTCAAGTCGGGAGTAGTAAAGTCTTTAAATCTGAGATTAGTAGGATTTCCCGGAACAGAATTGCAGCATCCTGTTCCGCTGAAAGTTGTGGCGGGAAAGCTGGAAATTGGCACAGCAAAAGATATTTGGAACGAGTCGGATTTGCCGATTAATGTCGGAGAATACGATTTCAAATCAATAATTACACAATTGGACAGTAATCGACCTTTGCGGTTGAATTTCCCCGTGAAAAATCAAAAAGAAACAGAATTGCTGGTTCCTCCTTTTGCTGTGAGAGAATGGCGGCTGTTGTCTGACAAAAGCTAAAGATAAAAAAATAAGCGCACTCTACATTTAAAAGCAAGGCAATTTCCCCTGTCACAAATCGCTATGTTTAAATATGCCTTAAGGTAGATTTAACGTAGTTGAAGGATAATGTTGTCCGAGAAAAACTAAATATACCACTTTAATCGCACTCTACATTTAAAATCGCTAGAGTTTAATCGATGTATCAAAAATAACTTTATTTACATAGACCTTAAGGTAGATTTAACCTATTTGAAGGGTAATTATGAAACAAACTAAAAGTTGAGTTAGTCGGTTGACAAAACTTCAGTGTTTTAACGTAGGTGTATTCAGGGTGAAGCTACTATGACTTTAATCAGTAAAATTGTCCGCAAAGCTTTGGCAACAGGTTACTTAACGGTTGAGGCCGAAGAACAGTTGCGACAGCAGTTGCAGATGACCAAGTATGGTTTAGAAGATTTTGAGGCTTTTATTAATTTGCAAAAAGAGGTGATGGAAGGTCGGGTGAAACAGCAAGCTTTGGAATTGTTACGATCGCGCAAATGTTCTGCGACGGCTTGAATCCAGTTCGATCGCCCTTTTGAAGATAATTAAGGGCGATCGTTGGCAGTCAGGACTTTACTCCTTATTGATGAGGACTCTTCGTCCTGACTACAAACCACACAGTAAACCACAGGGTCGATCGCACTTTGGGATAGCATCAGTATCGGCTACTTATTCAATGCTGTTCTTGCTTGTTAATTGATGGGCGCCGGTGGATCGGGAGTATTTACGTTATTAGGGTTTTTAGCTGCTAAAAGTTTCTCCAACTCTCTAATTCGGGTCTGCATTGCTTCTACTTCCGTTTCAGAATAGCGAATCGGAATATGCTGCGGACAGTTCCAATCCCAGCCTTCAATTTCAAATACGATCGCTCTTTCCACAGTTGCATCATAGTCTGTATCCCGAACTCGGGCAAGTATTACTGGATCGTCTTCCACAACGCGGGCGCGACCGAGAATCTTGAGGCGCCGGCGATGACGGTAATCCATTAGGAACAAAAATGCTTTATCATTTTCAGCAAGATTTCCCACAGAGATATATTGCACATTGCCACGAAAATCCGCAAATCCCAAAGTTCTCGGATCGAGAATCTTTAAAAATCCTGCTTTCCCGCCGCGAAACTGAATGTAGGGATAGCCACTAGAACTCACAGTGCCTAGATAAAATCCTTCCATACTGGAAATAAATTGCTCTAGATCGGGATTGATGGAATTATTATCTGCACCTTTAGCCACAAAGCGTTCATAGTTCTCGCGGGAACCCATTTTTTCTTGCATGGCTTTCACTGCGGGAGTAAAAGCGATCGTACCAAATTGACGAGGCATAAAATCTAACTCCTTGTCTACTTATTTAACTCGGCGATCTTCAAAATGCCTAGATTCCCAACATGGGAATATAACCAGAGAGTTGCTTCACCCGATCGATCCAATTCAAAACATTGGGATAAGCATCGAGTTCAATTTTGCCATCTCTCGCTAAAGCGATATAGGGATAGATGGCCGCATCTGCGATCGTGGGATGCTCAAACTCTAGCCAAGTGCGCGTACTCTGGCGCCCACCCCACAAGAAAATTCACTCTTTGTGGAACAGGCCGGAAAGCCTGTTCATAAAAATGATACGCCAAGCCTGGAAAAAGGTTTCTACTGCATTCCTAGCTGTCGCCTTAACGCTTCTGGAACATCAACGGCTGTATCCAAACCTCGAACATTCTCCCACTTTGTGTTTTCATCCCATTCGATCTCTCCAAAAGTGCGATCACTGAGGTCTGCGCCGCTGAGGTCTGCGCCGCTGAGGTCTGCGCCGCTGAGGTCTGCGCCGCTGAGGTCTGCGCCAGTGAGGTCTGCGTAGCTGAGTTTTGCGTGGCTGAGGTTTGCGCCGCTGAGGCCTGCGTACCCGATATATACCTGGGTGAGGTCTGCGCCGCTGAGGTCTGCGCCGTTGAGTTTTGCGCCGCTGAGGTCTGCGCCGCGGAGGTCTGCGCCGCGGAGGTCTGCGCCGCGGAGGTCTGCACCGTTGAGTTTTGCGCCGTTGAGTTTTGCGACAGTGAGGTGTGCGTCGCTGAGGTGTGCGTCGCTGAGGTCTGCGCCTCTGAGGTGTGCGTCGCTGAGGTCTGCGCCGCTGAGGTCTGCGTAGCTGAGGTTTGCGTCACTGAGGTTTACGCTGCTGAGGTTTACGCCGCTGAGGTCTGCGAAGCTGAGGTTTACGTAGCTGAGGTCTGCGTAGCTGAGGTCTGCGCCTCTGAGGTTTAGGTCGCTGAGGTATGCGTAGCTGAGGTCTGCGTAGCTGAGGTTTACGCCTCTGAGGTTTACGCCGCTGAGGTCTGCGTAGCTGAGGTTTGCGCCGCTGAGGTTTGCGCCGCTGAGAAATCTCCCAACTGTTTGGACAAAGCCAGAATCCCCAACACAACAGCTATAACCGATGAGACGCAACAACTGACTTGCATCGTCAAGTTTACCTTCAGCATTAGGTTTCCCGCAAGGATAAAACACCATTGTGTCTTTCAATTCATCTCTCTTCTGACCGTAACGGTGCAACTCCAACAGCAAAATCATCACATTCAAACCAGCATAAACATCTATTTGTCGCTGTCCCAAATCTTGGGTTTTCAATTGATCTCGCAGTAGGCGCATCTTCTTCTGAGGCAAACTTTCCGGCAGCATATCAATAAATTCCCCCTCGCACCACCGCAGATAAAATTTTTCCAGACGCTGGAATAACTGCACAGGGCGAAACTGATTTTCCTCCCCTGCAACAGCCGGAGTTGTTAACAACCCCATTAAATATTCCACAATCTCTCGCGTCAGCCCCCCGTAACCCAACAAATCATAAATCTCCCAGTCCATATCAGAGTCTTTAGTATTAAATCCTCTACCTTTCTTTCCCCCTTCCGTCCACTCTTCCAAACTTTCTTTCAACCGTTCCGCAGACAGAAATTCACCAAAACTCTTGTGTACAAACTCCACAGAACCTTCTTTACTGCCTTTCTGAATATAAAAAACCGCCAAAGCATTTCTCAGAGGATTATCGCCAATCCGTTTTTGTGCTTCCTCAAGTAATGCTTTAACGGAGTAATCTGCTTTCAATCGTTCCTCAATCATCCCTACAGGAGCGCATTCCCCTCCCGACTGCACAACGCACAACCCTGCTTCTGTCAGGATGCGCCGCAAATCCTCTGTTTCCAATTCTGTCAAATCGCGATTGAGCAATTTAGACCGCTGTTCTGTTAGTACCCAATTCACAGCTTGGTTGTAAATCAAAATTTTTGCTTGAGTGCTGTTAGTTCCTTGAAAATCCTCAACTTTCAAGATTTTGTCTCGGTGCATCGCCGCTAACAAATAAAGCAATAGCGGTTCTCGCGACAGTTCTGATTTGACATTTTCTGGACAGCGTTCATCTTGCAAAAACTGCTGAAAAGCTGAGGTTTTTTCCGCCCCAAATTGGGCTTCCCACTTGCTCAACCACTGTTGCTGTAGTCCGTCATCCATCACCTGAATTTCGACTCGATCCAAGTTATCTGGCATTTGCCTTTCAATTCCTTGCAAAGCTAAAGTTCTGCCAGTAATCAAAACCCGGTGTCTCATTTCCGAACTCTGCTGACAGTCCCGCTGAAATTGCCCTACTTGCTTGAGAAATTGCTCTAAACCGCCGCTGCTTCTCCCCTCCATCAACAACTCATCAAAGCCATCCAAGAAAAACAAATATCGCGTGTTGCGATCCGTCAACCAGCCGTCATCGCTAGCAAAACCAGTATTAACAGCTTCTTTTAGCGTTTCTAGAAAACTCTTTTGCAATGTGGGAATATCTCGCAGTCGAATTAACACGGGCGTCCAAACTGGATGCAAATTTTGCCGCACCCAGTCAGCAAATATCCGACAAAAAACGCTTTTACCGCGTCCAGGCCCAGCTTCGACAAACATCACCCGATTTTGTTTGTTTTCATCTGCAAGCAATTGCTTTGCCCAAGTTTCTAAATCAAAAGCTTCTGCATCATTTATGAGCTTGCCATTTGCATCAATTGGCTTTGCTTTCAGAGGCACGTAGATATCTTTGAATGAGAAATTTTCTGCAAATACGGGTTGTAGCGGTAGAGAGGCAATTTGTTCGTGCAGGTATTTGTCAATGCTTTGATATTTCTCCTGTTCCTCACGCCATTCGCTGATAGAAGGCTGTCCAAGATGTTTCATTGCTTCGCCGGAAACTGCCCAAGCTTCGATCAAATAGCAGTGAGTATTAGCAGCAACTCTCTTTGTCAAAATTTGAGCTTCATCGGCATTGAGTCCGGCTTGTTGCAGCCGCTGTGACAGCACTAGGTTAAATTCCGTGGCTAATATCGAATCGCGGAAGCAAATAACAGTTTCTTTGGCTGCTTTATCACTAATTTCTAAATCGGCTAAATTTTTAAGCAACTGCTTGACTTTATCGGAAACCGGAGTTTGCCCGATGCGATTTAACAAACTTGCGTCTTGTTCAAGAAACTCTTTAAAACTTTCCAGATAAGCCGCCTGACTGACGAGGAAAATGCACTCAGCTAAAGTCGGCTGCTGTTGAGTTTTTTCGATAAAAAACGCCAGCAGTTTTGCCGCAATCCCGACAAATGGCAATCCAGTTCCCACAACTTGAGCTAAGGGAGAGTTCAAAACCTCTAGCAGCAAATTGCTATTGTCCAGCCCTTGTTCTTTGAACATTTTTGCCAATTCGGCGGCTGTTTTCCCAGCTTCTCCGATTCCCTCCGCTGCTTCGGCGGAACACAGTTCTTTGATATCAGTATTTAAGAATTTCCAGATGCGATTTGCCATTTTTACCTGCCCTGTTTCCGAAGAGAGAATCCGAGAAAATCTACATTTAACTCTGTAAGCATTCCGTAGTTCGTCGCCACAAATCTGTTCTCAAACTAACAAATAGAAAAGATTAAGTGCCTTTTACCTTGACAAAAATACAACAATCCGCAATAATAGTGGATTGTCTGTCTAAATCCGGCTCGGATCAGGTTAAGACATTCCAAAAGCTGGAGAGCAGTCAGCAGTCAAAAGTCCACAACGACCAATGACCAATGACTCATCAGCTACCTGTACGGCAATTTCAACCACCATCCCATGACTTACGCAATCATTGAAACCGGCGGCAAACAATTTCGGGTAGAACCAGGCCGCTTCTACGACATCGAACTGCTTCACGTTGAAGCTGAATCCAAAGTCACCATAGACAAAGTATTTCTGATCCAGCACGAAGGCGAGGTTCATATCGGCCAGCCTCTACTAGAAAATGCCACAGTAGAAGGAACGGTTCTACGGCATTTCCGGGGCCGCAAAGTCCTCGTCTACAAGATGAAGCCGAAAAAGAAAACTCGGAAGAAAAAAGGGCACCGTCAAGAAACAACTCGCTTTATGATTGACTCGATTAGCGTCAACGGTACAGTCTTAGCCGCCAGAGACTTAACTCAAGCAGTTGTTGAAACCCCCCAAACCGCCGAAACTGATTCAGAATAAAACATAGTAAATACAGTTGAGGATATTATGGCCCACAAGAAAGGTACAGGCAGTACACGTAACGGACGCGACTCTAATTCTCAGCGTCTGGGTGTCAAAAAGTACGGCGGTCAAGTTGTCAAAGCAGGCAACATTTTGATTCGCCAACGCGGCACGAAAGTTCACCCCGGTAATAATGTTGGTATCGGCAGAGATGATACTCTGTTTGCCATGATTGACGGTGTGGTGACTTTTGAAAGAAAAGGCAAAACTCGCAAGAAAGTCAGCATTTATCCTGTTGTAGCAGCACCTGTGGCTGAACCGGTGGCTGAAGCTGTCGCAGTTTAATTGCGATATTTTGGGGCGTTCCTTAAGTCTCTTTTGTTTGTCTCAAAGTCTCGATCCCCCCTAGCCCCCCTTAATAAGGGGGGGACAAGATTTCCTCGTTCCTAGGCTATGCCTGGGAACGCATATCTAGAGGCTCTGCCTCCTGATTTTCTATGTTATTAGAAAGTTACAGGAGGCAGAGCTTTTTGCAATTTGTTTCCCTGGAGAAAGGACTGTGGGTGCTTACCAAGAACCAGAGAAGCAGGAAAAACTCTCGTTTTTACTCCTAAAAATTGGCTAGCCTCCTCCGACAATTGTGACAACTTCTAAGATGTCGCCCTCTTGCATCTGTGTAGTTTCCCAAAATTGTTTGTGCAGAATTTCCCCGTTGTACTCCACAGCCACCAAGCGCGGGTTTAATCCCAATTGTTTTAGTAATTCTGGTAACGGTGTGTCGATCGCACAATTGCGGGTTTCTCCGTTAACTTGCAGCGCAATTTGATTTATCATCAGTAAAATATCTGTTTTCAGGGCGGGTTTTGTAACAAAATTATATTTTATGCACACATTTCCTGTGCTAAACCCGCCCTACAAATCGCAAATAAACCTAGCTTTTTCCGTGCAAAGCTTTCTGAGCTTTCAGATTCTGCATCCGAATCAACTGCGAGATGAAAAACTGCGTGACTAAAGTAGGCTGTTCTGCTTCCATAATCGCGCGTACTGTGGCAACCCTTTGAGCTCCGGCATTCAATATTTCATCGAGGTTGTTGATATCAATTCCGCCGATCGCAAACCACGGAATCGGTGACTTAGTAGCAGCATACCGCACATAGTCCAAACCCGCCGCCTGTTTATCAGGTTTAGTAGGAGTGGAGTAAACCGGCCCAACTCCAATATAGTCGGCTCCCGCATCAACCGCTCGCTGCATTTCCTCGCCATTCGTAGTCGAACAACCGATGATCCGTCCCGGGCCGAGCAACTTGCGCGCTTCCGCCACAGGCCAATCTCCCTGTCCTAAGTGTACGCCGTCGGCATCCGCTGCGATCGCCAAATCCACGCGATCGTTGACAATCAGCAAAGCATCATAGCGGTGACAAAGTTCGCAAAGCTGGCGCGCATTGGCCAGCTTTACCCCGTCGTCTGAGGTTTTGTCGCGGTACTGCACCAAAGTCAGTCCGCCTTGCAAAGCAGCTTCCACGACTCCCATCAAGTTGTCTCTCGGCGAAGTTACAAGGTATAACTGCGATCGAAGTAACTGCTGGTAGCGCCGGTAAGCCAGCAAATCGCTTTCGAGAGTATAAACCCGATAGCGCATCTGCTTAAAAGCGGCCCCCATATTCCGATCGTAAATTTTGCCATACTCTTCGAGTACCCGCAAAGCTTCTTCCACCCGACAGAAATTCGCCTCCAGTAGCTGCTGAATGCTCGAACGCTGCTCTTCCTGCGGGTGAGTCAACTCCGTACCCGGATCAGCCGGCGTATCCCTAGCACTGCGAAGTTCTGCGACGTGCCAAGCAGCCAATTCTTGACGCAGTTGCTTGCACTCGCCAGCCAAATCGGCGCTGTTGAGACCAAACCTGCACCATTCTTCAATAATTCTCAACCCTTCGCGCGATCGATCTAAATTTGCATCTAAAATCCGGCAGAGGGCTGGCTGTGCCGGTAAAGTTCTGTTTTGTTTGTCGGTCATTCAGAACCACCCTAATTATAATTAATCGTACCAATCAACCCGCTACATTCTCCCACGCCGTGAAGATCGTAGCAAAGCGATCGACCTAATTTTTACTTCAACCGATTTAATAGATATCTTGCTCTCGTCAAATTCACCCCCCTTAGTCCCCCCTTATTAAGGGGGGAAACAAGAATAATCTTGCCCCCTCCCCGCGACTTCGGGGAGGGTTGGGGTGGGGTGCATTGTATTTTTGCAAGAGTTCTAATTTAGACAAATTTTTAAGTTTTATTGAATTTGAGAAAAACGAAGCATAATAGATCAAACTTGATGAGAGTGAAATCGTTAAGCTGCATACCACACTTGGGAGGAGAGCCGTGAGGTTAGCAGAACAACACCAAAGATTAAGGGAGAACAACCCAAGCAGGCGGGCGTCTTTAAACTTCGATCGCGAAAACCCGACACGAAACACCGGAGGCGAAACTCGGCTCACAGATAAGTTGCGTTTTTTTATGCTGATTTACTCACAACCGACCTGGTGCAAAGAAAATCGATCGCAAAAATCTTGTCTGAGTTCTTGCCTTCTGCTCGTCTTTGCGATGACCGCCTTTTGCAGCCCTCAACCGTCAGCTATCGCTGCCGGAGTACCGGGAGTGCAGCTACTTTCTCAGACCCTGGAGAGCGAGATTAACATACTGTACGTCAGCTCGACCGGGGGCAGCGACACGGGGGGCAACGGCAGCGATGGAGCTCCGTTCAAAACCCTTACCTACGCCTTAAGCGTCGCCCCGCCCAAAACAGCGATTTTGCTAGCGCCCGGTACTTACAGCGAGCAAACCGGCGAAAAATTTCCATTAATGCTCAGGCCCAGCGTGACAGTTCAGGGAAATCCCAACACTCGCGGTCAGAATATTCTCATCAAAGGCGGAGGATACTTTATCAGTCCGACTTCGGCGGGTCAAAATATTGCGATTTTAGGCGCAGATGGGGCGGGACTCAGCGGGGTGACGGTGACGAATACCAACTATCGCGGTTACGCTTTGTGGATCGAATCGAGTTCTCCGACGGTTGTTAACAATACTTTTTCTGGCAGCACTCACGACGGCATTTCGGTAGTGGGTACTTCCAGGCCGACGATTGGCGGGAATGTTTTCTCGAAAAATGGAGCTAACGGCATCACGATTTTTGGCAGTTCCCAGCCGGAAGTTCGAGATAATGTGTTTGAAAACACGGGATTTGGGGTGAATGTAGCGCAGAACGCTTCGCCTCTGCTAATCGGTAACAAAATTACTCGCAATAGAGATGGCGTGGTGGTGCAAGCTGATGCTAGACCGGTGCTGCGTAACAATTATATCGAGAGTAATCGGCGGGACGGAATTGTGGCGATATCGAGAGCTCTGCCGGATTTGGGCACTGCGGCCGAACCGGGGGGCAATGTCATTCGCAACAACGGTCAGTATGATGTGAACAATGCGGCCAAAGGTCAAGTAATTCCAGCTTACGGCAATCAATTGTTGAGCAACCGGACGACGGGATCGGTTGATGTGGCGGGAACTTTTACCCCTGGGCCAATGGGGGGCAGTGCTTTGCAGCTAAGGGCCGATCGACCTCCCAGCATTGGTGGTCCAGACACTTCTCTCCCGGCTTACACTCCCGGGCGGCTAAGTCCCAGAGTTGAAAGAGCGCCAATTCCCCCGCCTGCGCCCGTTTCCAGGCTACCAGTGGAAACTCGACCCGCACCGCGAAGCGCCCAGTTGCGGCAAGAGCTTTCTCCGAGGAATGCCGCTGCTTCATCGGTAGTCCCAGGGGCGATCGCAATTCCTGTGCCCGATCCGAATTATCGATCTGTTTCGGAAATTTCGGTACAGCAACCAATAATTTCTCCCAATTTTGATAGTTCGAGTTCGGTTGCTTCCGAGGGTAGATTGCCGGTTCCGGGCCGCAACATTCCGATCGGAAGGGGCGGTTATGTACCTGCTGCTTTAGGGGGGAATTCTTTGCCCGATGCCGCGGATAATTCGCCGTCATTTGATCGAGCCAGAGCTTTGGGTTTCCGGTATCGAGTTGTGGTGGATACCGACAGTTGGGGCGATCGACAAAAAATGCAATCCCTCGTTCCCGGTGCTTTTCGCAGTTTTGCCAGCGGACGACCGGTGATGCAAGCCGGTGCTTTTCGGGAACGCGAAAAAGCTGAGGAATTGCTACAAATGCTCAGCGCTAACGGTTTGAATGCTCGAATTGAGGAGATTAAATGAAATGGTCATTAGTCATTAGTTAACTGTTGACTGTTGACTGTTGACTGTTGACTGTTGACTACTTCAACAAAAAAATCCAAATTTTAGGGCCTAGCATATCGGATGCCAGACCCTAAAAAGTTTGTAAATTCAGTTGATTCAAGTGGGTTTTTAGCTCTGCTGAGTTTCAGCAAACTACAACTAAGGTGGACTTTTTTGCAACTACTCTGCAGACGAGCTAGCTATCAGCGGAGTCTATTCAGACTTCTGTGTTTGACTGTGCGATCGCAACTTTTGATTAATCCAATAGCCTCAAGCTATCTAACCAATACGAATCGCAATATCAACCTTTATTTGCTAATAAGCTACACGGTTCAGGCGTTGCCTGCGAACTAGAGCCGATCGGGACAAATACTCTAATTCCAAATTTTTTATCCAAGTTTTTTGTGCTTCTTGGTTTTGCCCCTCATGTTTTTAAGTTAACACCAACTGCGCGCATAAAAACACTTTGTTTACCAAACTTGACACTTTTTGATGTGAAGAAATACTTCCCAAAGCGATTATTAACAATTTGTACGATCGCCCGATACCGCAACGTGCATACCCGGCACTATTGGCTTGCTGTCAACGCAGCAGAGCTTCCCAAGTTGCGCGGCCGACAATGCCGTCTGCTGGCAGTTGATATTGTCGCTGAGCTGCCTTGACAGCAGCTTGAGTTTCCGGGCCGAAAACGCCGTCAGCACTCACCCGCAAAAATCCCTTGGCCCGCAGCCGTTCTTGCAAATCTCTGACTGCGGCCCCCCGCATTCGTCTTCTTAAAACGGGAAAATTGGTTGACTGCGCTTGGGGGCTAATCTCTGAGTTGTCGGCAGTTACAGGAGCGTTGGCGATCGGGTTTTCGATCGCGCTCGGAGCAGCAGGAAACAGCCGATTCCAAGTATCTTGACCGACTATGGCGTCTGGAGGCAGACCTGCTGCTTCCTGGAACTGAGACACAGCTCTAGCGGTGCTTTGTGAGAAAATCCCGTCTACAGCGCCAGTATAAAAGCCCAACAATTGAAGAGCAGCTTGGAGTTCGATCACTTCCGAGCCGCGGCTGCCCAATTTGATTGCGGGGCGGACGATCGCACCTGTTTGAGCGATCGGGCTGTTGCTGTTACTCTGTTCGGAGGTAGGTAGCTGTGCGACAGCAGGAGTAGGGGCGATCGAGCTTATTGCCAATAAACCGCACAAACTCCAGCCGAAGAGCAAACTTGGAACTTCGCGGGCGTCATTCCAGCTTGCTGTCAAGTTTTGGGACATTGGGAATTCGACCTCTGCAAAACTGGTAGCGATCGTACATCAAATCTGGAAAAAATTGGGAATTTCGGCAACGAGCAATCTACGGGATTTAACGGATCGACGTTAAGCCAACAAGTCAAGCGTGAAGTTCGGCAACGCATTGGCAAGGAAGGGCGAATTTAACGGATGGATGTTAAGCCAAGAAGTCAAGCGTGAAGATTTTTCCCACTCTCCCCCTCTCCCCATCTCCCCCTCTCCCCATCTCCCCCTCTCCCCATCTCCCCCTCTCCCCATCTCCCCCCTCCCCTTCCCTTTCCTAAAAATAATTTATCCTCTGAAATAGCTGCAATTGGCAAAAAAACTGCTAGATTGCCCTACAGAAAACATTGAACCGCGTTCATTGGGCCCCAGCAACACCATGTCCGAATCCACCCCCACCAGAACCGCCAGCCAAATAGACATCGGCAACGTCAACATCGGGAACTTCCAAGTCGGCAGCATCAGCGGCACCAAATACAACGACTTCAACGCCAACGGCCTCCCAGATCCCGGAGAAGTCCCCATTCCCAACTGGCAAATCTACCTCGACCTCAACAACAACGGTCAGCCAGAATTTAACGAACCTTCCACCCTTACAAACCCGCAAGGCAACTACATCTTCGCCAACCTGCCGCCAGGAACTTACCAAGTTAGGGAAGTCCAGCAGCCGAACTTTCGCCAAACTACCCCAAATCCCGCACCCATCACAATTACCAGCGGCACAAACGCTGGCAATATCAATTTTGGCAACAACTTTAACGCAGGGACGATCGCAGGCACAAAATTCAACGACATCAACAACAACAGCAGCCGAGATCCTGGGGAACAAGGGCTAGCTAACTGGCAAATTTACCTCGACCTCAACCGCAACAACAGGCTCGACGGCGGCGAACCTTTTACTTTTTCAAACGTTGAAGGCAATTACGCTTTTGTCAATATTCCCGCCGATACATATTTGGTGAGAGAAGTCCAGCAACCGGGTTTTCGCCAAACCACGCCTGACCCCGGCCCGGTTAACGTTACTTCCAACGCCACGATCGGCAATATTAATTTTGGTAATGTATTTTTTGTCGGCAGCATCAGCGGTCTCAAATACAACGACCTCAATGCCAACAGCGTCCGAGATGCGACAGACCCGCCTCTGGAAAATTGGCCCATTTACCTCGACCTCAACGGCAGCGGCAGCTTTGATCCCGGCGAACCCAACACCATCACAAACCCGCAAGGCAATTACACTTTTGCCAATGTTTCTCCCGGCCGATATTTGGTGAGGGAAGTTCAGCAACCCGGATGGGTACAGACTACGCCAAATCCAGGCCCGATCGACATCATCGGCAATACCAACGTTGTCGGCGTCAATTTCGGCAACAATTTTCCTACCGGCAGCATCAGCGGCTTCAAGTTCAACGACCTCAACGCTAACGGTATCAACGAACCGACGGAACCGAGAGTTGCCAACTGGCCGATTTACCTTGACCTCAACAACAACGGCGGCCGAGACCCCAACGAACCTTCGACTTTAACAAACCCCCAAGGTAATTTCTCTTTTATTAACTTGCCTCAAGGGATCTATGTGGTGAGGGAAGTCCCGCAGCCCGGTTTTCGACAAACCACGCCTAATCCGACTCCGATCGCCGTGGGCAACGGCACAAATGCCACTAATCTCAGCTTTGGTAACGTGTTGGTAACGGGCACGATCAGCGGTGTGAAATTTAACGATTTTAACGCCAACGGTCGCCTAGATCCCGGGGAACCGCCGATCGCCAACACTCAGATTTACATCGACCTCAACAATAACAGCAGTTTAGATCCGGGTGAAGCGAGTACATTAAGTGACCTTCAGGGCAATTACAGTTTCCGTAACGTTCCGGTAGGTAGTTATGTTGTCAGGGAAGTTCAGCCGCCCGGTTTCATTCAAACGACTCCGCCTGCGGTGGTTGTGGTCTCGGCAGAGATTCGGGCTAGCCAAATCGATGTGGTGACGGGAGATTTGGTGACGGGAAATGCTGAGGGTAGGGCGGCTCAATCCTTGAATGGCGACCCGTTAACGGATTCCAACAGCTATACCGGACCAGAACCTGCGGGTAATATGGGGGCGGATAGCTTGCTTTTGAGCGAGGGTCGTGATAGTTATCGAATTAGTGATTTGTGGGTCGATCAACCGGTTGCCAGTTTAGGCGATCTTCCTAACATTGGGCCACAGAATGTCAGTCTGGATGCTAATGCACAAATCGATGAATTTGTCAAGAAAAAGGAATTAATTAAAGGGGCGATCGCTCACTCGTTTGGGCCGATGGGCGCGAGAGATTTCTCGGTTATGTAGGGTGACACAAAGCTCGATCGCCCCGCATCCCAAACCGCAGATCAAAATCAGGAAGAGGTGGAAGGGCGATCGCGTGATACCCTATTGTTGGCAACCTCCAACACTCAAGCCTAAGTTCCGGCAAATCCGAAGCTGGCTTGTATATTGGGTGCAATATTCAGAGGCAGTAGCATCTCTGTGAGTGAGAAACTATCAGGTAATTCCCCCAAACCCGATCGGCGTATTTCCAGTCAGGGCAAGCCATAATCAAGTCCGGTAGGTCGATCAATGCTGGGAAAGCTGTCCTTGGCAATCCCAGAGGAGGTGATCCTCAAGGACAGCGAACCATGACAAACAAGAACGATGCAGCCGGACTTGATATCAGGGGGAGAAGTCAGTCTTAGGCTTTTTAAAGCTCAAAACCGCAAGTATGTACGGACAGAGAAGGCGTGCAAATCCTGAAGATGTTGCCCTCAAATTGCCAGGGTTCTTCAAAACCTGATATACTTGCCAGCGACAAAGCTTGAGGCATTGTTGTGTGAGATGGGAACATTACCTCAAGTGCAGACGTATGTAAAATCGAGTAGCGGTTGTCAGCTATTAGTAAAAACTACTCAGCAAGTTACAACCCATACAGTAGTCTGTAATTTACGTGGATTTAGGTGTGAAGGAGAGAAATCATGACAGATAACGACCGCATTGCCAAGCAATTACAGCCAGTTGTGGTTGGGAATGCTGGCCCGGCAATTTTAGGCCTCAAGTTCAATGACTTGAACGGCGATGGCATCCGACAGCCCAATGAACCAGGTCTGGCAAATATCCCGATCCTCCTCGAATCAGCAACAAGCACCAACGGTGTATTTGATGCTGGTACTGGCGAAGTCTCAACCACGACGGACGCTAACGGCGCGTTCTCATTCATAAATCTTATTCCTGGCAACTACGTACTCACGGAAACCGCAATACCTGCTGGTTTCCGGGCTACCACTCCCAACCCCCTCGCAGTCACTGTCGGCAACACAAATGCTAACGTTTTCTTTGGCAACACCGCAGTTACAGGCAGCCGGATTGTAGGATGCAAATACTTAGACATAGATGCCGACGGCTTCCGAGATGGAAATGAACCGGGCATTAAAAATGTCAGGATCTATATTGATGCCAATGGCAACGGTCAACGCGATGCAGGGGAAGCCAACACCTTAACAGACAAAAATGGTGCGTGGTCGTTCAACGTAGCACCCGGAACCTACAAGATTCGGGAAGAACGGATCATACGACAAATTAATTCTGTTACCGGACTAGAAGTTAATGCTACGAACGCAGAACCATTAGAAACACAAGATTTTCCCCAAAGCACACCCCCCGGCAACGTTCCCGTACTGGACGTGACAGTAGCAGCCGGTCAAACCTTTGCCTGTGCTCAAGTTGGCGATACTCCGCTCTATCAGATTGAAGTTAACAAATTTCGCGACATAGACCGCAGCGGCACGCGAAATGTGGTTAATGGAGTCTTGGAACCGCCCATTGCCCGAGTACCGTTTATTTTAGATGTGAACGGGAACGGTCGCTGGGATGGAGCAGGCTCAGAACCAATAGCCATCACAGATGCGAACGGAGTAGTTACCTTCAAGGATTTGCGAGCTGGCAATTACAGAGTCTTGGAAATTTTTCCAGGTGTACTGCCTCCAGAAGTAGGTGGCGGTGCCCCAGGAAACCTCAATGCTCCAGTAGCAACAACTCAAAACCCCGCTTTGGTTTCGGCACCAGGGCCGCAGGCGCGATTCCAGGGTACCATCAGCAGAGAGCAACCGCTGCTAGTAGCAGACTCAACCTACACGCTGAAACCAAACGACCCTAAATTCGTAGACTCCAACCGCGACGGCGTTCAACAACCAGGTGAAAGATCGATCGCCACCACTGGTGAACGACCGATTTTTGCAGCGCCAGTTACAACTTTACCAGCCACCAACCCCTCCCCATCACTTACCTTTTCTCCTGTTGGAGCAACTCAGGGTATTGGCAGTAATGCCGGTGTGGGCAACACTCTACCAATCATCAATGTCTTCAAGTACAACGACTTGAATGCCAACGGTCGCTTTGAACCAAATCAGGGTGAAGCACCAATTAGGGGTATTACTGTCTTCCTAGACACCAACAATGATGGCACTCCCAACACTGGTGAACAGCAACTAATCACAAATGACCAGGGAAGAGCTGCCTTTACCAATTTGACACCGGGCAACTATGTCGTCCGAGAAGTAGTACCGCCGAATTTCTCGCCTTCTACTGCTGATCGCGTCGATGTTACCCTGAGCACTCAAGACGCCAACGTTACCTTTGCCAACACACCTAACAGCAACATCACTGGGTGTAAGTTTGAGGACTTCAACCTGAACGGTTATCGAGATGGAAATGAGCCAGCTATTGCTGGTGTCACCATCTTTATCGATAGCAATGGTGACGGTCAGTTGCAAGCAAATGAACCCACTACTACTACCAATCAGTTTGGTACCTTTGCATTCAACAATTTGCGCCCCGGCAATTACAGCATTCGAGAAGTAACGCCTCCTGGTTACTTCCAAACGACCCAACCTGTGGATGTTGTTCTCGGTGCGAATCAAACCTTTACTTGCGCTTTGGTAGGTAACTCTCGCCGTTATGACCTCTTGGTTCCTAAATTCCGAGATGACAACCGCAACGGTATCCGAGACGGCAACGAACCGCCCCTTGCCGATGTGCCCTTTACTTTGGATTTCAACGGCAACGGTCGCTACGATGCTGCAACAGAACCCCTGGTGAGAACTGATGCTGCTGGTATTGCTCGGTTTAATAATTTGTCACCAGCCACTTACTCGGTTTTGGAAGTCTTCGATACTCCGGGCGTTCCCAACAATTTCCCGATCCGAACTGGGCCCAACCCGGTTAGCTTTGACGTGCCGGGCCCCAATACTACGCCTACTGTGGTGGTACCGACAACAACAGCGACAACCGATCCGGTGACTGGCGGCACGGGTGTGGTAACTGCTTCTAGCATCCCTGATGAGCTGACTGAGCGTAGTAGCTTAGACACTTCAGACACCAGCATAGTTACCAACTTTTTAGTACCTCAGAGTACATTTGTTAGCAACTTTGATCTTCTTGAGGCATCGAGAATGGCGAGTTCGCTGACTGGAACGACAGATACTTCTTTCGTCGATCCCTTACTGTATGCTGCAGTTCCTACTACAAAGGAACTGTTCTAATGTTAAGTGGAGTCTCTAGTTTGAGACTTAGCAATTAGCAGTTAGGTTGTTTTTAAATAAACCCGCCCTCCACAACCATAAGTTAGGAGGGCGGGTTTATTGATGCGATGTCCAACTGTCTTTAGTAGTAGGGCACGATCGGCAAAAAGACCGATTCCCTAGTTCCAGAAAACCTTTATTTATAGAGGTAGAACTTAGAGGAATATGTTATGCCAACTCAACAACAAACTAATCCGGCTCAACATCAAGAACAGCAACCCGGTATTGAATCCGAGATGACTCCGCAACCTCAATCCTTCGCGGAGGGATATCGCGGTAGCGACAAATTGCGCGATAAAGTAGCCTTAATTACTGGCGGAGACAGCGGTATCGGGCGTGCAGTGGCGATCGCCTTTGCCAAGGAAGGCGCTAACGTGGTCATCAGCTATCTCAACGAAGATGATGATGCCAAAAAGACCAAAGAGGCGATCGAACAACAAGGCCGGCGCTGTATTGCGATCGCCGGCGACATCGGCGATGAAAGCCTCTGTCAAAACCTTGTAGAACAAACAGTTAAAGAATTCGGCCGCCTCGACATTCTCGTCAATAACGCCGCCGAACAGCATCCCCAAGAAAGCATCGAAAACATCACCGCCGAACAATTAGAGCGCACATTCCGCACCAACATTTTCTCAATGTTTTACCTCACAAAAGCCGCTCTCAAACACCTCAAAGAAGGAAGTACCATCATCAACACTACCTCTGTCACGGCCTACAAAGGCAATCAACAATTGCTAGATTACTCCTCCACAAAAGGAGCAATTGTTGCCTTTACTCGCTCCTTGTCTCAAAGTTTAGCTGAGAAAGGAATTCGCGTCAACGGAGTCGCCCCCGGCCCGATTTGGACGCCTCTAATTCCTGCAACTTTCCCTGAAGAAAAAGTGGAGAAATTTGGTGCAGATACCGCCTTGGGACGCGCCGGTCAACCCGATGAAGTTGCCCCCAGCTACGTGTTTTTAGCTTCAAAAGATTCGTCTTATATGACGGGTCAAATTTTGCATCCCAACGGTGGCTCTGTGATTAACGGATAGATTTGGCGCGAGTTAATATATAAATAACCGCATTTTGGGAGGGCGATTTTCACCCACCATCTCTGACTATAACTCACAATCTAAATAAACCGGCCCCCACAACCACGTTACCTAGGGCGGGTTTATTCATTTTTTTAGTTAGATCAAATCCGGTAGTATCGTCGGGCGTATAATCTGCGTTAATCTGTGTTGATCTGCCCTGATCTGCGGTTTAAAAAAGATAATTTGTTAACCGCAGATGACAAAGGATTAACGCTGATTCACGCAGAGGTCGAGAATAGATAGATGAATAATTCCGATGCTAACAGATTTGATATTAGTTTTTGAACATTAGTGAGTTTACACAAAACAGTAATCCCGCCAGGTTAGTAGCGGGATTGATAGGTTGCAGTTTAGCTAGTTTTGAGCTCGCCTAGAGCTACAATTAGCTCGCTGCTGAATTAGCTCAGGTTAGCCATTTCTTGCTGGAGCGTGCTTTTGGCTGCTTTGAATTGAGTAGCCATTTGTTCCATTTGTGCTTCGCTAAAGTTGCGGCGAAGTTGAGGGAACATATCATTTTCTTCTTCTTTTACGTGATCCTGAACCGCTGTTTTGAGCAGTTTGATTTGGGCTTTGAAATCAGAAGAACTGGGGTTCATTGACTTAATCTTGGCGAGCATTTGCTTCATTTCTGCTTGCTCGTCGTACAGTTCTTGAGTGTTGCTGTAGTAGCTGCGAATTGCTGGGTAAACAATTTGTTCTTCTGCTTCTGCGTGGACGCTTAAATCTTTGTACAACTGACCGAAGAATTCTTGCAATTTTTTCGGATCGTCGGTTTTTTCGATCTCCATAAAGAGGGTATCGGCTTTGCGGTGATCCATGGTGATGATTTCGGTGATGTTCATCTCATCTTTGCTGCGGGTAACTGCACCACCGATGATGCCGGTCATGGCTGCCATTGCATCTTGTACGCGAGCCCAAACGCCTTGGTCGGGGTCTTTGCCGGTCAGTTCGCGCACGCCTAAAATTTCGAGAACTCCTTTGAGTTGCTCTTGGTGAGCGCGGTTCTCAAAGTTAACTGTGTTGAGCGGGGTAATGGCAGCTTCGATGTCGGCGCCGACTACTTGAGCGGCTTTGTGAATTAACAAGCCGGCCATTGTTTGTTTGTGTTTGAGCAGTTCGTGCTGAGCTACTTTTTCAAACATGGTCAGTTCAGAACCTTTCATGAGTTTCTGAACTTCTTCAATCATTTTTGTGCTGGTTTCTTTGGGTTCGGCTTGAATGCCGTATTGCACGATCGTAGTTTCTAATACGCCCAAATTTTTGCGATCGTCTTCGAGCATATCCCGGAAGCGCTGGGCTAGTTCGGAGTCGTTGCAGGAATTGATGAACAATTGCTCGTTGGCGATCAACAGGTTTTGCAGCGCTTTCATGTCTGCTAATTTAGTCGCGATCGCTTGGCGCTTGGTATCTTCTAAGGTAGCTACCATCTGTCGTTTCTCCTCTCAAGGTCTTTAGTGTTCTTACATCTCTTAATTTATTGAGATATTCTGATAACATCCTCTTTCTCACGACTGATTCATTAATATCCCGCGCAACCTATTGACTTTTGAGCAAAAAAATGGTAATAAATTAAGGCTAAGGTCGTTTGTTAAAAAAGCAAAAATTACCCTTAATAACTGACAACTGCCCACTGACAACTGCCCACTGCCCACTACCCACTGCCCACTGCCCACTGACAACTGACAACTGACAACAGTCAACAGTCAACAGTCAACAGTCAACAGTCAACAGTCAACAGTCAACTGACTTTTGTATCAATTAATCCCGATCGCAGAGCTGTAAAGCGCTACCATAGTTGCAGCCGAAGTTAACTAAAGTTTAAGAATAACTAGCTTGTCTCAACTGCTCACTGCTTTAGAGTTCCCAGCCAATGTCTGGAAGATGAATAATGGGTTAACGGTCATTCACCAGCGGATTTCGGCCACACCGGTGGTCGCGCTAGACGTGTGGGTGAGGGCTGGCGCTACGCTGGAGCCGGATTCTTGGTCGGGAATGGCTCATTTTCTAGAACACATGATATTTAAAGGGACGGATTCGATCGCCCCTGGAGAATTTGACCAGGTAATCGAAAATCGCGGTGGTGTCGCCAATGCAGCTACAAGTCACGACTACGCGCATTTTTTCGTCAACGCTGCGGCCGATTATTTAGCAGAAACTGCCCAGCCACTGGCAGAATTGCTGCTGCGCGCTTCGATTCCCGATGCTGAATTCGATCGCGAGCGAGATGTGGTGCTCGAAGAAATCCGTCAAGCTCAAGACAATCCCGATTGGCTGGGTTTCCAAGCAATGATGGAAACAGTTTACCAGCGACATCCCTACAGGCGATCGGTATTGGGCACGGAAGAGTTGTTGATGTCGCGAACTCCCCACGAAATGCGCTGTTTCCACAGAGCGCACTATCAGCCGGAAAATATGACTGTGGTGGTAGTCGGGGGAATTGATGAACAACAGGCCAGAGATGTTACGGAGAAAGCATTCGAGCAGTTTTATGATCCGTGGGATTGTCCGAAATTAACCGCAGAGGCGGAACCGCCACTGATAGAAATTCGCCGTCAGGAATTGAGCCTCCCCCGATTGGAACAAGCGCGGCTGATGATGGCCTGGACGGGCCCGGGAGTTGAACACTTGCAAAGTGCTTGCGGCTTGGATTTGCTGTCGGTGTTGCTCGCAGACGGGCGAACTTCGCGTTTAGTCAGGGAACTGCGGGAAGAATTACAATTGGTAGAGGCGATCGACAGCACTTTCTCGTTGCAACGGGAATCGAGCTTATTTACTATCAGTGCAGTCTTGGACGCGAAGGATGTCGAAGAGGTGGAATCTCGGATTTGCGATCGGCTTTGGGAATTGCAGTCTGAGCCGGTTTCCGAGGTAGAATTGCTCCGCTGTAAGCGTTTGCTGTGCAACGATTTTGCTTTCTCGCTCGAAACGCCGGGACAGCTAGCGGGTCTTTACGGATATTACAATACGATCGCCACTGCGGAATTAGCGCTTAGCTATCCCACCAGGATTAAAGCATTTGGGCCATTAGACCTTCAGCGCCTAGCTCAACAATATCTTTCTCCCCGCCGCTACACGGCTGTGGTGCTAAAACCAATCTAATAACGGTTGACGGTTGACGGTTGACGGTTAATTGAAAAAAGGTAAGAGAAGACTTGCAGCTAAAATAGCAAGAGCGATGGTTACATTAAGTCATCATCGTTTTAAGCATATTAGCATATGTCATACAAAGTAGATTTAGGTGGATTCCTAGATTTACCGGGTTAAATGTATCTGTTACTGTGGTCAACAATCAACAGCGAACAGTCAACAGCCAATAGCGAACAGCCAACAGTCAACAGTCAACAGTTAACAAAGAATTCAATGAAAAATGAAATCCAGCGCACGGTTTTAGACAACGGTATTGTTGTCTTAGCAGCAGAAAATCCAGCAGCAGATATTATTGCAGCTAGGATATTCCTGCGGGCCGGCAGTCGCTACGTGCAGCCGGAACAAGCAGGATTGTGTCACTTGCTGTCGGCGGTAATGACTAAGGGAACCGATCGACTGTCTTCGCTGGAAATTGCCGAGCGTGTAGAATCGGTGGGAGCGAGGTTGAGTGCCGACTCTACTACAGACTATTTTTTAGTGAGTTTGAAAACGGTTTCTGCGGATTTTGAGGAGATTTTGGAGTTAGCGGCGCAATTGACGCGATCGCCCACTTTCCCGGAAGCTGAAGTCGAGCTCGAACGCCGTATTGCCATATCAGCAATTCGATCGCAGCAAGAACAGCCATTTGCGATCGCCTTCGAGCAATTGCGGCACGCGATGTACCAGGAACATCCCTATGCTTTCTCTCCCTTGGGCACGGAAGCTACGATGTCAAAGCTCACCAGAAACGAGCTCGAAGAGTTCCACAAAACCTATTTCCGTCCCGATAATGTAGTTATTTCTGTAGCCGGCAGAATCTCGACCGAAGATGCGATCGCCCTGATCGATCGAACTTTTGGCGACTGGAAAGCGCCTTTAACACCCCTGCCAACTTTAACCGTCCCCCCCCTGTCACCCTCCCCTCAATCGGTCGTTACGGCGCAAGATACGCAGCAATCAGTGATTATGCTGGGCTACCTCGCACCCTCTGTCAAAAATCCCGACTACGCAGCGATTAAATTGCTGAATACTTATTTGGGTAACGGTTTGTCGAGCCGATTGTTTGTGGAATTGCGGGAAAAGCGGGGCTTGGCTTACGACGTTTCCGCGCTCTACGCGACGCGCTTGGACACGGCTCAGTTTGTTGTGTACATGGGTACGGCGCCGGAAAATACGGCGACTGCTTTTGAAGGATTGCGCGCAGAAGTCGATCGACTCGCCAACACCGAACTAAGCGAGGAAGAATTGCAAGCTTGCAAGAATAAAATGCTCGGTCAATATGCTTTAGGAAAACAAACTAATTCGCAAATTGCCCAAGTTTTAGGTTGGTACGAAATTTTGGGATTGGGAATTAAATTTGACCAGCAGTTTCAAGAAGAAATTGCACAGGTGACAGCTTCACAAGCGCGGGATGCTGCTAAGAAATATTTTGTAGAACCGTATATTTCTTTGGTGGGCCCGGAGGCGGCGATTACAGAGTTGGGTGTAGTGGCTGTTTGTTAAGTAGGAAATTGGCGATCGAACTTTTCACAAGTTCGATCGATGCGATCGTCCGCTATTTCTAGGAATGTAAAATGAATGTTTCGCGTTGCGGCGTAAGAGATGAAAATGGGGCATAGGGCATAGGGCATAGGGTAATGGGGCATCGGTAACGGTTTGATCCGTCACACATCGCGTATTCAATCTGATAGACATCTCCCATAATTCTTGTGGAACAGGCATCCTGCCTGTTCAAAACAGGCTTTTTAGGAGATGTCTGATATACTAAAAGAATTGATTGGGCTAAGTTGAGCTATGACCATTGCGATCGACCAACCAATACAACAGAAGCCACTCAGCTTTGACGAGTTTATCGCCCGTTATGGTGGCGATAACCACTATGAACTGATCGATGGAGAGGTATTCGACTTGGAACCAACAGGCCCTCATGAGGAGGTTGCAGCCTTCATTACCACAAAAATCTGTGTCCAGATCGACGGAACAGGCTTACCTTGGTTTGTCCTTCAGCGGGGACTATTGCGCCCTTCAAATATTGGTATGACAGCATTTCGACCTGATGTTGCAGTTGTCGATCGAGATGAACTTACCAAAGAACTGTTTTGGTCTGACGAGTCGATCCTGACACTGGGCAGTTCGATTAAATTTGTGGCAGAAGTTGTTAGTAGCAACTGGCAAAATGATTATTCCCGTAAGGTCGAAGACTACGCAGTTTTAGGTATTCCTGAATATTGGATTGCAGACTACGCAGGATTAGGTGGTACTCAACACATTGGGAAGCCCAAACAACCCACCCTCTCTATCTGCACTTTAGTGAATGGGGAATATCAAATTCAGCAGATTCGGGGCAATCAGACCATCGTCTCTCTAACTTTCCCAGATTTAAAACTGACTGCTGAACAGGTGTTGATGGCTGGCAGGTAAAATCACTACAACACGTAGGATATATTAGGATATATTCTTCAGATAAAGGTAGGTTTAGCCACAAGGTTTGAGTAGACAGTTCGCGATCAATCTAATTCCTTTGCAACGTGGGGTTATGCTGAGTGCTGAGTTTTATTATTCTCTATATATTGGCGTAAAACGTTATTAATTAAAGTTTTATACTGTGAGTCTTGAGCCTCAAACCACTGCTTGACATCTGGATCAAGCTGAACTAAGTTGTGGGATAGATCGGCTGGAATACGTAAAGTCGATCGTTCAAAAAATTCATCTGTCAGCGGTGGAATATCTGAGTAGTCGATATTCTCTTCTGACCTTGACTCTAAGGTGGCCCAGTTAGTACCAGAGGTACTGTTCAAATCGTTTCTGCTCATGACGGTTAGCTCTTCGCGCTGAAATGATTCGGATTACATTGTTTTGACGTTCTGTCCAGACTACTACCGCTATTCCAGAACCGAGAAAACCGATTCCAAACCAGCGATCTTCGCCACAATCAAAACGATCGGAAGAGCTCAATCAGCATTTCACCATCAAACATCGCGGGAACATAGGCAAAATCAATCTGATGTTTACGGATGTTTTCAAGGTTTTTCGCTTCGTCCCACTCAAATTGCATGAAGGATTAGGAAAGGCGAGATTAAACTATCTTTATTCATTATCACGCATTGGGCCCAACAGGTTTTATGCTGCACTGGAGATCGATGTTGGGATCTAAACTCGATCGCCCGCAAGCATTAAACACCGGAAAAAACTTAGTGCGACTTCAATTGAACCTTTTCTGTTCCCGATCGGTCTAAATTCAAGACAGACCCATCAGGTCTAATTGATATGTACTTAGTAAAGCACTTTCAGATTAAAAAAGAGCTGACTCCCTGGCTTAGCGGACTCCTCGCCACTTCCCTGCTTGCAGGAGTCGGCTACACAGCTTACAGCCAACTCACAGTCAAATCCAGCCGCGAAACCAGAGGCAGGGAAAAAACCGTTGCTGTCGAAAGGGTGAACCTGCCGATTACAATTTCGGCAAACGGCACAATTGTGCCCGAACGTTCCGTTAACGTCAGCCCCAAAACTTCAGGAATGCTCAAAAGTTTGCTTGTCAATGAAGGAGATAAAGTTGAACAAGGGCAGATTCTCGCCTACATGGACGACTCCAACCTCCAAGGGCAACTTACCCAAACTCGCGGACAACTCGCAGCCGCCGAAGCAAACCTGGAAAAATTGGTCAACGGCACTCGAACCCAGGACATTGCCGTGGCTAAGGCTGTGTTAGCAGAACAACAGGCAAGTCTGCAAAAATTGCTCAACGGCAATCGAACCCAAGACATTGCTGTAGCTGAGGCACAACTGGCAGAACAACAGGCAAGTCTGCAAAAATTGCTTAACGGCAATCGAAGCCAGGATATTGCCGTAGCCGAGGCACAACTAGCTGAACAACAGGCAAATTTACAAAAATTGCTCAAGGGCAATCGGCCTGAAGACATCGCCCAAGCGATCGCCAAACTCAGAGATGCCGAATACGCCAAAAACCAAGCAGAGGAAGACTTTCAGAGAAATCAGGAACTCTATAATGCCGGAGCCATTGCTTTGCAAATTGTCAACAACTCCCGCACCGAGCGCGATCGAGCTCAAACGCAAGTCAGGCAAGCTGAACAAGCTGTAGCTTTGCTGCAAGCGGGTGCTCGCCCCGAAGAAATCGCTTCGGCGCGGGCTGCTGTCGAGCAAAAACGGCAAGCTTTGACCCTGGCGCGATCGGGCTCACGCCCCGAAGACATCGCTGCTGGGAGGGCTGCTGTCGAGCAAAAACGGCAAGCTTTGGCCCTGGCGCGATCAGGCGCACGGCCGGAAGACATCGCTGCGGGGCAGGCCGCCGTCGAGCAAAAACAGCAAGCTTTGGCCCTGCTAGAATCTGGTTCCCGCCCTGAAGACATCGCCCAAGCCCGCGCCCAAGTTCTCGCTGCTAGAGGCAGCCTGCAAAGCGTTCAAGCGCAGATTAACGACAGCGTGCTGCGGGCTCCTTTCACCGGCACTGTTACCCGCAAGTACGCCGATCCGGGCGCTTTTGTGACTCCCACGACGGCAGGTAGTGCGGTTTCTTCGGCTACTTCTTCTTCGATTTTGTCCTTAGCTTCCAAAAATCAATTAGTAGCAAACGTAGCAGAAACTAATATTTCTCAGATTAAGATCGGCCAGGCTGCGTCTATTCAAGCCGATGCTTTTGCGGGAAAGACTTTTGCAGGTAAAATCACTCAAATTTCGCCTCAGTCGATCGTCCAGCAAAATGTGACAAGTTTTGAGGTAAAAGCGGCAATTATTAATGATGATCAACAAATGCTGCGATCGGGCATGAATGTGAATGTGGAGTTTAAGGCTGGTGAACTCAAAAATGTTTTGGTAGTTCCGACTGCGGCAATTGTCCGCCAACAAAGGGAAACGGGGGTTTTTGTTCCGGGTTCAGAAGATGGCAAACCTGCTTTTATGCCGATTAAGACTGGTATGACGGTGGATGATAAGACGGAAGTGCGATCGGGTTTGAAAGGAAATGAAAAAGTGCTGCTTAGTTTACCGCCCGGATTGCGGCCTCGATCCCAAAATCCATCGTCGGGTGGAATTCCGGGTTTGCAACCGGGTGGCGGAACGCGCTTGCGTTAGTAGTTAGTAGTCATTAGTTAGTCCGCGAGTGAGTCCGACAGTCCGACAGGGATTGAAATCCCTGTCTCATAGCGAAAGTCCTCTGAAAGAGGACTGAAGAGTTAGTTGATGTAGATCGGTTTTAGACGAATTTTCAGTCGGTTTCAACCGACTTTAGCTATGAGACGGGGGTTTCAACCCCCGGCGGATCGTGCCACAAATCATATCGTTTCCGGCTGCATCATCAGACGAATTTTCAGTCGGTTTCAACCGACTTTAACTATGAGACGGGGGTTTCAACCCCCGGCGGGTCGTGCCACAAATCCTATCGTTTCCGGTTGCATTGTCAGGTGATAAATTAGGGGTCAATTAAGGCCAAATCCTTAGAAGTTGCCACCCAATAACAAATAACAAATAACAAATAACATGAAATTACAGACTCGCCCCCGTACCAACAAAATCTCTAATGTTCAAATCGCGTTGATGGCGACAGAGGCGCTGTGGAATAATAAGTTGCGTACCAGTTTAACTATGCTGGGCGTAATTATTGGGATATCTTCGGTAATTGCTATTACTTCGGTGGGACAGGGAGTACAAAAATCAACTGAAGAACAGTTAAAGGCTTTGGGTACAAATGTGCTGTTGGTGTTATCCGGCGCTTCGCGATCGGGCGGTGTCAGTCAGGGAAGCGGTTCTGCTACTACCCTTACTTGGGATGACGCTAGGGCGATCGGCAAACAAGCTCCTGCTGTTAAGGCGATTTCGGCTTATTTGCAGCGCCAAGTGCAAGTGGTTTATGGCGGACAAAATTCATTTACTGCTATTTTGGGAACGGATTTAAACTATCCAGATGTTAAGAACATTCAACCCCAAGAAGGACGGTTTTTTAACGAGGATGAATTGAATGCTGCTGAGCCAGTAGTTGTCCTCGGTTCTAAGGTGCGGGACGAACTTTTTGGAGCCGGAGTTAATGCGCTATCCTCCGATATTCGCATTCAGGGAAACCGTTACAAGGTCATTGGAGTGATGGAAACCAAGGGGTCTGTAGGGGGAACCGATCAGGACGATCGAGTGTATATTCCCCTCAAAAATATGTCTTCGCGGATTGTGGGGAGAAATTCTTTAGCGGGGATTGCGATATCGGGTTTTTGGTTGGAAACTGCCGGCGAAGCGGATTTAGCGGATGCTCAATTTCAAGTGGAAAATATTATGCGCTTGCGCCACAATATTTATCCGCCACAACCGGATGATTTTCGAGTTGTAAATCAAGCTGAGATAGTTAATACTTTCAGCAATGTGATAGGTTTATTTACGGTTATGGTGGGCGCGATCGCCGGAATTTCTTTGGTGGTTGGCGGTATCGGTATTGCTAATATTATGTTGGTGTCTGTTGTGGAACGGACTAAGGAAATCGGGATTCGCAAAGCGGTAGGCGCTACTAATGCAGCAATTCTAATTCAATTTATGGCGGAATCTATTTTAGTTTCCACGGTGGGGGGAACGGCGGGTATTGGGTTGGGAGTTGCGATCGCCTTTGGGGCCTCGACAGCGTTCAAATTTCCGTTTGTGGTTTCTGTATGGTCGATCGCAGCAGGTTTTGGGCTATCCTTTACTGTAGGCTTATTAGCTGGAGTATTGCCGGCTCGGAATGCGGCTCGCTTAGATCCGATCGCAGCCTTGCGGAATGATTGAACTTAGTGACGTTTGCCCCAGTTAAATTGAACACTCCTGGACGCACGAGTGGTCTGAAACCGGCTTTGATGGACGATCGGACTTCGTTGTCGGCCACAGATTCGCTAACGGGACTTAGACCAAAATCACGTCTAAACTGGCGGCAAACTAAGACAGGTAAAGGATTTGAGCTTAACTTGGGTACATTCCAGAACTGACAAGGGTTTCAGCTCTGACGGGGCCTCAAACTCTTTTCCTTACCTAGACAGCTTTTCAGGTCTTTGAGGGGCTAGAAAATGTTTAAGTTCCATTAGAAATAATATACGTTTATTCAAATATAATAACAAAAACCCCTTATCCAACAGGCAATTTCCATGTTAGAAGCATTGGTATTGGCAACAGTATTTTGCGGATTTTTTGGTATCATCTTTAAAAAGAACCTGATCATGAAAATCGTCTGTATGGATGTCATGAGTACAGGGGTTATAGCCTATTACGTGGTGGTGGCATCGCGAGAAGGCTTGCTGACACCCATTATTTCAAAGGGGAAAAATGTCGCTTACGCCGATCCGGTTCCCCAGGCGGTGATCTTAACGGCGATCGTGATCGGCTTTTCGATTCAGGCTTTAATGCTGGTTAGTGTGATGAAGCTGGCACGAGATAATCCGACATTAGAAAGTAACGAAATCGAGATGAATAATACCCCATGAATACCCTGACGCTAGCCTGGATTGGACTCCCGTTTTTTGTCGGGTTTAGTATTTATTTGATTCCGAAGCTTGACAAGTATCTGGCAATATTCGGAGCGCTCGCGTCCGCTGCCTATGCGTTCCTGCTTTTTGCTATGCCGTCAGCGGTGACGCTGGAGTTACTGGATAATTTCAGTGTCACGTTGTTAGTCGATCGCTTGAGCGGCTATTTCATCTTAACCAATGCCTTAGTCACAGCAGCGGTGATTATCTACTGTTGGCCAACAGAGAAGACGGCATTTTTTTATGCACAAATTCTGATGGTACACGGCAGCCTGAATGCGGCCTTTGCCTCTACTGATTTTATCAGTTTATATGTGGGGTTAGAGGTCAGCGGCATTGCGGCGTTTCTCTTGATTGCCTATCCTCGCACCGATCGATCGATTTGGGTGGCTTTGCGCTATCTATTTATTAGCAATACGGCAATGCTGTTTTATCTAGTCGGTGCCGTGCTGGTTTATAAGGCAAGTCATTCGTTTAGTTTTGCCGGCTTGGGTGCAGCGCCCCCAGAGGCGATCGCTCTGATCTTTATGGGACTCTTGGTTAAGGGAGGTGTGTTTGTATCGGGGTTATGGCTACCGTTAACTCACTCGGAAGCAGAAACGCCTGTGTCGGCTTTGCTGTCAGGGATTGTGGTCAAAGCGGGGGTATATCCCCTCGTGCGCTGTGCGCTGATGGTGGAGGAGGTGGCACCCATCGTCCAAATCTTTGGCGTCGGGACGGCGCTGCTGGGCGTGTTCTATGCCATTTTAGAAAAAGATAGCAAACGGATGTTGGCTTTTCACACGGTTTCGCAGTTGGGCTTTATCCTCGCTGCACCGTCCGTGGGTGGGTTTTATGCGCTGGCACACGGTTTGGTCAAATCGTCGCTGTTTCTGATTGCAGGATCGTTACCGAGTCGTAATCTGAAAGAATTGAAACAGAAGCCGATCGATACCAAAATCTGGATTGCCTTAGTCATAGCTAGCTTATCAATCTCTGGCTTTCCCTTGTTGGTTGGCTTTGGGGCAAAGGTGTTGACGGTGAAGAATTTGGGATTCTGGCCAGCGATCGCGATGAATGTCGCAGCAGTCGGAACAGCAATCTCTTTTGCTAAATTCATCTTTCTACCTCGTGGCGGACAAACAGCAGCCAAACCTGGTTTTTGGCCTGCGGTGTTGCTGTTGCTAGCGGGGCTGATTGCAGCCAATGCTTTTGATGTTCAGGCTTATACGCTGGAAAATATGCTTAAGGCGATCGCCATCATCGGCGTTGGTTGGTTAGCCTATTTTCTAATTTTTCAACGCACGGCAATCAAACTGCCACGTATGCTTGAACAATTCGATCATTTGGTCGGTTTTATGAGCTTGATTTCGCTCCTACTATTCTGGATGGCATTACCAAAATGATTGGACAGCTAATATTAAGACTGACGATCTGGTTTCTACTGACAGCCGATTTTAGTTTAGCAAATATTGCGATCGGCTTCATCATTGCTTTCCTGTTGCCGCGCAGCTCCGCACCCCCGGAACCTTTGAGGGAATGGTTGGGGGTGTTGGGTAAAATCTTCATGGCGATTCCGATAGCTTATTTAGAAGCATTTGAACTCATCCTCCGTCCCCATAGGCACGAAGATGTGATCATGGAAAAAGTGCCAAATCATCGATCGCCCTTGCTGATCTTCCTAGATGTCTTCCTGATCACTTTTACACCTAAGACAATTGTCGTTAAATATCACGAAGAGGGTTTTTACGAAGTACACCGAGTGCGACGGACATCAAACACCTAGCTCAAGTTTCTTTCTCAATGATTTAACCGCTAGTGACGCCGAGTCAGACAAGAGAAGAGAAGAGAGAAATGAATAATTCCGATTTAGCTAAGTAAGAAAAATCAGGAGGGAACACAATTGAACAACTTGAACAACTTGATTCTAATTGCGATGATTTTGGCTCTGCTCATACCTATGTACGAGGTATGGAAAGATCATGATATCTGGCAGACAATGTTGGCCTTTGCTAGTATTTCGAGCAAGGCGGCAATTATCGCTCTCGTCATATCCGTTTGGCGCGATGATTGGATGATCGGTGTGGTGGCGGCGATTATCCTCAGTGTGGGTAATGCTGGCTTGATGTTGTTGGCACATATAATCAAACGTATCAGTGAAGCATGATCGTAATAGATGTATTGAGCTATACCTGCATCGGTATAGGGATTTTTTTCTGGTTTTGGGGTACTTCTTTCCTACTTGGGAAGCGATCGGTTTTATATAAACTGCACAGTCTTTCGGTAGCAGATACGCTGGGTTCGATCGCGATCGTCGTCGGATTGCTGCTGCAAATACCCAATAAATGGCCCCTGCTGATTCTGGCGATCATTTGCTTAGCAATCTGGAACACAATGCTGGGATATGTGTTGGCCTATTGTTCCCAAACAGGGAGTGATTATGAACGATAATAGCTACATTTATGTCCTCGTCGCTCTGCTACCGTTAGCTGCTGGTATGGTGGTGTTTCAAGTCAATCCATACCACGCATTGCTACTGCGGGGGGTATTGGGAGCGATCGCCGCCTTGGTGTATACAATTTTAGGGGCGGGGGATGTGGGCTTGACCGAAGCCTTGATGGGTACTCTACTGGCGATTACACTTTATGCAGTGACGGTGCGTTCATCCCTCGTGCTGCGTCTGGGTGTAATCGAAGAGGGGACAGAGGGCGATGCTATACCAAACGACAAAACCGCAGGTGATTTTAAGCAACTGATAGATGACATCCGCACAGTTTTTCAGAAACGCCATATGCGCCTGGAACTGGTTCCCTATGCGACTACACAGGCATTGCAGCGGGCGCTGATGGAAAAAGAAGTTCATGCAGCTTGTTCCCCACAAAGCCAACTAGAACACAGCGGCGAAGCGCAACTTTATCACACCGCAATCAGAGTTCGGCGTGTCTATGACATCATGCAAACCGAACTTTCATCACCGGGGACAACCCTAACCTATGTAAATACACCAGACGCAGAGGACAAACATTGATGAAGTGGGTTTACTTTTTATCAGGGATAGCGCTGTTTGTCAAAATGCTGCTAATCGCCAATCCAACCATGGACTTATCGCAGCAAAGTTCGATCGTCGAATTGGTTGTTCAAGATAGTGGAGTACCCAATGCGGTTTCCGGTATCATTTTGCGAAATCGGCTGTACGACACGATCTTTGAAGTAGTGGTATTTACGATCGCCATCTTGGGTGCAAGTTTTATGCTAGCCAATGAAAAGCCGTCCTGCGCCATATATCAGTTTACCGATCAACCATCGATTATTTTGGCGCGATTGGGAGCGACGATTGCCGCCTTGGTGGGTATCGAACTAGCAATTCGCGGGCATTTAAGTCCAGGCGGTGGTTTTGCCGCGGGTGTAGCGGGGGGAACTGCGATCGGCTTGGTGGCGATTACCTCATCACCACAGTGGATGCAAGAAATCTACCAGCGCTGGCACGCCGCGACTTTGGAGAAAGTTTCGGTACTTGTTTTCATTGTATTGTCCGTTATCACTCTGTCAGGATATGAGTTACCCCACGGAGAGTTAGGCACACTTTTCAGCGGTGGCATTCTCCCCTTGCTCAATATCCTGGTTGCAGTCAAAGTCGCATTAGGATCGTGGGCGGTGCTGTTGGTGTTTATTCGCTATCGCGGATTGCTATGAAAAATGTTCCGATCTCCAATCCATTGACATCGAAATTATTCATCTCTCTCATTCTCTGACTCTGTGTCCTCTGTGTTCTCGGCGGTTTAATCATTCAGCAACAACCGTAAACAATATTTTAGGTTTATAAGGCTGACGCACGGGTAGTCAGAAACCGGGTTTTTTTGCAAAAATACTTCGTTATACCCGCAGAAACGGTCAAAAACCCGGTTTCTTTGCTTTTGGTGAGTAATTCCGGCGTTGCTGAATCGAGGTATGATAAACGTATAATGCGATCGCGGACGCAGAGAATAATTTCTTTAATTTTGATACGGAATTGGAACATCTGCAAATTTTAGATAGTGAATTAGTAATTGAATTGAATACCTTAGCAACTTGCTGTCTAATTTAGAATAACAAAGACTTTTTCATTTTAGGCGCGCTAAATAGTGCCTTAATCTTGTATTTTTACCCTCAACTCTTATCATATATGTTTGTATGTTTGGCGGTGAGATCTGCTCTCAATCGGGAATAAACTGCGGGTAAACTTTCCACCCATCTCTCACCTAAAAATGGCATTTCCATTTATTAACAATCCCCCATAGTGGTTCAAAGGTTTTTGCACGCTCGGTCGCCTAAAACCCATCCTAGAATACCTGGTTTAAAATGATCTACTCCTGTCCATAACCAGGTGCAAGTTTTTTTTGAGCCAAAAAATGTTTCTAATTCATCTAATTCTCCCACTTCGGGAGTTGTTTCTGCGTCATAAAAATCTGGCAAGAGTTTTCCTAGTTGTTTGACCCAATTAATGATGGTCGTATGATGCACATTTTTGACTCTCTCAATTGCTCGAAACCCCATAACATTGACATACATTTTAAGACATTCACGTTTGACCTCTGATATCAATTCCGGTTGCACTCCTCATGATGTTGACTGTTGACTGTTGACTGTTGACTGTTGACTGTTGACTGTTGACTGTTGACTGTTGACTGTTGACTGTGAATCGAACAACTGAAAATTGCGCGGAGATAGGTGGCGACTTGTAACAATCATTCATGAATTGCCCTCTAATTTATCACCTGACGATGCAGCCGGAAACGATATGAAGAGTAACCTTTATGAGGTTGATAGCAATCTATAAATTGTCTGCCACAACCGACACAAATATAATTCTGTTTACCTTCTTTCTTAACATTCTTAAGCTGTTGTTGCATTTAAATTGTATATTAAAAAACAATCAAACAATGAGTGGGGAGTAGGGGTTGGGCGTCCCGCCCACCTCGAATATGCAATTTAAATGCGCGACAGCTTAAATGAAATTTTAAATAAAATTGAAAAAAGTCAAAAGTAAGAAAGCTTTCAGTAAAAACAAGTTTTTTTACTTTTGGCTTTGGACTTTTGACTTTTAGCACATAGAGTATTCAACTCAAAACTCAAAACTCTTAAGGCGCTGCTGCCGCCCTGCGGTTGGCAACAATCAGATTAGCCTGATACTCTGCTGCTTTTTGCTGAGCCTTTTGATAGTTCGGGCTGGTTGACGGTACGGCTCTCATGAGCTTAACTGCTTGCTGCCACTCGCTTGCTACTGCGATCCACTCATTTTGAGACTGAGCCGTCTGGGCGGAAATAGCTGCTTTCTGAGCTGTGTTAACGGCTTCCCTCCAAGAGTCAGGCTTAGGCGCGGCGGCTTTTGGTGCCGGAGAGGCTGCCTTGGGTGTCGGAGATGCTGGTGCAGCTTTGGGTGGTGGAGATGTCGGAGCTGGGCTTGCGGGCGCAACAGCACTGGGAGCGACTTTTGGTGTAGGAGAGGCTGCCTGTGGTGCGCCTGGAGATGCGGCGGTCGAGGATGCAGCGGCTTTAGACGCGGGAGATGCGGGTTTCGGGGAGGGGGAAGTAGCTACGGGGGCGATGGGTTCTGGGTTCGAGTCGCCGAAGGGGAAAGTTTTAGTAAAGAAAAGCCCTGCGATCGCCGCCAGAGGTACTAAGATACCCACAGGTATTACCCATTTGGGAAATTGTTTTTTCGGAGGCGGGGCTTCATCTTCGTATTCGTCTTCGTCTTCCTCGCCGTCATCTCGATCGAATTCTCCTTCTTGATAATAGTCTTCGCCTCCGGGTTCGACATCATCTAAACCTACAGAGTCGTCAGGCATTCCACTATCTACGGGGTAAGGCATTGAATCCGCAGGCATCAGATCAATTTCATCTTCCCACGTAGGCGATCCGTCACCTGTTCGACGCCCGTAAACCTTTACAGTGTGAATTGATTCAAGTCCCAGCTTCGTCATGCCGGTGCGGATGAAATCGACCAATACCATTTGATCCGGTACTTTGTCTGCCTCCAGAATTATGTGGAGGCAGCCGTTGTCCCGCGTCACATCGGCGTTGATGCCTTTGGGTTTGAGTGTACGGTTGATGCTAGATGCGATCGCTTTTGGATCGCCTTGCTTGAGCAGTTCCCGCGGGTTCTGTTGTGTCATGGGTAGCGCTCTTTTTTTTGGGGGGGTGGAGAGCCGGCAAATAATATTAACCGATCGGCATTCGGCGGACAATATTTATTTACCACATTAACTTCTACTTTGGCATTCTAAGAGTATTTCTAGTATCTATTGACCTTTTGCCCCGCGATCGGGCATCAAGCACATAGCCACTATCGAAATTTGTTATAAAAATTTACAGTAAAGTGTCGCTCCTGTGCTCTGTCGCGCATCAGCGAAACAAGCTAGAAAGTTCTATAACTTTGGTTTGCAGGGTTGAGATTTCTTCTCGGCCCCGTTTTAAAGAAGCTTCTAACTCTAGGAGCAAAGGCAAACTTTTTTGCAGTTTTTCTAAGCTGGCATTCTTGACTTCTTGCCGAAAATAGTATACTCGTTTCGGATTGCCGAGATCTAGAGCTTGAGCAATTTTATCATCGCGATCGCCCGCTTGGATCATCGCCTTTACCCACAGCCAAATCCGAAACTTACCAGTCAAGCCAGCCACAATTCTCAAACCAGGCTCGCTGCGGCCAGTTAATCCTGCCAATAAATCCAAGGCGGCGGAGGTATTGCCCTCCCGAATCGCATCGGCTAGCTGGAACGTATTTTGGGCGTGACAGTGTACCAGTGCTGCCACTTCCTCCGGGTTCAGAGGTTGGCTGCGGTTGCCCGCAAACAGTCGCAATTTTTCCAGTTCGCTGTATAGCCCGCGGGTATCGCTGCCAATGGATTCGGCCAAAAGTTCGATCGCTGTGGCTGTCAATTTTACGTTCATTTCGCCCGCGACTTGGCGCACCCGCTGGGCTAATTCTTTGTCATTCCAAGGCGGAATCGGTGAAAATTCCCGCACTTGGGCGGCGGACTGGGAAATTAACTTGGTAGATTTGAGCCGGCTGTCGGGTTTTTTGACGGATGTCAGCAGCAGCACGGTGGTAGGGGGAATCACCGGCAGCGTCCGTTCAAATTGTGCTAACAGTTCTGGAGAGCACTGCTGCGTTACAGTCGTATTTGCCAGCCAGACAAAACGGCTGCCGGTACCGAAGGGTGGGGTTAAGGCTCGATCGAGTCCTTCGACCACAGCGTCGGCTCGATCGGCAATAATCTTGTCATAGTTAAAACTAGCCCAGTTGGGGTCGAGGACTGTTTGGCGCAAACTTGTCACAGCCTGCGCCATCGCAAAGTCGTCTTCCCCCCAAAACAGGTAAATTTGCATGAAAAACGCTCAGTAGCCCAAAAAATCAAAGTTGCAGGTTCCGCAAGTCCAACATATCCTGAATAGGGCTGTTGGAAGCCCGCACCATAATATAAAATTTGGTGTGGGAGTATGTCACCGCGAGGAAATCAAGATTGGATGATACTTATCAAGCTTACGTAAATCGGGTGGCGCGAATGACGCTGCTGGACTCCTACAAGTCCCAGGTGGAACACATTCAGGAATCTCCAAAATTTAAGCCCGACGAAGCAGGCCGGAGAGATCCTGTACCTTTTCCAGGTTATTCAGTGATTACGCCGCCTGCGGGGGAAGATGCAGAAAATGCTGCATTTTATAGTAATTTGCAGTCGAGCCAACAACGGCTATTGCAGGAAATAGGGGAGGGTGCGCTCGTGGCACTGCCTCCTGATAGCTTCCATTTAACCGTAGCCGATTTGATTTGGAACAGCGCTTTTCGAGATGCCTCTGATAAAAATCCAGAATTTGAGGAGCAACTGCGCTCGCGCATGGCCGATCGTTTTGCAGCCTGCAAACCCTTGGCGGGCGGAGCTCCCATTCGCTGGATAGTGCTGGGGTTGATGGTGATGACTAGAGCTGTGGGTGTTTGTTTGGCACCGACGGACGAAAACTCTTACAAGCAAATTCTGGAGTTTCGCCGATCGATCTATCAAAATCCCGATTTAATGGCTTTGGGAATTGAACAGCAATATCATTTTACGGCACACATTACTCTGGCTTATTTTGGGGACACCGGGCCGAACCTTGACCGCGATCGCTTGTGCGCTTTGCTGTCAGAGTTGAACGAGCAATGGCTGGACACGCCGCAAGAACTGTCCGTACACCGAGTGGAACTACGGAAGTTTGAGGACATGGCTACCTACCTCCGACAACCTGACTGGCCTGTTTTTGAGTTTTAACGAAAGAAGAGGGAAGAAGGAACAAGGAAGAAGGAAGAAGGAAGAGGATCGATGTGAAGATTTTTTCCATCTCCCCCTCTCCCCATCTCCCACTCTCCCAGTCTCTCTCCCCCTCTCCCCCTCTCCCCTGTGGCAATAGTCAGGATATTGCCTATTAAATGCTTTAATTATTTTTGTTTGACAGTAAAGTCAAGGGAAAAATTTGTCACTAACCCCACCCTAAAGGGATGGGGCTTGTAAGGAAACCAAGCCATAGGTAGAAAACAAGCGCAAGTAGGACTAGACAACGGTTGAGAAACCAATTTGAACTAACTGAAGGTGGCACTTTCATTGGACGTTACAGGCGCTATTCCTAACCCGTAACCACTCCGTTAGTCAAAGTCGAAGGAAATTAAACAGTTAGGCTTATCGCCAAACAAAAACCATGCAATACGTTCCTGTAGTGGACTTTGAGCAACGTCCTTTAATGCCAACAACACCCGCAAGGGCAGAGCGTTGGATTAAATCTGGAAAAGCAACACCATTTTTCCGTAAAGGGATATTTTGTGTTCGCTTAAACGTTGAACCTTCAAATCGTCATACTCAACCTGTAGCAGTTGGAATCGATCCGGGTTCTAAACGTGAGGGGTACACAGTCAAATCAAAAGCTCATACCTACTTAAATCAGCAGTTTCATGCTGTTGATTGGGTTAAAGAGGCTGAGGAGACAAGTACAAACGCCAGACGTGGAAGGCGCAATCGAAAAACACCTTGTCGCCAACCTCGTAAAAACCGTAAGCGTGGCGGGATTCCTCCAAGCACTAAGGCGCGTTGGCAATTCAAAATCCGAGTAGTCAAAGTTTTTGATACCATCTTTCCTATCTCAGACATTGGAATTGAGGATGTAAAAGCATTGACCAAAAAAGGTTGTCGCAAATGGAATAAGTCATTTTCGCCCTTAGAAGTTGGCAAAAAATGGTGTTATTCCGAGTTGGAAAGAATTGCACCTGTCACCCAATTTGATGGCTATACCGACACCTACTTAACTCGTCAAAAATTATGTCTCAAAAAATCTAAGGTCAAGTTATCCAATGTTTTTGATGCCCATTGTGTCGATTCTTGGGTGCTAGCTTACCTGTTGGTAGGTGGCGATATATCACCAAAAAATATGGTGGTGATGGAATGTAAGCCCATCCGCATTTATCGCAGACAATTGCACGTTTTTAACCCTGGGAAAAACGGATATCGCCGTCCTTACGGTGGCTCCATGTCGCAAGGATTGAAGCGCGGGGGGATTGTCAAGCATCCTAAGTATGGAAAGTGTTACGTAGGTGGCGAAGATTCTAAAAAATCTCGCATTAGCCTCCACAGTCTTGGTACAGGAAAACGCCTGTGTCAAAACGCAAAGCCCACAGATTGTAAGTTTCTGGCTTACAACTCATGGCGAACTGTAAAGCCGTCCTAAAAGGACGGGGTTTCAAACCCATTTTTCTGATGAAAAACCAGGAAAAATCAGTAATTCTGGTTTTTTACTTTTTGCTTAAAAAGTGACAGTACACGTTGTTGGTATAGGTTTAGATGGAGCTGCTGGGCTGAGCGAATCGGCGCGGCAGGTTGTAGAAATGGCCGCTCTGCTAATAGGGAGCGATCGACATTTGAGCTATTTTCCCCAGCACGAGGGAGAGCGCTGGGCGTTGGAAGATTTGACCGAAGCAATTCTGGAAATTCGGCGCTGGTGGGCGACTGAACCCGAATTAGAACCCTCTGCGGGGACGGTGGAACACCGCGATCGACCGATCGTAATTTTAGTGGCCGGCGACCCGCTGTTCTACGGCTGGGGAAAGTTGTTAATTGCCCAATTGCCGCCAGAAAAATTGACTTTTCACCCCCATGTCAGTTCTGTGCAGTTGGCTTTTAATCGCTTGAGAATCCCTTGGCAAGATGCTCATTGTGTAGGATCTCAAGGACGCTATTTTGAGGAGCTGACGGCGAAGCTGAAGCTCGGTGTGGAGAAGATTGCGGTGCTGGCGGACGAAGCTCACACTCCGGCTGCCCTGGCAAGTTTGGTGAAAGCTCTAGATTTGCCGACACGCTACGAGTTTTGGGTTTGCGAAAATTTGGGGGCGGCCGAGGAACGGGTAAGCCACAAGTCTCTGGAAGCTTTGCTGAGAGAGTCTTTTGCACCGCTGAGCGTGGTTGTGATGCTGCGGGAACCCCCGCCGAGGGCAGAACCTTTGGATTTGGAAAAGTTGCCTTTGTTGGGAATACCGGATGCAGCTTTTATCGGTTGTGGCGATAAGCCGGGTTTGACGGTGGAACGGGAAGTGCGGGTGTTGGTGCTGGCACAATTGGCTTTGCAACCGGGACAAGTTGTCTGGGATGTGGGTGCTGGTAATGGTTCTGTGTCGATCGAAATTGCTCGTTTATTCCCGCAATCTGAGGTTTACGCGATCGAACAAACGGTTTCTGGTACTTCTGCGATCGAGTTTAACTATGGCCGTTTTGGGTTGCAAAATGTGTTTTCGATTTACGGAACCGCCCCGGAAATCTTGCACCGCTTGCGTCCTCCGCACCGGATTTTTATTGGCGGTAGTGGCGGAGGGTTGACTAAAATTTTGGGTGTTTGCGCGCTGCGGCTGCTTCCTGGAGGGTCGATCGTGCTGGCTTTGGATGCTTTTGAGGATATTGCTACTGTTTTGAGCTGGATGGGCGATCGGGTGCGCCGGGAACCGCACTGGAGTTACCAAATCGTGCAAGTGCAGTTATCGCGTTCTGTGGCTGGGGGGAATTCAACTCGTTTTGATGCGTTGCGGCCAGTTTCGATTGTGACGATCGATCGACACTTGAATTAATGTCTGAATTTTTACCGCTGATTTAAGCTGATTAGGGCTGATTAACGTTAATTTGAGTTAGGAAGAGTTAGGAAGAGTAAGGTTGCGGTTGCTAGTAGCAATAAAATGCCGGCTGCACCTGCTAGCGGTTTGGTGGCAATTCCTGTAATCCATTCTGGTACGGTAGAAGTAGGTTTAATTGCGCCTTCTGTATCTACGGTAGTTATACCCCAAATCCAAGCTGCGTGAATGCCGATCGCCAATCCTAAACTGCCATTGTCGGCGATGCGGGCTAATGTTAAAACCATCCCCATCAGCCACAATCCGGGTAGTTGCGGTAGAGTTTCTTTGGCGGCCCAAATTAGATGGGCGATCGCAAAAATGAAACTGGCGATCGCTGCTGCGATTAGCATTGAGTAATCTTGCTGGAGTATTGTTTGCAAGCAGCCGCGAAAGATTAACTCTTCTGTGGCGCTAATCCACAGTCCTAATAACAGAGTCAGCAGACTAGCAGGGTTAAAAATTAAAGTCCAAAAGTTAATTTTTTTTTCGCCTGTTTCGGTGGAAATTTCCCCGCTTTTTAGCTCAAGCCAGCCTGCGGTTAATTGCAGACCGAATAAAATTACTAAGCTGATTATTCCTAATCCTAATCCCCACAGTAATGACATAAAAACTGCGGGTTGCCAATCCCAACCCCAGTTAATAAAAGATGTATTTTCGATCCAACTTGTCGCCCATAAAATGAAGGGGACAATCACGTAGAGGGAAGCTAGTAAAGGTAGTTTTTTGTTTCCCAGGGGTTGAGGTGGATGCCATTTGAGGGCGATCGCCAGCACGATCGCTGCGGGAAGCCACACGACAATCCAAGTTGAGAAAAACAAGATTATTTTGACAATTGCTGGTATTGACGGCGACAGCAGTCGCAGGTTGTTTAGGTGATTCCACATTTTAATAGCTATAGTCCTGGACGCCTCAACTCTATTGCAATGACTAATTGAGTCCTAGCTTTTATCTGACGAGATATTACTCCTTTAACGATCGGAAACCCGCGAGCTTTTTATGGTGGAGGACTGTGATGGGACAAGCTTCTAATCTGCTTGCATCCATCCCTCAATAATTGCTACCAAAACATTAACTAGCGGGTTATCTACCGCCTCTTTAAATGCTTCAGTACCTCCTGATTTGAGGGCGCCAATCACTCGTGCTTTCAAGGTGGGATTATTCTTTATTTCATCAGCAGCCTTTGCGGCAATTATCATTTTTTCTGTCTCTGTTTTAGTAGGATTAGTTTCTTCTAGTTGCTTCAAAAGCTGTTGAATTTCTGCTGCTGCTTCATCCAGACTTTGCTTAGATGAGTAGTCATTTAGAATTCCACCTATCTGTGTTCCTCTATCTCCAGCGAAGCCACCACCGAACTGTGAACCACGAAGATCGTATTTAGGAGTTTCTGCCATGAGTTTTTGTACCTCTGTTTGCTTTTGAAGTATGTTATGTAGATTATTAATATTTTCTCTTAAAGTTTGAGTTTCCTGCTGATACTGTAAGATTTGAGTTTCTTTAACAGAAATCTCGGTTCTATATTTTTCTTGTATAGCTTCGCGAATCAATTCATGAACTTTCATAAATTCACCATGAATTTCCTCCCGATCTACATCAGGAGACATACTCACCTTAACTACATGAATATCCTCCCCTTTCTCTTCTGTACTCTGGATATCTATTCTAGCGTCTTCGTATTCAGCTTGTATGGCTTTAAATGAGTAAACAAAAGCTTCTAGATCAATGGCATTGCAAATAACTATATCAATTGTTTCAAAAGTTTTTTGAAAAACTTTGGTAAATTCTCCGGGAGTAAATCTTCTTCCTACGGGATAGGGTTCTCGCCTGTTAGAATCCGAATAAACAAACTCACAAATTACTCCATTGAAATTCGTAGCAATATTATATTGCCAACCTTCTATACAGGCTCCAGTAAACTTGGCAAAAGCGAATTGAGCATTTGCTGCTTGAGTTTTTGAAAGATTAGCCCTGATCAGATTAGCTCCATAGAATTCAGTCCCGCTAAGATTAGCTCCAGTAAGGTTAGCTCCATGTAGATCGGCCCCACTGAGATTACTCTTAATCACATTAGTATTAATTCCCTCAAAATCATACCCATTGTACCCCAGATCTGCCTTACGGAGGTTAGCCCTGCTGAAGTCAGTTCCGCTGAGGTTAGCTCCATTAAGGTAAGCTCCACTAAGATTAGCCCCACTAAGATTAGCCTCGATAACCTCAGCAGATTTGAGGTTAGCCTTACCGAGGTTAGCTTCACCAAGGTCAGTCCCAAGAAGGTAAGCTTCACTGAGGTTAGCCCCACTGAGATCGGCATCACGGAAGTTAGCATTACCTAGATGAGCCTTTGTAAGGTTAGCTCCCACGAGGTTAGCACCACAGAGATTAGCATCGGTAAGGTAAGCTTCGCTAAGGTTAGCCTTGCTGAGATCAGCTTCGCCGAAGTCAGTATCAATGAGTTGAGCTTCGCTAAGGTTAGCTCCGCTGAGGTTAGCACCATTGAAGTTAGCCCTGCTGATATCTAGCTGGCTCAAGTCAGAGCCACTCAGGTTAACCCCACTAAAGTTAATTCCGCTCAAGTCTGTATTGAAGATAAGCTGGGTGATATCTACCTCTACATCAAGATTTTTTTCTCGCCAAAAGTTCCAGCTATCTACACCTTGCTTAAGGAGGTCGATAAATTCCTGTTTTTCCATCTAGAGCTAGACCCATAGTTCCAGTACATATCATAGCTCAGCTTTTTCTTTAGTTGTAGGGAGTTCTACAACTGAGGGACAATTAGCGAGCATTCATCACAGCTTGATCGGCGGCGTAAACGCACGGGGTTTCTCCGAGGTTTCTGAGGACAACTGACTACTGCCACCTGCCAATTGACTACCGATCGAGCTTGCGCTGAATTTGCCTCAAAGATTGGTACATTTCGGGCAAGCGGTTGTAGACGGCTGCGGCTTTAAGAAATAGTTTGTGGGGAATTGCTGGAACGCCCGTCACGATCGCCCCTGCGGGCACGTCGCTGTGAATTCCGGCTTTAGCAGTGGCGATCGCCCCATCTCCGATTTTGGCTTGATTAGCAATTCCCACTTGACCTGCCAAAATTACATTGTTGCCAATTTTTACCCCGCCTGCCATGCCAACGTGAGCGGCAAACGCGCAATTTTTTCCTACTTGACAGCCATGACCTACGTGTACTAAATTGTCGATTTTTGTATTTTGGCCGATGCGGGTTTCTCCGACAGCGGGCCTGTCGATCGTGCTATTGCAGCCAACCTCAACGCCCTCTTCCAATACAGTGCACCCAGACTGCTCCATTTTCACCCATCCTGTGGCTGTCGGCACGAACCCAAAACCTTCGGAACCAATAGCCGCACCGCTGTGAATCACGCAATTTGCCCCGATGCGAGTACGTTCGTGAATGACACAATTAGCGTGTAAAACAGTGCCTTCGCCTATTTCCGCATCTGGGTAAATTACGACATTTGGGTGAATGCAAACGTTGCTGCCAATTTTGACTTTTGCTTGAATAACGACGTGGGGGCCGATATAGACATTTTCACCAATTTCTGCTGAGGGGTGAACGACGGCTGAGGGATGAATTTCGGATGCTGGGCGAAACGGTTGATAGAAAATGGCGATCGTTTCAGCAAACAGCAATCGCGGATCTGCTGCGGCAATCCAAGCAATGTTGCGATCGTCACATTGAGCTTGGAGGCTTTCATCTGAGGGTAAAATTAAAGCCGAAGCATTTGTAGTGGCTGTATAAGCGGCAAATTTAGCACCTTCTATGTAACTGATTGTGCCCGATGCAGCTTCATCAACAGGGGCCACGCCTGTAATTTCCGGATCGGTAGCAACCGACGCTGTGAGGGTGCGACTGGTGGCTAAGTTAAGTTTTTCTACTATTTCGCTAAACTTCATCTATAAAAAAAATTTTTTGTTAACACAGATGGATCATAGTTAAAATTACCAGCTTTGGAGCACGATCTGAGCAGTTGCCATTTAAAAAACAAGAACCCCGATTTCTGGAAGAAGTCGGGGCTGTAGCGATCGATTATTTTTGGCAATTATTGTACAGAAACTGCATCTACGTCAACTGTGCTGCCTTTGGCTTCAGAAGGGCTGCCGGTGGCTTCGGATGCTGAAGCTGTCTCTGTTTGGCGAGATTTAAAGTAGTCGATCGCCATTTGGGACACTTCGGAAATCAGCAACACAGCAATTGCCACATCGTCAATTTGTCCGATGACGGGGAGAAAGTCTGGGGCTATGTCGATCGGGCTTACCAGATATGCCAGGGTTCCCAGAATAATCCACCAGCGGTATTTGGGGTTGCGGAGGGTGTCGCGGTACCAGTTGTAAACAGATTGTATAGAAAAGTTCATGGGGTTGTCCTCTACTTATATTTTCAATCTTGACAAATTATCGCTCGAAATGCTTGTGGAGATATCCCCCCTAGGGTTGGCAAGAGACTTCTACCTGGGAGTATAGGGAATTGGGCCGGAGGGATTTGTCAAGCTGTGTCGGAAGGGCGGGGACTCTTGACAACGCCCCTACAGAAACCTGACTGATGAAAGGCGATGGAATTAATCTGTGTTTATCTGCGTTGATTTGCAGTTTAAAAAAACATTCATATTAGACCTCTTGCAAAAGTCAAATTTACCCCCCTTAGTCCCCCCTTATTAAGGGGAGAAACAAGAATAATCTTGCTCCCTCCCCTTAATAAGGGGAGGGTTGGGGTGGGGTGCTTTGGATTTTTGCAAGAGTTCTATTGTTGACGGTAGATTCGGCATCTATTACTTGTATATCGTGATTAAAGCAAGTTACTTAAATTGGGATTTTTTAACCGCAGATGTCAGCAGATAAACACAGATGAACGCCGATGGGATTCCTCTGTCTTTATCTGCTGTTTAAAAAAATCTTCATTTCTCTCACTCACGAATCTTGAAAGATCCATTTTTGGTCGCCGATCGCAATTTCGCAACCATTTGGCAGCCAAAAAGGCTCGTTAGCAGCCAGCCTCTGCCCCCCTACAAAAGTGCCGTTGGAACTGCCGCTATCGACAAGCTGATACCGCTGTTTGCCAATTTCGTCGGTGGCGCGGCGGATTTGAGCGTGGTAGCGCGAACTTTGCGGGTCTTGTAATACTAAAGTGTTGGTTGGTTCGCGTCCAATTGTAAAAGGATTGGCTGTTAGGGCGATCGCTTCTCCAGAAAGTTTGTAGATTAAATATGCGGTTGTTTTGCGATCGCTGCTTGCGAGTACGGTTGGTGCAAGTTGGGGAGGATTTCTCCCGGGAGGGAGGCTGTTTTGAGCAAGTTGTTGTGTTAGTTGTTGTAAATCGCGATCGAACCCTGCTGTTGTGTCTGAAGCTGGAAGACTCGCAGGAGAATTACCTGAAATTAAGTTTAACTGCTGTACGGGAGATTGAGGAACAATCGGACGGCCTGCTTCGGCAATTCTCATTTGCAGGGCGGCGGCATTTTCTGCTTCCTGTCGGGCACTCATTCCCTCAACTTGGCGAATAACTCCGTTGGTTTCGGGAAAGCTGACATCGCCAATTCGCACGTCTTCTAAGTTAAAACCTAGAGTATAAAAATCTTGGACGCGATCGAGCAAATTTTGGCGCAGCAACAGCCGTCCTTGACTGATAAGCTGTTGTAGGGGTATTTGCCCGATCGCTAATCCCATACAATCCTTAACTGCACTTGCTAAAACAGCGAGAGGATCGGACAATTCCAAAGCTACTCGTTTCGGATCTATAACTTGATAAATAACAGTCAGGGTGGCATCAATTAAAAATCGATCCTTAGATAAAAAATCTCCGTGCGACTGTACCTCCAAATTGCGGAGTTTGGTGTCTACGATGACAATTTGACACTGTTCCAGCAGGGGAAGGGCGAAGCTGAAATGCCGCCCGGATTTCAGGGTACGCACGGCGCGGCCGTTTTTGACCAACAAACCCGTGTAACCCGCCCCTATAAAGTCCATACTAAACCCGGCCCAGCGTTCTGGAGTTATCGTTTGAATCAGGGGAGAAGCGTTGTTCATGGGAGGGAGTTGAGGGAGGGGAGATTCTATTTTTAGGGTAACAAATTGCTGGGGACGAGCGATCGGGCGGTGTGCCGGTTCCGCAACCTCTATTCTATACTTCTGAACTCCCCCCGATTCAGGTCGGACTGGATCTAGTTTTTATCTAGTTGGTAGTGAGGGCGATCGAAATACTGTTCGTAGGGTGCGTCTGATCCGAAAAACTTGTTGAAATCGAAATAATTAATGTCTAACGCACCCTACTATTTCCTGTAACTGTGACTATTTGTGCTAATATTAAAGAGCTTAAAAATTACCAATTAATAGCCTTTAACTATAATGTCTAAGGAATCAGTCATCACAGAACATATCGAAATTACGCCTGGGGTACTTGGTGGTAAGCCACGCATTGCTGGCCATCGAATTGCTGTAGCACACATCGCCGAAATGTATCTCAAAATGGGAATTTCTATTGAAGAAATTGCCGGCAAGTATGATTTGCCACTGGCCTCAGTTCATGCAGCAATGACCTATTATTACGATCGTAGAGAAGAAATCGATCGTCGCACGGCTGAAAGTCGAGCTATTGTGGAAAAATTAAAGCGTAATAGTCCACCATCTCGGTTACAAGAAAAATTGAGGGCAATTAGAGGTGAGTGAGCAAATTCGTTTTCATTGAGACGAACATATTGACTCTAACATTATGGGCGGTTTGCGTCGTTACGGGATAGATGTGACGACAACAGTTGATGCGGGGTTGCGTACTAAAAGCGATGAGTCACACCTGGCATTTATTCGCGAACAGCAGTTTGCTTTTAATTTATGAAGTGTATGCGCCTGAAGAAATGATCGGAAGGATTGAATATATTTGACATGATTATAAGGCGATCGCACTTTCGGAAAATAAGGGCGATCGCACTTTGAAAAAGCAACAATTGCTACACCCAAAACATTAGGAAACTGCTTTGAGGTATTGCGTTACAGGCTTCAAATCGATGTCATCGTTGTCAGTCAGTATTTTAAATAAATGACGCGGGATGCCGGCTGCAATCAAAATTTCCAAATCGCGATCGAGCTTTGAGAAGTCTTCATAGATACCCACAAACTGACTTACGCAAGCTAAAGATGAATCTTTCGGGTCATTGACTCCCGTGTATTTGTACTGAATATCAAAACCTGCTTTTTCGCCAATTTCTTCGATATCCCAGTCTACAAGTGCCATATCCGTCGCTTCAACGGCTAGGGCAATATGACCGGGCGGTATGGGGTCAAGAGGCTCGCAGCACCAACCCTCAGAATGGTTCCAGACACTCTTACCTTGAGATTCTCGAATTTTCATGTATTTTCCCTCACTGAAAGTAGCAGCGCAACCAGGCTTTGCGGCCGGGGCGAAGGCATTTTTTACCGGTCACTGAAGAGTCTGTACATCAGGATAGGCCAGAATTTTTGCATCAGCAGTTAGTAAGGGACACCCGCAAATCCTCGCAGTTGCCACAATGATTTGATCTGCTGGATCGCGGTGAAAACCCGTGAGTTTAGTTGACTCGACAATGATGGGAATGGTGAGTTCGAGTAGCTGCACTCCGGGATAAGCCAAAGCTTGTTTTAACCACTCATCAACTGTAACGGACAAAGTAAGTCTTCCCATTTCTACTAATTTAGCAACCTCCCAACAAGAAATGATGCTGATTCCTAAACCTTGAGATTGATATTGTTGTATCCAGTCCCGATGTTTCTGAGTCAGTCGTGTGTTATCGTCAACCCACCAAACCCATATATCAGTATCTAGTACAATCATTGTAGCACTTCCCAATCTTCCAAGGAAACCGCAGGTTCAAACGGCTCATCATAGCCAATGACAGTGCCTCGCAAAGGATATAGAAAAGTATTTTTCATGGTTTCATTTACCAAATTTAGATAGCTAATGAATTCTCGATATCCATCCAATTCTGTTTGTTCTTCGGAAGTTAGATTTGATGCTTGTTGTTGAGCTGTTAAAGTTTGAATTCGTTCCTGGGTTTGAATAGAAGCGCTAAATATTAAGAGTCCGTTGACTAACTCAATGCGGACAGAACCTTCGCTGGGCAAGCTGTTGGGTAAGTGAGGCAGCTTGATGGGAAAATTAGCAATCATGGCATTAATTGACTGTATTTGATGTTGATTTTTTCATTATACCGATCGCTCTGTTGAATTTGACAGTGGTTGCCATGCTGAAATTATAGGGCGATCGCACTTTGGGAAGGAAAGGGCGATCGTACTTTCTCTAACTTTACTTAACGGGCTGCCAACTATTGAGAGATTCCCGAATCGAACTTAATTGACTGAGGTACTCAATAAGCTTGGCTTTTTGATCCTCAAGACGAGCTAGAATTTCCGGCGCTTCTGCTTCTTTCGTTTCCCGTTCCTTCAACACGCGATCGAAGTCATTCTGAAACCTGTTGATATAATCATTAATTTGCCGTTCAGCACTTTTAAAATCAGTAGAAACTTGTTGCTCAATCACCTGCTCTAGAAGAAGCTGGCTTCCCGATACATTGTCATCAATTTTTTGTTTGATTTGTTCTACAGTTTGGCGCAAATCAACTTGATAAATAGTACGCTGATCTTGAACTTCTATTGTTTTTTCAATAGGAACGTCTACCGTGTAAGTTTTATCGCCCTTACATAAACTATTTGATTTTTTTGTCCTGCTTTTCTTTTTAACCTCAGTTATCTTTTCAGTCCGGGTAAATACCTCTACTTGACGTTGAATCCCTGCATCAATTCCGGGAAAATCAAAATTCGGAAACTGAATCGGGTTAATATTCAGTCTCACCTGTAAAGTATCACCCAAATAATTAGACAACTCATCAGATATTTTTTGAATATCTTCTTGAATCTTCTCGGCTAACTGCTCTCGGATGCTAGTACCCTCTCGAACTAACTGATCTTGAGTATCTATCCACCAACTTTCAATACTTGGCGCACAAACATCATTAATAGTTTTTAGGATTTTTTGAGCTTCAGTCTGAGTCTTACAACGGATAATGTATGGATCGAACTTTTCAGGCTTATCATCTTGTTCAGAGACAGAACCATTGAAAGTGTCAGGAACAGTTTCACTCAGTTTATCCCATAGAGATGTGCTCAATTTGAATGCTTTGCCTAATCCCTGACCAAAAACAGGGATCAACCCTAATAGTGCTTCTCCAAATTCTCCCACTATTTGTCCGACGAAGCCCATTTTTTCAACTTTTTGCAGTTGTTGGGAAAGAAATTCACTTTTTTTTGGGTTTGGAGAGTTAGCGGAACGTGATCCTGCAATCTTATCTATCTCACTGGTTATCTGAGCTTTAGCTTCATCACGAAATGTGTTAATGCCTTGACTAAATCCTGAAATTAGTATTTGTTTTTGTTGCTCGACAGCTTTTTCTACAGATTTAACTTTGTACCTCGCATTCTCTGAGCGTCTCCTGTAGTCTTCTACTTTTTCCTTGAGGGCTTCAATCCCCATTTCCCAACCCCGGATCTCTGTATTGAGAGTATCCTCAATAGCCTTAGCAGCTTTATCAATTTCTGCCACCACCTCACTCAATAAATTCCATCCAGAATTTTGCATAATCCTTTGAATGACGGTTTCTTGAATGGTTAGGATACCGCTATCTGCTAGTGCTTGCAGTGCTATTTTTTTGGGTGCAGGAATAATCTGGTTTCCTTCCTCATCTTCCGTGGCATACCTAGCACTAAAGAATTTTTTAAAATCTTTTATTTCGCTTTCAGTTGCTTTTCCTTGCTGAATCAGTTTCGCTAGAAGTCCTTGTCGAGAACTAGCAGGGTAAATAACTGGATTGCAAAAGCCAAAACCAACTAACTCTCGCTCTAAATCTTTAATGACATCAGCAATTTCTTTGTCTCTCTCTGTTTTTTGGTCAACTTTATTCAAAATAAAGTAAATTTTTCCCGTGTTTTCGGCTATAAAATCCTTACGATTTTCAACAACATCCTTAAACAAATCAGCAACTGCATTATCTTTGTAGGAAGCGTAGTTTAAAATAAACAGAATGGCATTGCAGGTTCGTAGTGCTTCTAGTGCTGTCTGCTTCAGTGCATTTATGTTGAAGTTTGCAGACTCCCACTCATTAGGGCCGGGAGTATCAACTAAGGTAAAGCCTGTGAGAGAAGATAATTGGCTAATTGCTTCAATCGGATGCTCTATCTCAAAGCGTGTAGTGTTATCAGGATTGCCTTGTTCTCTGATTTCACGGGTACGCTGCAGGAATTTTTGCTGAATTTCGCCAGCGTCACCCTCAACAAGAATGACTGGTTTTCTTTGTCCTTCTCGATACTCTAAAAGTTTAGGAATTTCGCCCGGTTTAATGTGTCGGACATCTGTACGGCAGATAGTACAGGCTGCCGTTTCACTCGCCAGCACATCAGCACCGATGATAGAATTTAAGAAGGTGCTTTTGCCAGCTTTCATTGCTGCAATGACAGCTACTTGATACTTCTGATCTTGCAAAGCCTTTAAAGCTTTTTTAATTTCATCTTCAATGCTTTGTAGCCCTTGACTTTCATCTCCCTGAATGCCGAGCCCCTCTCGAAATTCTGTAAGATATTGTAAGAGGCGATAACCTGTGTCCTTGATGCTGTTGTAGGCTGCTTGGAATTCTTGAGAAGACATAAATTAATAATGGTGAAAAAAAATGACACAAAGATAATTGCCCGCTCATTTCAGTCGGTTTCAACCGACTTTAGTTATTAGCCAGGGACTTAAGTCCCTGGCGCGATTCAAGCTTTAATCAGAAAAAGCCTTGCTGATCCCGTAAAATGCCAAACCAGCCAACGCACCTACGGCTACACCAACGGGCCCAGCTGCAGCACCAATACCAGCACCTCCGCCAACGGCACCAACTGCCGTCAAACCTGTAGCAGCTACCACACCAGCACCCACAGCACCACCCGCAGCAGCGGAACCTGCCGCTTTCGCTATTTCATCACCTTTAGCCATTGAAATACCTCAGTGTAAGGAACAAAAACTAACTGTTTGACTAACGAAAGTTAATTAAACAGGCAAAATTTGAAAGATCGCGATCGCACTTTCCCGCTTTTCTAAGTATTTGCACTTAGACAAGGAGTGGGTAATTTAATACTAAACTACCTATTGTTAGCATACAACTAACAAACGCTAGCAATTTCGGTTATGCTATCGTTAGCCACATCTCACCACACCCGAAAATGGCCTCAAAGGAAGATTTATTTGCCGAAGCCGCGAAACACTGGGACTTAGAAAGGCTGTACCAAGCTTTTGCAGAAGCTAAACGGCAAATTTCTCCTCGATCGCGCAGGGGACTAACAGAAACAGAAAAACTTTACCTCCGAGGATTGCTTTCCGGTTGCAGCCCCGCCGAAATCGCCCGCCAACTGTTTCAGACTTCCAAAAGTGCAGAGGTTTATTTATGTAAAACTTTATACCAATATGTTAAAAAAATCGCTGATGTACCTAACGAACCTGTAGGAAATTGGCGCAATATTTGCGATCGGCTACAGGAAGCCGGATATAAAACTCAGTCTTCTCCTGAATTTAAAATAAATAATTCTGTACCTACAGAAGCATTAGTAAAAATAGTTAATATAGGTTTTGATTCTAATACAGGAACAATTGATATTAACATCCGGGTTTCAATCCCCTCAACTTCAGAAACTCCGAAAACAGAAGACTTGGAGCAAAAAGATTAGATGGGCGATGCCTCTATACTAACTAATCTAACTAAAGTGCGATCGGCCCTAACCCAAACCACAAATACCTAATCTTCATCCCCTATGTTACAGTTATTACAGTATTTGATTCTCAACAAACCCGATGACAATCAAACCGATTCGGTGGGTTGGTGCTGCCCGCGAAGAAATCCAATCTCTTCCTGAAGAAGCCCGAAAAGATGCTGGTTTTGCACTTTGGACGATCCAGCAAGGCATACCACCATCAGACTTTAAACCCATGTCGATAGTAGGCAAAGGCGTTGAAGAAATTCGGATTCGGACAGAAGATGCCTATCGGGTATTCTATATTGCTAGATTTGAAGAAGCTATTTACGTTCTCCATGCGTTCCAAAAGAAAACCCAGAAGACAGCCCAGAAAAATCTCGAAGTTGGACAGAAACGCTACCAACAACTTTTACAAAATCGTTTGAATTTAAGAGAGTCTGAACAATGAGCGAAAATACCATTACCCAAGCGGCTGATAATATCTTTCTCGACCTCGGATTTTCAGCCCAAGAAGCTGATAACTTACTAATCCGATCGCAACTAATGCTAGCCCTGCAAAATCAGATTAAACATCACGGTTGGACAATCGACCAAACGGCTCAACATCTCAAACAGTCAAGCGACGAAATCAAAGCTTTGACTCAAGGTAAAATTGGGCAGTTCTCCGTTGATACTCTGATTGTAATGCTCAACCAAGTAGGGATGACTGTCAAAATCGAAATTTGCCCCAAGGTAGCTTAGGGCGATCGCCTACAATAGAATCAACACCCCTCATCTCAAACACCATGCAAATTGTTTTGCCACCTGAAGCCGAAGCCCTCATACAGCGCCAACTCACCAGCGGCAAATACAACAGCGCGATCGACGTTATCCTTGCAGCGATTAAACTACTCGAACAACAGCAAGATATTTATCAAGGACGACTGCCAGAACTCCAACAAGACGCACTGATTGGCCACCAAGCATCCCAACGCGGTGAAGTCGTAGACGGTGCAACCGCAATGGCACAAATTCGAGCTAATTTGCGATCGCGCGATCGACAGTAAAACAGAATTTCCTAAACAGCCTAAGCAACACCATAGCTCGTAAACTGCCTTGCATAGGGAGGCTGAAGCCCCAAAACAATATCCTCCCGCGCCACACCCATCAGCACTAACTCCTCAGCAATCAGTTCATCGGTTTGATTGCGTTGAATCCAGACTTTCCCATCTCTGATGTCTAAGTGAATCGGGCAACTATAAATCCGATTGTGACCGTCCCAACCTAAATCTAATATCTGATAATGGTCATGTTCGGTGTCAAATACTACCTGGATTTCAATGTCGTCATTGATAGGTTTACTTTTGCTATATTCCATCAGGAAATTGCGAACAATCTGCCGATATTTAGTTAATCTATCCATTCCACAATCACCTCATTAGTAGGGTCGTATACTAACAACTTTAGATCGTACTCAGCTATCGCCGCTTGGGGCAAAGCACGAGAGAAAAATGAATTATAGGCAGCGATGGGAACTGCCAAATAGAGCGATCGATCTGGCTCCAAATTTCTGAGTGCTAGTCGATAATTCAAAAATTGACCGAGGGCTAGGTGGAAATCAAACATAGCTGATTCACTCAGAAAGCTTTTAACCTCCACCGCAATCTTCTGCACACCTCGCTCTGCGGCTAAAAGCTGTTCCGCCCCCAAGTCAATCCTGAGCCGATCGTCTTCGCTAAACTTTAGCTTCAGCGGATCGTGGGTAATTACCCAATTATCCTTCAGGAGAGCGGATTTCACAGACTCATGGAAAACATCCCTAGCCGACATAGACTTTACTCAAAGACCTAGTTTCCATTCTATCCAAACCCACGCACTTAAGAACTTAGCACTAATAGTATTATAACACTCAACCAAAATGCCAAGAATCAAATAAGCGCGATCGCCCTTTCATTCCCAAAAACCGATCGCCCTTTCATTCACCTGACCAAAAAAGCCGCACACTCAACATGAGAAGTCTGAGGAAAGAAATCCGCCGGCTGCACTCGCGCTAACTTATAATCCCCATTTTCGCACAAAATCTTCAGGTCGCGAGCCAAAGTAGCAGGCTTGCAGCTAACATAAACAATGCGATTTGGTTTGATTTCTTTGATAGCTTCCAAAACCGCGCGATCGCACCCTTTCCTCGGCGGATCTAGCAGCACAATATCCGGTGTCAATCCCAATGAAGGCAGCAAACTCTCTACAGTTCCCGCCTGAAAATCGACATTTCTCACGTCATTTAACTCAGCATTTAATTTGGCTTGTTCGATCGCCGCCGATTGCACTTCTAAACCTATCGCTATTTTTACTTGTTTTGCCAGGGGTAAAGTAAAAGTTCCAATTCCGCAGTAAGCGTCAACCAAAACCTCGTTTCCCTGCAAATTCAATTCCCCTACAATCACCTCTAACAAACCTTCAGCCGCCTCTGTATTGACCTGGAAAAAAGTATCGGCTCTTAGCTGAAAATTCATCCCAGCAAAGCTTTCTCGCAGATAAGATCGGCCGGCAATGCAGCGAGTTTCTGTACCAAAAATTACATTGGTTTGAGCGGGATTTATATTCAAACAAACCCCTGCCAGTTGAGGGTATTGTTTCAGCCACTCTGATGCTTGCTCTTCGATTCCCGGCAACTCTCCAGTGCGAACTATTAAAGTTAGAAGCATCTCGCCAGTGCGCCGTCCGATTCGCAAGGACAAGTGACGCAATTCTCCTGTATGTTTCTTTTCGTCGTAGACTGGCCAATCCCGCCAGTGGATGTCTTCTTTGACCTCTTTTAACAAAGGATTGAGGCGCGGGTCTTGCACCGGACACTGATTGAGATTGACTAATTTGTGCGTGCTTTTTTGATAGTAACCTGCTTGGACTTGACCTGTTGCAGATATTGCCACGGGATAAGTCGCTTTGTTGCGGTATCCCAAAAATTGAGGAAATCCCTCGATTTTTCCAGTTAAAATTTCATCAACTTGCAGATTGCTAAATCCGCCAATCCTTTCTAAGGCTTGAATGATTTGATTTTGCTTGGCTGCAAGCTGATATTGATAGTCTACGTGCTGCCACTGACAGCCACCGCACTTGTCGGCCACAATGCAGTTAGCTCGAATGCGGTGTTGGGAGGCTTCCAGAAGTGTGTCCAGCTTGCCTGTAGCATAGGTGGATTTGACTTGCACGAGGCGCACAAGGACTCGATCGCCCGTCACGGTATCGGGCACAAACACTACTAACTCACCAAAACGACCAACTCCGTCGCCGGTGTCTGTCAAGTCGGTAATCTCTATCTCAATCAGTTGACCTTGCTGGCAAGGGTTTGCCAATTTCGTCGAGTTTGGGGTGGGGAATTTAGATTTGGTCACAAGTAGTCGTGGTAGGATTTAATATGGTAATGCAATATCGCTCTCTCTTTCCTGAGATAAGTCGTAGCGAAGAAGCGGGGCGTAAGCCATCGCACTCAAGCTCAATTGCAGGCTGTCTTCCTGCTGCTGAACGTCTTGCTGCTAAAGCCAAGCTTCAACCGGGGAGTCGAGCTTGCCGCGAGTTGCCTCGATCCCGTCGGTGCGATCGGCTGTTGGGGCGATGTAGCAAAAACTCGTTAAACAGTCAAAGTGTCTGCCGACATCCAAACTCTCACTCGCAGTTTTTGAGATTTTCCCGCAGTTCCCTGGAACACAAGGAAACTTGCTTGAACATCAAGCATAACGCTTGGGGAGATTTACCCTCTACTTCTAGGATTGATAAATGTTAGGAGCAAGGCGAGTCTGCGAACCAAGAATCCCGTCGCCAACAGATGGGAATGTTTATTAATGTTATCCTCAAATTTGAATAACAGTCAACGACCCAGGTCTAAAGACACTGGGCTTCTAGCCTAAGACTTAAACCACAGTTGACCAGACTAAGTACCTTGTGTACTACGTTAACGGTAAGAGTTTAAGACCTACCAAGGAATACGAAGCTAGTTCCTTGCTCTAGAAATTTAGGATTAAACAGATTTATTGGGTTAAGTCAGTGTCCTAAATATAGTACCGGCCGTTAACTTTGTCGAAGCTAACATCACCCCGAAAGGGAGGCTCGAAAGAGCAAAACCGTTATGCGATCGCGGGTTGCGAAATTTGAGGTAGTATGGTCAAGAGTGAAACTGCATTACATTCATTACACTCCCATCAAGCAATCCCCGTTTAATGGAAAGATTAACGGCGGTTGAAACCGCCCGCGTCGTTTCCATCTCAGCCCTGAAGAAACTGAGTTTCCCACTTACCGAGTTTTTTTTATGAGCGTAGTTAGCCAATTTATTCTCCAAGCCGACGACGAACTTCGTTATCCCAGTACCGGCGAACTCCAAAGTATCAATGATTTCTTTAAAACCGGAGAACAGCGGGTGCGTATTGCTACTGCGCTGTCTGACAGTGAGAGGAAAATTGTTGAAGAAGCTAGTAAAAAACTCTGGAAAAAACGACCTGATTTTATCTCCCCTGGGGGCAATGCTTACGGCCAGCGCGAACGGGCTTTGTGTCTGCGCGACTACGGCTGGTACTTGCGCCTGATTACCTACGGTATCTTGGCGGGTGACAAAGAGCCGATCGAAAGCATCGGTTTGATTGGCGTTCGGGAAATGTATAATTCTCTGGGCGTTCCTGTTCCTGGCATGGTCGAAGCTATCCGCTGTTTGAAAGAAGCTTCTTTGGCTTTGCTCAATCAGGATGATGCTAAGGAAGCAGCTCCTTATTTTGATTATATCGCTCAGGCAATGTCTTAATTGCTTTGGTGATTGCTTTCATGAATGTGGCGGAGCATTGGCGGGTGATTTTTGGGGTGATTTGATCTCGCAATTGCTCGCAAATGTTTCGCTTCTGTTTTTGGCAAGGAAATCTGCCTAATGCCTGCTAGGAAGCAATGCTGTTTAAGCTTTCCCAGATGTTGAGTTCGTCTTGTCTTTCAATGCACAATTGATTTAAAAAGTCAAGTGTTTTTTTGAGAGATTGTTTTTTGAATTTCCGGCTGTCGTAGTGAATGGATGTTTTGAGCTGCGAGAGTTCTGCAAGAGTGGGGCAGGTTTGGATTTGACATCCACCCCGACCTGAAGGTACGGGGATTCCCAATCATTGCTAATTGGGTTTCTGCTTCATAGCACCAGCCTTCCGAGACTTGCTCTCTTCAGGTCTTACGGTCGCTCCACAGACTGAAACGGCTAGCCCAGCCGCCAAAATATTTTTTGCCGCATTGATATCGCGGTCATGATTAGTCCCACACGTAGAACACTCCCATTCGCGAATGTTCAGCGACAACTTCTCAACAATGTGACCGCAGTTTCCACAGCGCTTAGAACTAGGAAACCAGCGGTCTATTTTTATTAAATCCCGCCTGTACCACTCACACTTGTAGCTTAGTTGGCGAATTAATTCACCCCAACTAGCATCGCTGATAGCAAGAGCTAATTTATGGTTTTTCACCATATTCTTGATAGCTAAATCCTCAACTACAATCGTTTGGTTTTCACGAACGAGTCGAGTCGTTAGCTTGTGCAAGAAATCTTTACGCACATCAGTTATCTGCGCGTGGATTTTTGCTACTCGTTTCCGTGCTTTTTCTCGGTTGTTGCTTCCTTTTTGCTTGCGAGCCAAAGCTTTTTGCTTTCTTTTTAACTTCTTCCGTAGTTGTTTGAAAGGTTTGGGATTGGTGATTTTATCGCCGTCGCTGGTAGCAATCAGGCTGGTAATCCCAACATCCAATCCAATAGCTTTATCTGACTTTGGAAGTGGCTTGATTGTGTAGTCGTCCACGAGGATTGACACGAACCAGAGTCCAGCAGGTGTTAACTTCACCGTAATAGTTGACGGAGTACAACCTGCGGGAATTTGTTTGCTCCAACGAATAGGTAACGGATCGTTACATTTAGCCAAGAATACCTGTCCGTTTTTCCAACGGAAGGCAGACTTGGTAAATTCAGCGCTACCACCGTTATGCTTCTTCTTGAAATTAGGATACTTGGCTCGTCCTGCAAAGAAATTGGTGAACGCTGCCTGAAGATGGCGGAGTCCTTGCTGAAGAGGTACGCAGCTAACATCATTCAAGAAATCAAGTTCTTGCTCTTTCTTCCAGTTCGTCAGCATAGAGGAAGTTTCGCCGTAGCCAACTCTTTCCTGGCGTTCGTACCAAGATTTTGTGCGGTAAGCCAAAGCCTTGTTGTACACTAGCCGAGTACAGCCCATTGTCCGTCGCAAGAGGTTTTCTTGCTCGGCGGTGGGGTAGAATCGGTAGCGGTAGGCTTTTTCCATCTTCACACTCTAGCACGTCTTTTGTGATCTAGTTGGTTTTATGTCGTATATTGTTGTTTATCTGCGGTGATTGATTACCGATCGCCCTTTTGTTTAGCAATTAAAGCTTTAGCTTGCTGCCACAGAGATTCTAACTCTTCTGGGGCATAATCTGACAAAGGTCGATCGCACGCAGCCTCTACCTTCGCAAACCGCTGCACGAAGCGATCGTTTGTTCCCTGCAAAGCAGCCGACGGATCTAAATCGTACCAGCGAGCTAATTGAATCAACACAAACATAATATCTCCCAATTCTGACTGCTGCGCTGCCTTATCCTCGTGTTTGAGAGCGTGTTCAAATTCTGCCATTTCTTCGTGAAATTTATCCCAAACGCCGTCTACACTGTCCCAATCAAAACTCACTTCCGCAGCTTTTTGAGAGATTTTCATCCCGGCGGCGATCGGGGGCAAAGTGCTGGCATAACGGCTCATTTTCGAGGCTAAAGTTGGTGGCTTTTCCGAAGTTGTGCCTTTTTCTGCTGCTTTGATTTTTTCCCAGTTTTCGTTGACTTCATCCACGCTGTTGAGTTCGACATCGCCAAAGACGTGGGGATGTCGCCGAATTAGTTTTTCTATAATGCCCGCAGCGATTTCGGCGAAGCTAAACTGATTCGATTCGCTGGCAATTTGAGCTTGCAGAATTACCTGTAACAGTAAGTCGCCCAATTCTTCGACGATCGCATCTTTATCTCCTTTGCGAATCGCGTCGGCGGTTTCATAAGCTTCTTCGATGATGTGGGGAACTAGAGTTTGGGGAGTTTGGGCTAAATCCCAGGGACATCCGCCGTCGGGCGATCGCAATTTAGCCACAACTTCTATAAGCTCTTTGAGTGCTGTGAGCGATCGACTTTCAGAATTAGACATAATAATTTACCTTTTATATCAACCGCCCAGACGGTTATAACGTTGTTAATGGCTCCAACCATTGATTTTATTACATCTTCCTTCTTCCTTCTTCCTTCTTCCTTCTGCTGATTTTATTACTTCTTCCTTCTTCCTTCTTCCTTCTTCCTTCTTCCTTCTGCTATGGATTTGCTGGAAGTGCGACGGGTTGGTTGGCGTTTGCGCCTCTTAATTGTGCCAGGAGGCCGCAACCCGCTCAATCCTTTTTTTTTGAATCTTTTGTAAGCCGAGCCGCCCCAATCGCTCAGATAGTGGCTCATCGCGCCTAATTCTAAACCGATGTAAACGGCTAAAATTTCGATGTGGTGTTCCCAGATCGATCGTCCGTAACTCAAAACCACATCCTGCCAATTCCCGCCTAAGTTCCCGACTTTTTCGGCAATTGCCAATCCCAACACCCCGAAAACCGCGATCCAGATAGCGAGGTACAAGATTCGCAAAGCAGTGCCGATCAGAGGGCCGTGGGACAAAAAAGAGCGGTGGCGCAGGCTTTTTTGGTACGGGAGCCAAATCGGTTTAAACCATCCCCAGCGCTGATACTGGCAGGAGTAGATATCCAAGTCGGGGCCAAACATCAGCCCGCCGAATAAGAAACTGCCGGAAACGAGCAAAGTCAGGTTGCTGCTCTGAGTCTGGCCAAAGGTGAGGGCTGCCACCAAGGGCAAACTCCACATGGTTATTTGATCGTGGGTGCGGCCAGAGGGCATTTAAAGTTTAGGATTTTTTTTACTTGATCTTTCTGAGTTACTGTGATATGATAAATCCCGGTGAGTGCAATTGGGTGATTAGCTCAGTGGTAGAGCGCCTGCTTTACACGCAGGATGCCGTAGGTTCAAATCCTACATTACCCATCCGATAACTCAATATCAACAGTTTCAGCCGTTTTTAGCCGTCAAGCCGAGAACGGCTGTTGCTGTTGAGGGTTGACTGTTGAATTTGGTGACGACTCAATTTAACATTCTGGGGCGGATGTCTCAAAAGTTGGCACCCAATGCTAGAAAATTAATTTATTGATTTTCTTTTTTAGAACCCTGTATATGAAGCCTAAAATCACTAGCCCGATCGCTTGGCAGCAAGCTGAACTGCTCATGCAGCCAGCGATGATCCGAGTGATCGATAACATCCGCAAACAATTAGAGGAGTCAGTTTGGACGGGTACTTATCAAGAAGTGCAGATTCCCATTCCTGGCTATCAACTAATTTTAGAGCTTCAAGGCGAGCAAAGATGTATCGATATTTGGGAACTTTGCTATCGAGTCTGCTTTGTCAACTACCAGCCCGCCCACAGTCAAATCCAAAGCCAAGAAGTTGTAATTGATACTAGCTTGATTGATGATGAGACTGGCGATGTAGATTGGAATCGTCTTGATGCTAAAGCCAGCCAATTAATCCAAGAAATATTCGCCAATTTGGGCAAATAGTCAGTTGACAGTTGTCAGTTGACAGTTGTCAGTGGTGAGCTTTCCAGCCAACAGCCAACAGCGAACAGTCAACAGTCAACAGTCATCAGTTAGTTAACAGTCAACAGCCAACAATTAACAGTCAACAAAATCTTATGATTCAAGAATTGCACGACATTCAAGCAGCGGCTGGTGCTACTTTTGCAGAGTTAACAACCAAAGAAATTGTGCCAGTTAGTTTTGGTAACGACGCAGAAGCGATCGCAGCAACTAAAAAAGGTGCCGCTTTGTACGATCGCACTCACTGGGGACGCATTCAAATCTCAGACAGCGATCGCCTGCGGTTCTTGCACAATCAAAGTACCAATAACTTTAATATACTCAAACCTGGTCAAGGTTGCGATACCGTTTTCGTCACATCCACCGCCCGGACGATCGACCTCGCCACCGCTTATGCTACAGAAGATGCCGTACTGCTGTTAGTTTCGCCCAACCGCCGCCGCCAACTACTGGAATTGCTCGATCGTTATATTTTTCCAATGGATCGCGTCGAGTTAACAGATTTAACCGATACAACTGTTGCTTTCAGTTTCCTCGGCCCGGAAGCCACTCAACTATTAGAAAAAATCGGAGTTACCGAACTAGAAAATCAACCTTACGCTACTCACAAATTGATAAAAACCCCCCCTCTTTCCCCCCCTTACCAAGGGGGGGATGAAGGGGGGGTTCGAGTTGCGGTTGGTAGCGGTTTAGCAACTCCCGGATACACGTTAATTGCGCCAGCAAGCGATGCAGCAAGCTTGTGGAAGGCATTAGTCCAAGCTGGGGCCGTACCGATGGGCGATCGAGTTTGGGAACAACTGCGAATCGAACAAGGACGCCCCGCCCCTGATTTTGAACTCACAGATGATTACAACCCCCTAGAAGCCCGTCTTTTACACACGATTACCTATGACAAAGGCTGCTACATCGGTCAAGAAACAATTGCCCGGTTGAACACCTACAAAGGAGTGAAACAGGAACTTTGGGGCGTGCAGTTGAGCGGTGCGGTTGAACCCGGAACAGCAGTCACAATCGGAGAGGAAAAAGTCGGCAAACTCACCAGTTTTACGGAAACTGAATCCGGCTTTTTTGGTCTTGCTTACATCCGCACAAAAGCGGGCGGCGAAGGATTGAAAGTGCAGGTAGGAGAAATGACCGGGGAAGTAGTAAACCTGCCTTTCTTAAGTTTGTAAGCTTGGGTTTGTAGTGAGGACTTTATTATTCCTCATAATTTTATGAGGATTGAATTCCTCACTACGAACCTATAGGGGGTATTCTACTGGACATCATAAGCTAGATCAGTGTTTAAACTGCAGGTCAACAAATAATCAAACTCTTGTGGACCATTGCTCCGACGCCGCCCCAAGTATGCAGTTTAAATCCACAATAGCTAATTAAATGATGACATAATCTTCGCCCAAAACAGCTTGACTGACCTGTGGTTCCTGCTCTACTGGGTCGCTGTAATGAGTCTCAATGTGTTGGATGAAACTTTCCCGATAAGCTTTGAGATGCGAGTTAAGTGCTTCGATATCCTGCTCTCCTGTCGCGTAACCCCTCTCTCTTCGGAAGTGACCGGATTCCTTCACAAAAGCCATGTCAACTTGCCACAAAGCCTTATCAATCGGGCGATATGACAAATCAACTATATCGTAAGCTGCGAATCCTTGGGACTTCATAAAACTCATTACCTCATACATCTGACCGAATAAAGTAACTTCTACAATTACATATTCAGTCTGCTGTAAAATCTCAGTTGCTCCTGCTAAAACATCTAATTCCTGTCCGTCTACATCAACTTTAATTAAATACGGGCCTGGCAACTTTCTTTCCCTGCATATTCCATCCAGGGTAATTGCTGGTATGTTTCTCAAATAAGGATTGCTGCTGTCAGTAACGCGACTGTCAGAAAGTGAAGAATGCACCATACCGGGACTGACGTTGAGGGTGAAAACTCCCGATTCTTTGGTCGCTGCTGCAATAATGTATTCTGCACTTTTGAGCTTGCGGCAGATTTTGGCGAGATAAGGTTCATTTTCGGCGATCGGTTCAATTAGCAAATGTCGCGCATCGGGGAAAGTTTCGTAAAGGTTAAAAGTTCCCAATGCCGCACCGACATCAATCACAGTTTTGGGTTCAAAACCTAACTGTTTAGCCAGCAGCAAGCTGCCTGACATCGAGTTTCTGAGAATTCCTGTTTGTTGGTTCACAATTTTTTCCAGATTTCAATGTGGATAAAGTTAATATTATGTCTTGCAGCAGAGTTAGTGTATGTCTGAATAAAGAAACGAAGCAATCGCCGAGGTTTGCGATTGCTTCGTTTCCGATCGCAATGACAGAAATAGGTTTAAACTCAGATGTTGCACCATTGTCAATCAGCTTTTTAGGAACAGGCTTTCCGGCCTGTTCCACACAGAGTGAATTTTCTTGTATAACAGGCATCTTGCCTGTTCTTGAAAATGGTGCAAGATGTGAGTTTCAATGCAACCTCCTACTATTTTGCGGATTTCTGCGCCTTGTTTTCCGATTCGACAGATTGCAAAGCTTCGTCGAGAATAACCCGTGCTTCTTCGGCTTTACTTCTAGCTTCTCGATAGCGGACATTAGCTTGAGCAAAGTTTTTGAGAACCTTGAAACCATCTTTCAAACGACCAATTTCCTCGGCAGTCACAGCCTCATCTGTAAACAAAATGTCGATCGCCGCCCGGATTTTGAGTGCTTCTTCGCGGGATTCCATGACTTTCAATTTGAGACTTGCCAAATTGCTCAAAATCTGGACGGCTTCAGTAATCGCATCCTCGCCGTCAGACGCAGCATCTTCGATATCCTTAACTTCAACAAACTGCTTGGGCCCAAATCCCTCCACGAGTTCCGTAGGCAGCTTGCCCTCATCCATGAGATCCATCAGCCGATCCATCGCTTCTTCCCGGGCTTTGGCTGAATCTTTCCCCTTGACAGTTAAAATAATTTCGGGGCTTTGAGGAAGTGTATAGCGAACCATATTTTGACAGCCTGTGCGCGAAAACAATTGAATGATATTTTATCTTTATTCGATCGCCAGTTGCAGCTATCAATCCGCTCAATTACCAACCGCTTGCCAAAACTTGACCGGAAAACGAGACGCAAGCCCCTGGCTTTAGACACGGGGATAAGTCGGCAGCGGTTTCAACCGCTTTCAGTATTTAACAAATCTTAATACAAGACCAGTATAATTATGCAGGTTCGTGTTGTATCACAATACAATACAATGAGCGTTAATTACAAATCAAACAAAAATGTTGTGTACTCGTGTAAATACCATATTGTGTGGTGTCCAAAATATCGTCGCAAGGTTTTAATTGAAGGTGTTGATGCCCGATTAAAAGAAATATTGTTAGAGGTTGCGACTGAGTTCGGCAGTGAATTAATAGAGATGGAAGTAATGCCAGATCATGTTCACATCTTAGTCGAGTGCGATCCTCAGTTTGGGATTGCCAAACTGATTCGGTACATGAAAGGGCGCTCTTCCAGGTATCTGCGCCAAGAATTTCCTTGGTTAAAAAGTCGATTGCCAACGTTATGGACTAATAGCTACTTTATTGCAACTGTTGGCGGTGCGCCTATCTCAGTAATCAAGCAGTACATTGAGAATCAGAAAAATGTCTAGTTATGGATGTCAGCAAAACCTAATCAATCCAGACCGACAGTTAAGGAGTGTTCTAGAGTTTGTATGTGAAGAGTCGAATAGACTAGCCAACTGCGGGACTTACTATTCTCGGCAATTGTATTTCAAGACTGGGAAAATTCCCGGCAAGTACGACTTGCACAAATTATTCAAGGAAAATCTTCACTTTAAAGCACTGTATTCCCATGTCGCTCAACAGACTTTGACCAGCGTTGCGGAGTCTTTTAAGTCGTACATTGGACTGTTAAAAGGGATCGAGGATGGTACGGTAACGCAAAATCCTAGATTGCCCAAATACCGCAAAAACAGCTTGAAGCTTGTGACGTATCCAAAAGCAGACGTAAAACTAAAAAATGGGCAATTGAGGTTCCCATTAGGAAGCAAGGTTAAGCTATGGTTTGGAATTGGTGAATTCTATTGGCCGATGCCGTCTAACCTGGACTACAAGAAAATTAGAGAGATTCGCATTCTGCCAAGAAATGGGCAATTTTATGCCGAGTTTGTCTACCAAATTCAGTCAACAGCAGTTGAACTAGATGCCAATAAAGCTCTAGGTATCGATCCAGGGTTGAATAATTGGTTAACCTGTATTTCCAACGTAGGAACAAGTTTTATCGTAGATGGACTGCATCTAAAATCATTGAACCAATGGTATAACAAGCGGGTGGCGACGATTAAAGAGCATAAACCTCAAGGCTTTTGGTCTAAGCGATTGGCGAAAATTACGGAGAAGCGGAATAGGCAAGTTAGAGATGCCGTCAATAAAGCAGCTAGATTGATATTAAATCACTGTCTTGAAAACCAAATAGGCACAGTCGTTTTTGGCTGGAATAAGGGGATGCGGCAAGAGATAAATCTTGGTAGTAAAACAAATCAAAACTTTGTGCAAATTCCCACCGCTCGGTTAAAAGATAGAATTTGTCAGCTTTGCGAGCAATATGGCATTCGATTTGTCGAAACCGAAGAAAGCTATACGAGTAAGGCGAGTTTTTTAGATTCGGATGAACTGCCTAAGTTCGGTGAAAAAACTGAAGGGTGGAAAGAATCTGGTAAGCGCATTAATCGCGGATTGTATCGTTCAAAAGATGGAAGCAAAATTAATGCAGACTGCAACGGGGCTGCAAACATTTTGCGAAAAGTAGTGGCAACTTTAGGGCTCTGCCTAAAAGGAGTCAGTAGAGGCGCTTTGATTTCGCCTTTGAAAGTTCGCATCTGGACTCTTCAAGAATCCCCGTCCCTTTAGGGCTGGGGAGTATCAAACATATACACTCAAAAGGAACCCTCGACAATGAAAGATAAATTTCTTAACTTTCTCAACTTGATTTTAGTAGCTGATGTGTTTTTCGTCTTTGCCATTTTTGGGTGGTTTGTGATCGCCGTAGCAGGTCGATCGACCGGGGTGAATCTCGGTTTTGATTTGTGGTACAGTCTGTGGCAGCCCGTATTTAATCCCGCCCTGGGAATTCTTATGGGCGGTGCTATTCTCAGCGGTATAATTAACCAAGTTTCTAAACGCCTCAATCCGAAGTAAAATTGATATTTTGTGGGAGACGGTGATTGGCGATCATACTTAGTTGGCGATCGAGCTTGTGGGATGCGTCAGAGATGAGGCACTCAATTAGGTCGATGAAGCTTGAAAATACACAAGTAGTCAAAAACGAGTGAAACGCTCCCCAAAGGAGCGATATCTTATGAAAGCAATCACAAAAGTTATGATAGCTTTACATTCTGTTACAGAGTAAAGTTTATTTTCGGCTACCTATTTACGTCTAAAATCAGGATTGGACGATCGGGATCTAAAAATATCAACTCATGTTCTGAGGAACAAAAGTCGGGCAATTATGGGAGAACAAAAATGTATCGGTATCCTCACCAGCGGAGGTGACTGTGCAGGCTTAAATGCAGTTATTCGAGCCGTTGTCCACCGCGCAACGGGAACTTACAATTGGAAAGTGATGGGGATTCGTCAAGCCACCAACGGATTGATGAGTCGTCCCCCTCAAGCAATTCCCTTAGATATTGAGAAAGTAGACTCGTGGCTCACCATTGGCGGTACGATGCTAGGCACGACAAATAAGGGCGACCCTTTTGCTTTCCCCATGCCGGATGGGACTCTACGCGATCGGGCTGAGGACATTATCGAAGGCTATCATCAACTAGGTCTGGATGCCTTAATTGGAATTGGTGGCGATGGTAGTCTCGCCATTCTCAGGAAGATTGCTCAACAAGGTAATTTGAATTTAGTTGCTATTCCTAAAACTATAGATAATGATGTTGGAATTACCGAGCGTTCCATCGGTTTTGATACTGCTGTCAATATTGCCACTGAAGCACTCGATCGCTTGCATTTTACTGCGGCCAGTCACAGTCGCGTCATGATTGTTGAAGTTATGGGACGCGACGCGGGACATATTGCGATTAGTGCCGGAATTGCTGGGGGAGCTGATATAATTCTGATTCCAGAAATCCCTTACACAATTGCCAAAATCTGCGCCCAAATCCAAGAACGCCAAGACCGGGGAAAAAACTACTGTTTAATTATAGTAGCGGAGGCAGTTCGCACTGAAGAAGGCGAGTTAGTAATGCACACAAATCGCTTGAGTCAAAGTCGATTAGGCGGAATTGGTCAGTATTTAGCTGATACAATTTCTGAGTGCAGCGGTGCAGAAACTCGCGTCACTGTTTTGGGACATATTCAACGCGGAGGAACTCCTTCATCGCTAGAAAGATTAGTTGCTTCTGCTTTTGGCGTCGCAGCAGTTGATTTAATTGCCGAAGAGAAATACGACTGCATGGTATCTTGGCAAAAGCGGGAAGTTGTGAGCGTTCCTCTGGAAGATGCGATCGCCAAATACAGACCTGTAGACTTCGATGGTACTCTGGTTAAAACGGCCCGCGGTTTAGGGATTTGTCTGGGAGATTAAACAATTACCCGTCCGATTTCTCAAAGATTTAGTCCGGGACGCACTCAGAACCAAGAAACCGGTTTTTTCAACCGAGACTGGGGGTTTTAAGCCATTGTATTGTCCTAAAAAACCAAGGTGATGACCGTCTGTGCTTCCAGGACTAAGATTAACCTGGAAGCAGGGACGTTTCAACTATTGAGTGTAACTTGCAATCAGTTCCGAGCGAGTATCGACCCAGAGTGCGATCCGCCCTCGGAACTACAAAATACCGCAACAAGTGGAAAGGTGAGAAATTGACACCATTTACTACAGAAATTAGAGTGCGACATTATGAAATGGATGCTCTCGGTCACGTAAATAATGCTGTTTACCAGCATTATTTAGAACACGCTGCGATCGAACATTTAGAACATTTGGGATTTACTCTCGATCGCTACCGGGAATTAGGCGGCGTCTTTGTAATGCGACGGATAGAGATTGACTATTTGCGATCGGCAGCCTCGGGTGATCGATTGGAGATATCCACTTGGATCGAACAAATGCGCGGCCCGCGCGCTGTCCGCCGCTACGAAATTCGCTTAGCTGGAAGTGACGAAATCTTGTTAAAAGCAGAGGCGCTTTGGGTTTGGGTTGAAGTTACCACAATGCGCCCGCGAGCAATTCCCAAACAAATAATTGATATTTTTGAAGCGCAGTTTCAAGCATTACCCACATAAAGCAAAAATTAACTATTCTGTTGGCAACATCCTGTAAAAATCTCTGGGTTTGTAGTGAGGGCTTCAGCCCTTCATTCCCTCTTTGTAGAAGTACAAAAAGTTGATTGTCGCCGGGGCCGCAAATCCCGATTGCAAAAAGTCGGATCGCCCGCCTCCCAGTTTGGATGTCACAGAGGTACGATGGAATATAGGGAGGAAGACCAAGCCCGCGAAGGTTAAGCTTGGTGACAATACCCACAGGAAGGAAAAAATGACACTTAACTTGCGGCGACCGATTTTGATAGGCGGAATAGGACTTTCAGCAGCGCTGTGGCTGCTGGAAACTCTACAGCATTCGGGTTCAGAAATGGGCGAAACGGCACTCATCGGCTTGGCGGCTGCCGGTGCGGGGTATTGGTGGTGGAAGCAACAATCCCCCAAACTCGAACTCGCACTCCCGGAACCCCTGGCGAACCGGGAAGCAGCCGAAAAAGCGATCGCGGCGGCCGAAGCCACAATTAATTTGCTGGCTTCAGAAGCTCAAAACTCGCCAGATCCGGCTAATCTAACAGCAAAGCTCGATCGGCTCAGAGTCGAATTAGACAGACAAGATTTACGGATTACCGTAACTGGCGGTAAAGCTGTCGGCAAAACAGCCTTAATTCAAGTTTTAAATTCTAATTGGGCATCTCAACACCCGCAAAAGCTTAGTTTACAAGAAACTGCCGCGCTGTTTGCTAATACAAATGCCGATGCCAAAATCGGCGGTGATTTAGTGCTGTTTGTGACAGCGGGCGACATCACAGATTCCGAATTTAAAACATTATCTCAGCTAGCGTCCGCCGGTCAGCGCGTGCTGCTAGTCTGGAACAAACAAGACCAATATTTGCCAGAACAGCAGTCGCAGGTTTTGAACTCTTTGCAGCAGAAAATGCAAGGAATATTGGGGACAGAAGAGATAATTGCGATCGCAGCTTCTCCCAATTCTATTAAAGTGCGCCAGCACCAAGCGGACGGCACATTTAAAGAACGGATCGAAAATCAAGTCTCTCAACTCGACGGGCTGACGGAAAGATTGACTAAAATCTTAACTGAAGAACGGCAACAGTTGGTCTGGGCGAGTGCAGTGCGCGAAGCTGCAAGTATCAAATTAGAGGCAAAAACCTTCTTAAATGCAGTCAGGCGCGATCGGGCAATTCCCATTATCGAACAATATCAGTACATCGCCGCCGCCACCGTGTTTGCTAATCCGGTTCCCGCTTTAGACTTGCTAGCAACAACCGCCATCAGCACCCAACTCGTAATCGACCTCGGCGCTATCTACCAGCAAAAGTTTTCCTTAGACCAAGCTAAGACAGTAGCGGGTACTTTGGCAACTCAAATGTTTAAATTGGGATTAGTAGAACTGTCTACCCAAACTATTACTGGACTGCTGAAAAGCAATGCCGTCACCTATGTAGCAGGAGGCGCGGTGCAGGGAATTAGTGCAGCATATTTTACCAGAATAGCTGGACTGAGTTTAATTGAATATTTCTCAACTCAAGAATTGGAAAATGCTGCCAAAGGCATTTTCAATCTCGACCAGTTGACTAAAACTTTGCAAGCAGTATTTACGCAAAATCAGCAAGTTTCCTTCTTGCAATCTTTCGTCAACCAAGTGGCGAGTCGCCTCTCGCCTCAGATGTCTCAGCCCGAAGCTGTTAATTCAGCGGTCAATTAAGTAAAATAAAGGAACAGGCATCTTGCCTGTTCCACAAAAATTTTTTGTTACTGTGGAACGAACAGGCAAGATGCCTGTTCCACAAAAATTTTTTGTTATTGTGGAACGGGCATCTTGCCCGTTCAAGATTTTTTGGAAAACTCACAACTAAAAAGTTATAATTTTATAAAAAATTGTATTAAAATAAGAAATAGGATTTATAATTCAACGCTAAATTATACCTGCTTAAAAAAGCCGATCGCCAATGGCTGACAATTCCCTTCAAGAAAATCGCTTATCCCTTGCCCGCGCCAGTTTGCGCGAAGCCCTGGCGCGCTATTCCCACCTGCGCCAAGGCAAAAAAAACTCGAATAATACAGAATTAGAAGCAGCGCTGCAATATCAGCTAGATATCTTAACTTCCACCTCAGAAAAACTAGACTACAACATAATCCGCATTGCTACTTTCGGCTTAGTCAGCCGTGGCAAGTCAGCCGTATTAAACGCGCTGTTAGGTCACAAAATTCTGCAAACAGGCCCCCTCAACGGCGTGACTCAGTGGCCGCGTTCCGTGCGCTGGAGTGTGCCTTTATCCTTCCTTGACAGCGAGGAACCCCCCCAACCCCCCCTTGCCAAGGGGGGGAAAGGAGGGGTGCAAGTAGAATTAATCGATACTCCCGGACTTGATGAAGTTGGCGGCGAAGTGCGCGGCGAAATGGCGAAACAAGTAACTCGCCAAGCTGACTTAATTCTGTTTGTCGTTGCAGGCGATATCACCCGAACTGAATATCAAGCACTGTGCGAATTGCAAACAGCTCAAAAACCGGTAATTTTAGTTTTTAATAAAATTGACCTTTATCCAGAATTAGACAGAAAAGCTATTTACCAAAGTTTGCAAGCGCTGGGAAATTCTGAACAGTTAGCAGCCGCTGCGGTAACAGAGGAAACAGATAGCGAAAATTTGTCCGATCGCCCAAACAACCCATCTGATAAATCTACTGCAAAATCACCGCCTAAAACTGCCAAATCTTTAGAAATAGTCATGGTAGCCGCCGAACCCGCGCCGGTGCAAGTGCGGGTGGAATGGTCCGACGGAAGAGTCACTAACGAATGGGAGTCCCCGCCCGCGCAGATAGACGAACTCAAACATAAAATTCTCACAATTCTTAACAGAGAAGGTCGATCGCTCCTCGCTCTAAATGCGTTAGTTGAAGCTAGAGATGCCGAAGCAAATATTGCCCATCACGTTCTCAAATTGCGACAAACAGAAGCCGAAGATTTAATCTGGCAATTTGCAAAATATAAAGCTTTGGCTGTAGGTTTAAATCCAGTGGCATTCTTGGATGTAATGGGAGCAACTGTCGCAGATTTAGCCTTAATTCGCTCCTTATCCAGACTTTACGGTTTACCTATGACTGGTTACGAAGCCGGGAAACTTTGGCAGACTATTTTCTCCAGTGCTGGCGGCGTACTTTTGGGAGAATTGGGTAGCAGTTTTCTGTTGGGATTTGGCAAAAGTGCGGCGGCTGCGGCCCCGCACATCGGCTTTTCTACTTTTGCCGGAGTCGCTGTCACTCAAGCTAGTTTAGCAGCTTACGGAACCTACGCTGTCGGTCGTGCCGCCCAAGTTTACTTAGAAAAAGGCTGCACCTGGGGCCCCCTGGGACAAGATACGGTAATTCAAGAAATTCTCGCCACCATCGAGCGTAATACAATTATCGATCGCTTGCAGCAAGAGTTTAAAATGGGCAATTAAAAATTGCCCTAGTAGTTGAGTAGGGTGCGTCAGGAGAGGGTTATTTGTGATAATCGAATAGCTATGATCTGACGCACGCTACTGCTTTTATTCTTATACAATTGTCAAAAAAGAATGCAACGGTAGGTAAACTCAAAACCACCATACTCATCAGTGATACCCCATTCTTTAATCTAAAATCTAAAATCTAAAATCTAAAATCGTATTACCGTCTCGCGATTCTCACACCTTCCCTAAAATGCGCTATCGTGGCAATTACCGCTATAGAAAAGTAAAATATTCTAATCAGCCAAAAACAAACCCGCATTGACCAAGAAACAATAGTCGGAGCAATACCTGTGAACTGTACAAATCTGGAATTAACTTTTTTTTCAAAGCTGTCGAGGTCTTTCATCTCAGATTGTTTCGTCGGAATAACCGGAAACTGACCAGTATATACGTAATAACCGATAAAACCAGACAATCCTACTTTTCTGTTCAAAAATGAGTTAGTTAATGTTGCAGTTTCCGGAGGCGATAATTTATCGGATTCTTCTACTTTTTCCAGCCAAGAATTATATCTGATGGCTGGGGTAATCATGAAAACTAAGGGAACTATAACTATCAACAAAGCTGCACTAATTTTGCGGCCGTATTTAGGGTGTAGAAGATTTGTCGCCACACCCACTCCCATACCGATAAATGCAAATATCAATATATTTAACAGTTCAATAATTTCGATGCCCCTCAACAAATCACCGATAATCAGAATTGTATATAATAATTTGTCAGCTAGTAGCAGAGCAGCCCACTTGATCAGCATTGAAACGCCTACAATAGTAGCTACAATTGCTACATACCCGATGCCACCTAGAACGTACAGTAAAATAGAACCGACTTGTTTAAATGATTGCATGGAATTATTCACTCTTGTGAAAGTTTAGGAGTCTTATTGACAAAAACTTTTGAAATTTTAGAGCAATCGGGAGTTCCAAATTTGATTTTTAAAATTGATTAGTTTGACATCTTGAAATCAATCTACAATCTACAATCGATCGACAAGTTCCCGCGCCGCCGCTTTGGTGACTTGTGCGATCCTTTCTTTCACAACATCCTCTTCGTTAGCGCAGCCCTCGAAGAGGATCGCCCTCTGGTCTGGTTCTTGTTCGCGATCGATCCCCAACCATAAAAGATACTCGATATTACCCGCCGGGCCAAGTAAAGGCGACCACGTTAAGCCGCGTTGCTGCCATCCTAAAGCTGTGGCTGCCTTCCAGACTTGAAAAATCGCATCAGCTTGAGTTGCTGAGTCTCGCACTACGCCTTTTTTCCCGACTCTCTCGCGCCCTACCTCAAACTGTGGCTTTACCAGCAACACCGCTTCTCGCGGTGGTGCCAACAATTCCCACAGCGCCGGTAAAATCTTATCCAGGGAAATAAACGACACATCTACTACCGCCAAATCTGCATAAACCCCTTTTGGCCAAGCACCTGCCAGGGGCAACTCTTGCTCCCCCCCTTGACAAGGGGGGGCTGGGGGGGGTGACTCCCCATAAAGCTCAGTAGCAGTCATGTACCGCAAATTGGTGCGTTCTTTCAAAATTACCCTCGGATCGTTACGCAAGCCCCAATCTGCTTGACCGTAGCCAACATCTACGCCGTACACTAGGGCGGCCCCGGCTTGCAGCAGACAGTCGGTAAAACCGCCTGTGGAGATGCCGCCGTCGAGACATATTCTGCCTGTAACGGGAATCGCAAAAACTTCTAAAGCTTTGGCTAATTTGTCGCCGCCTCTAGAAACATAGCGCGATCGCTCTTTAATCTGAATTTTTGCTGCAATGTCAACCTCAGTGCCAGGTTTGTCAACTACCTGTTGGTTGATGGAGACTTTCCCAGTCCGAATCAATGCCTGAGCTTGCTGTCTGGAACTGCACAAATCTAGGCTGACCAATAAAGTGTCTAGTCGCTGTTTAGCCAAGGTTTTTAATCTGTACGGATAGGGTTAAGAACAGTACCAGATTAGCACTTACGCACAAGCCCCACTGCTAATTTTTGGCGATTATTTTGGTTTTGAGCTCATCACGGGGCGATCGCCCCACCTCACATTATGTGACTGAGATCGCTCCGATTGTGTACTTTGATCACAGATCAACATTCATATGAATCACACAAAAATTGTGGCCAAGGGCAGATGATTTATATGCAGCTAAAAGCACTACAAATATCAGCAGGGCGATCCACTATGAAAACAATTAACTTTCCTATCAGAAATGCGGGCAATTGTCAAGAAAATCCCCTCGCCTTCCTCAGCGGTGACATCATCCACATTCTTTACCCCAATGGCGAAGTAGAAGCAACAACCGCCGCAAAAGTCGATCTGCGCCAAACCAAAAATTCCCTAGACAAATGCCTCGTCTGGGGATGTGTTAACGATTTTTAGCACCAGTTTCAAACAAGAATGCAATTATAGGGAAGCTCCAAACCCTTAATTCATAAGTCATTCCCAATTATTCAAATTTTTAATCTATAATTTTTAATCTATTATTTTTAATCTGAAATCTTTAATCTAAAATTGTATAACCCATAAAAAAAGATCGCTTGGAGGCGGTGAGGCCAAAAAAAGCGATCGATCTAACTGCTGCTAACTGCCAGCCACAAGTGCAATTTGGTGCTAAAAGAACTAGCAAATTGACTTAAATATCTTGTTCGCTCAATTCGCGAATCATGTAATCAAAAGGCTGCTCCAAAAAAGGCCCCACAGACAAGCCAGCAGCTTCCACCTGAGCCTTAACCATCTCCTTCATAATGCCAATCCCCATCACCGTCGGGCCAATGGGAACGCTTAGAGAATTGTAAGTTTCTCGCAAACCTTGCAGCACGCGCTCGTCGAGCACGTCGGTACTTCCAGCCACCAGGGCGTAAGTAGCATAGCGCAAGTAGTAGTCCATATCCCGCAGACAAGCCGCGTAGCGACGAGTCGTGTAGGCATTTCCCCCGGGACGGATCAGTTCCGGCTGTTCAGCAAATAGCTGGATACCAGCTTGCTTGACAATTGCCGCAGCATTGCTGTTAATCGCAGCCGCCGCCTGTACCCGTGCCGTGCCCGTTGCAAAATAAGATTTCAACCGATCGATACCATCTCGGTCTAAATACCTACCAGCAACATCATAATTTTCAATCAGGCTCGTCACTGCATCGCGCATAAGTTTCTCTCCCAAAAATCTTTATCAATACTTTGCTATCTGAGACAGACCGCCTATTGTAGACTACTACAAATCGGCGTTTGATTAAGATTTGAGATAGGATTTTCACGAAGGGTAGTCTATCCGTGGCAAACTGTCGTAAAATTCAGCCGTTTGCCTTGTATCTTCAGTCGAAAAATCCACAGGGCAAGAATTTCAAACTGCCCGGCCGCACTGGGCCCCTATTTCAAAATTTTGTAGCCCTAGATACAAAATAGTGGATACTGAAGGCCTACGATGCCCAAACAGTCTGAAATCGGCCGATCGCTAAGACACAACCAATATCAGGAGTAAGTCATGTTCCAGACGCCCCAAGAAGCCTTAAACTACATAAAAGAAAATAAAATCCAGATCGTTGACCTAAAGTTCATCGATATGCCGGGGATCTGGCAGCACCTTTCCCTGTTCCACGACCAAATAGACGAAACCGCATTCACAGACGGCGTACCCTTCGACGGTTCCAGCATTCGGGGCTGGAAAGCCATCAACGAATCAGACATGACGATGGTCATCGATCCGACCACCGCTTGGATGGACCCGTTCATGGCAGAACCGACCATCAGCTTCATTTGCAGCATCAAAGAACCTCGCACCGGCGAACCTTACAGTCGCTGTCCCCGCACCATTGCCCAAAAAGCCATAGACTACTTGCTTTCGACCGGTCTCGGCGATACAGCATTCTTTGGCCCGGAAGCAGAATTCTTCATTTTTGACGACGTTCGCTTCGACCAAACCCAAAATTCCGGCTACTATTACGTAGATTCGATCGAAGGTCGCTGGAATTCCGGCAAAGAAGAAGCAGGTGGCAACCTCGGCTACAAACCGCGTTATAAAGAAGGTTATTTCCCAGTAGCACCAACCGATACCTCTCAAGACATGAGAACGGAAATGCTTCTGACAATGGCAAAATGCGGCGTACCCATCGAAAAACACCACCACGAAGTCGCCACCGGCGGTCAATGCGAACTCGGTTTCCGCTTTGCCACTTTAGTACAAGCCGCCGACTACTTGCTGACTTACAAATACGTCATCAAAAACGTCGGCAAAAAATACGGCAAAACCATCACCTTCATGCCCAAACCGCTATTTAACGATAACGGTTCCGGGATGCACGTTCACCAGTCGATTTGGAAAGACGGCCAACCTTTATTTGCAGGCGATCAATATGCAGGTTTCAGTCAAATGGGACTGCATTACATCGGCGGCATTCTCAAGCACGCACCGGCACTTTTGGCACTCACCAATCCCACAACTAATTCCTACAAGCGGTTAGTTCCGGGCTTTGAAGCGCCTGTAAACTTAGCTTACTCTCAAGGAAATCGATCGGCATCAGTACGGATTCCGTTGTCGGGAACCAACCCCAAAGCCAAGCGGTTAGAATTCCGCTGTCCCGATGCCACATCCAACCCCTATTTAGCATTTGCAGCCATGCTGTGCGCGGGCATAGACGGCATCAAGAATCAAATCGATCCGGGCGAACCTTTGGACGTGGATATCTACGACCTTTCCCCTGAAGAATTGAGCAAAATTCCTTCAACTCCCGGTTCTTTGGAAGGCGCTTTAGAAGCTTTAGAAAAAGACCACAGTTTCTTAACTGAAACTGGCGTATTTACCGAAGACTTCATCCAAACTTGGATTTCCTACAAACTCGACAATGAAGTCAACCCCATGCGGCTGCGTCCTCATCCCTACGAGTTTGCTCTCTACTACGACTGTTAGAAAATTAATAATTAAAAATTAAAAGTTAAAACTGGTAATTATACCATTTTTAACCTGTGATTTTTAATTAATAAGAACGCCGCCCTTAAAAGCGGCGTTTTTTTGGAGTTTAGAACTTCTGGATCAGCGCCCAGACTCTCCCGTCACCGGACACTATCTGGGCAACGCTGTTAGTAGTAGGGCCCATTGTAGCCTCAGAGACATCCTCTACAGCCCATTTATTTGCTTTCTCATCAACAATAAACAAATCGTCAGGGGTAGTGCCTTCCTGAACCCGATATATCTTATTCAAAATGAAACGCTGTCGCGCCTCAGCTTTTGGTATGCCCGTAACTTCATCAGGATCGATAGAGAGGGCACTGCCTTCTTTTAATGTACCTTTCGTGTTACTTAAATTGCGCTCTTCCCTTTGAGCAACCCGCACGCCGTGAAGCTGTAAACAAGGCTCTGTCTCAGAGATATTCGAGACAGCAGCTAGCGCCCCACTTTTTCCCAAACCGAGAACCCCTGCAAAAGCCGTCAAAATTAGCAAAAGCTTGACATGATTCACCGTATTTATACTCCGCATATTTGTGAGATTCTGCACTCATTCTAAATTAGCAATTAGCAATTAACAATGACTAAACGATGTCCGATATTTTTGTGATGATCCGCAATCAGAGTAACGTCGCCATGACTTCAGTTGACGGCATTGCGTTTGTCACTTTACTAACTCAAGAAGGACGAGTGCTGGCCGAGGAGACAGTTGACCTGTTTGAGGCCGATGTGAATTTTGATAACCTGAAGCAGGGAAAATATACTGTAGTTGTCAGGCACGAAGGCGTTGAACCTCGATCGGCAACCTGTAGTGTTACAATCACCGATGAATATAAAGTAATCATGCTGACATTTGTTTACTTGGAGCTAGAACGGGTGCTGCTCCGCATTCAAACTTCAACCGAAGAAAGACTATGACCGTGAAAGTTACTCCGCCAAATTCAATTAAAATGTTTCGCTATCGAGTACATTTCTTAGCAAAAGACCTCTGGAGGGAAAAAAACCCGGTTTGTCGGATGAATCTGGCTTTACAGTTAGCTGATGTGGCGACAACTCTGGCTAGGTTAGAAGTAGAAGAGGCGCGAAAATTTCAACAAGAGTCTGCTATTGTTGAGGCCCAAGACTCGACGGAACCTGAACAGTTTTGAGTGTGTGAGGTTGCTTTTTGTGATCCGCGAAACCCTTGCGTGATATTAGTTTACAAAAAAATAACGTAATTGTCAGCCCGTGTTCCAAACCCTGATAGTCATCAGTCAGTTTTAATCTAAAATCTAAAATCTAAAATCTAAAATGGTATGACTCGCCACTCAAAACTATTGTCATTTGTTGAGCTAGTAAAAAAACTGTCTGTATAAAATTGAATCTCCGTACTAAACAACAACTTTCACCCTTGCGAGGTAATTGGTTGTCGAAAAAAGTGCGTTACACTTATACAAGTATCTTTACAAAACAACATAAAAGCATGACTGTTGCCTATCCCCGCAAGCTTCGTAACGCTATGGGAGCGCGCGAAATTTTAGCTAATGTAGTGCGCGATCGCGAAATTCACCTGATCACCCTCAACCGCTACCGATACAGCGAACAGCGCAGTTGCAAAGACCTCACGGAATTAATCGAACAGCTAGACGGCAATCCGCCAGAACTTGTGCGCGATCTTTCCCGGCACATTTCCGACGAAGCGCGGCACGCTATGTGGCTGACAGATTTGCTCGTAGACATCGGTCAAAATGTGGGAACGCCGCCGGGAGTCTCCTACATTGACGAATTTGAAAGGTTGCTCGACAACGACCTAACAGACCCCACCAAAGACCGCGAAGACTTTGTAATTTCTTCCCTCGCCGCGATTAACGTCACCGAAAAGCGGGGCTGCGAATACTTCTCAGCGCACATCCACGCCCTCAAACAGGCTCCCCAAACCGACGAAAACGTCAAAATCCGCGAAACCATCGAAAAGATTTTTCCCGAAGAAGCTGGTCACGTCCGCTGGGGCAACCGCTGGCTCGGCTCCATAGCTGCTAAAAGCCCGGAACACCGCCAGAAGGTGGAACAGGCAAAGCGCAAGTATATGGCGATCGAACAAGCAGCTTTTGAATCGGGAATGGATATCATGTTGGGGGCAGAACTCCGCCGCGTCACCCGCCTAGTGGATATTGCCAACACCATGCCGATGTGGGAACGCCCGCAATACCTGATGGAACGCTTGCCCGCAAGCCTGCTGGCCCCCGACCTGCAAATGACCAGAGTCGATGTAGCTCAGCGCGCCTGGAACCGCGACCCGCAGGCATTTATGGAGAAATTGGTGCCCATGTTCCTCAACGGGCTGAATACCATTGAGAAAAAGCCGGCGGCGGCTAAGCCCAAGGCTTAAATACGATCGCGAATTTGGTTGAAACCGCTCTGCAAGTCAAACTTGCGTCTGCCTCCGCAAACAAGCGAGATATACTGGTTCCCAGGCATAGCCTCGGAACCAGTTATTTAAAGTCATAATTTTAAGCTTGAGCAAGTAAACTGATTATTGGAATAGTTTTCCGTCTAAATATAATCATGACTACCAGCGAGCCGAACATACAAACAGTTTCCGCAGAAAGCCTATCGAGTGAAAGCGCGATCGCCTCCGAGCAGGTCGAAAAAGCCACAGCCGTCACCTATGCAGAAGAAATTGAAACTGTCATCGCCAGCATGGCTGTAGACCAAAAAGTGATGGTCGGTCAAAATGAAGCTGGCGGACATCTTTGGAAGTTTAAGTACGGCAGTGTTGAAGTGTTCGTGCAACTCACGGGCGAAACCGAAGAGGATACTTTGACTGTTTGGGCTTTTGTACTGCAGTTGCCAGCGAAGAATGAAGCTCAATTAATGCGGAAAATCCTAGAAATGAATTGGCTGTCTACTTTGGAATCTCATTTTGCCATTGTTGACAATCAAGTTGCGGTAATATCGACTCGGACGATCGCCGAAATCTCGGCAGGGGAAATTTCTCGGGTTATTACTATTGTCGCCACGATCGCCGATGACAACGATGACCTGCTGCAAGCAGAATTCGGTCAGTAGTTACTTGTTATTTGTTACTTGTTATTTGTTACTTGTTACTTGTTGGTCGTAACGACCAATAACCAATAACCAAGAACTAATAACCAATAACTAATAACCAGTAACTAATATGCAGGCCCTGCGATCCAAGCAATAGTGATTCCCAGCCCCAAACCGACAAGCACTTGAAAAGGAGTGTGTCCCAGCAACTCTTTCAGGCGAGCCTCATTAAGGTTGTGATCTTCCTCAAAAAACTCATCAATAATTTGGTTGAGGATACGAGCTTGCTTGCCTGCAGCTTGGCGGACGCCTGCTGCGTCGTACATCACAATAATTGCAAAGATCGCAGCGATCGCAAAGTCTGGACTTTCCCATCCCATTGTTTGTCCCACTCCAGCAGCCAAAGCGCCCACAAAAGACGAGTGAGCGCTTGGCATTCCCCCCGTTGTTACCAAATACTGAAGATTAAACTTGCGATTTTTGACCAACTCGATCGGCAGCTTCATGATCTGAGCCGCCAGACAAGCGAGCAAAGCAACCACCAGTACATGATTGTTTAAGACGCTGCTGCTAATTTCCTGCATAGTGTTTGGTATTTCTAGTTACTGCGGCTGGTAATAAAATCGGCGATCGCCAGCAGCGGTAGAGCTTTGCTCCCAAACACTGCCAATTGAGCCTTAGCATCAGCAACAAGCTGCAAAGCTTGGCGCCGAGACTCCTCAATTCCCCACAAACTCGGATAAGTGACTTTTCCTGCTTGAACATCTTTGCCAGCAGTTTTGCCCAGTTCTTCTTGGGTAGCAGTAATATCCAGAATGTCGTCAATTATCTGGAAAGCCAACCCAATATTTTGAGCGAAACGAGACAGCCGCTGCAAATCCGCAGCCGAAGCCCCAGCCAAAATTGCCCCACAAACTACGCAGGCCTCTAACAGCGCGCCTGTTTTGTGAGCGTGAATGTAATTCAAAGTTTCCAGAGAAACATCTGTCTTTCCTTCCGATTCCAAATCAACCACTTGACCGCCTACGAGTCCAGCAGCGCCCGATGCCCGCGCTAAATGGGCGATCGTCTGCAACACCTGCTGGGGGGGTACATTCTGAGTTTTAGTGGCAATAAATTCAAAAGCATAGGTCAGCAAACCATCGCCAGCCAAAATGGCGATATCCTCGCCGTAGACTTTGTGGTTCGTCAGTTTGCCGCGCCGGTAGTCGTCATTGTCCATTGCTGGCAAATCATCGTGGATCAGCGACATCGTGTGGATCATTTCCAAAGCGCAAGCTGTCGGAATTGCCATAGATGTCGTGCCGCCGGCCAGTTCGCAGCTAGCCAGACACAGGATCGGACGCAGCCGTTTGCCCCCCGCGAGCAGCGAATAGCGCATGGCTTCGTAAATTTTCTCTGGGTAGATGACCGGGAGTGCACTGTCGAGAGCTATCTCGATCGCCTTTTTTTGCTCGACTAGGTAACTAGATAAGTCGAAAGCGGATTCCGGTTGGGACGAATCCATTTCTGTTGCTGCAAATAACATCCCTTGCTCTCTTGTACTTAATGTGAATTGGGATACTCTGAGTTGTGTTGGTCGATCGCGCCGACTTTTACCGTGGCGATCGCTCGAAATCAGAGACTCAATTTAATCATTCTACGGGTGTTGTTGCACAGAAATTTATGTGAAGTTTTGAGTTTTAAGAAGTTGCTCAAATTTGCTCTAGGGCGTCAATCGCTTTGAGATTTGAGATTTGACATTTGAGATTTGAGATTTGACAAGTCTCTGGCTGTCTGCAAAAACCGCAGCACTGCGGGCGTTGGATTCAGGCCCCAAATTAGAGCGATCGAGACGATCGGGCTGATTTCTTGTATAGGTTTGTAAACAACGCCGAGGCGCTGGAAATTCTGCATCGACTCCGGGACGATCGCCACTCCCATCTCGGCGGCGACTAGACTGACAATGGTTTGCATTTGAATTGCTTCTTGAGCGGCGATCGGGCTAAAACCTGCTTGTTGACAAAAACTGACGATCCGATCGTACAATCCCGGAGCGAGGGAACGCGGAAACAGGATAAACGGTTCCGTGGAAAGTTGGCGCAATTCAACATTCGCGCGATCGGCCATTGGATGCGTCTGCGGCAAAGCCACGATCAGCACTTCCCGAAAAACAATTTCAGAATTTATCCCCTCTTCCACCGGAGGGCGAATAAAGCCGATGTCAATTTGCCCTTCTCGCAGTCGCTGTAACTGCTCATTTGTCGTCATTTCTCGCAATTCGAGCTTTACCGCAGGATGAAGAGTGCGAAAAGCCTGCAAAATGGCTGGAACCACGTTATGAGAAGCAGAGCTCACAAAGCCGATCGTCAGTTGGCCGAGTTCGCCCCGACTTGTCTGTCGGCCGAGTTGAATTGCTCGATCGACTTGCTGCATAATTTTTTGCGACTCCTCAAAAAAAACCTGTCCCGCTTCTGTGAGTACAACCGTCCGCTTGGTGCGGCGAAACAGTTGAAAGCCCAACTCAGCCTCCAAATGCTGGATTTGCTGGCTCAGCGGAGGTTGAGCAATGTGCAGTCGATCGGCTGCGCGAGTGAAATTCAATTCTTCTGCAACCGCAATGAAATAACGCAAATGTCGCAGTTCCATAACTCTCCAATCATTGATATTTTAAAAGTATAAGTTGTTAGTTAAAAATGTATTGGACATTTACGAGCGTATTTTCTAGAGTAATAAGTAAGCCAAATTCAAAAAACAGAATACCCAGCTCCCGACAACTTTTGCGAAGTCGGACAAGTCAAAAAATCAATCATTAGTTATGGTCCTTTGGCAGTTAACTTGAAAATTATGTAGTCGGTACAATGGAGCATTCAAAAATGGATAATTTAGAGGTAAAAATTCGAGAAGCAGAGCTGGCAGACTTGGAATTAATTATGGCTTTTATTTCGCAAAAAGCAGAATTTGACGGAGTTCCAAATCTTTTAAAAGCCACAGCAGACAAATTGCAGCAAACACTATTTGTCGAGTCTCCGCTAGTGCGAGTATTGTTGGCGGAAGTTGCCGGCACAGCGGTAGGATTTGCCATATTTTATGCTTCCTACTCAAGTCTTTTGGCGCAGCCGTGTCTCTGGCTTGATGACTTATTTGTGCAATCTCAGTTTCGCCGTTTCGGAGTCGGTACAGCGTTGTTAAAGTCTTTGGCACAAATTGCTGAGTCAACAAATTGCGGGCGGATTGAATGGACTGTGAATACTGGGAATACACCGGGAATTGCTTTTTATCAAAAGCAGGGAGCGCGAATTTTGGAAAATATTAGGGTTTGCCGGATCGATGGAAGTGCGATGGCCCAACTGGCTAACAAATAATTTGATTGTTTTGTGAAGGAGTTTTTTTTGACAATTAACCGCATAGAACACAGAAAACACAGATTTAGGGGAATTATCGTGGCACAAAATTATTGGAATACAGCCCTGTACGAACAGCAACACGCTTTTGTTTGGCAATACGGTGAATCGCTCTTGGAATTACTGGCTCCCAAAGCTGGAGAACGAATTCTAGATTTAGGCTGCGGTACGGGACAGTTAACTGAAAAGATTGCTGAAAGTGGAGCTTTTGTGCATGGGATTGATTCATCTTTGTCGATGATTGCCAAAGCTAAAGCCAACTATCCTCAGATTAGTTTTGCCGTCGCAGATGCCCGCAATTTTCAAGTAGAGCAACCGCTGGATGCTGTATTTTCTAATGCTGTTTTGCATTGGATTAAACAGCCGGATGCTGTAATTAATTGTGTAGAAAAAGCGCTGAAGCCGGGAGGGCGTTTTGTCGCTGAGTTTGGCGGTAAGGGGAACGTGGGGGCGATCGTCCAGGCACTTTTGAGTGTTTTGTCAGAAATTGGCTGCGAAGAGCCTGAAGCGCTTAATCCTTGGTATTTTCCGAGTATTGGCGAGTATGCTGTGCTTTTGGAAAAGCAGGGTTTTGAGGTTACTTATGCGGTTTTGTTCGATCGCCCGACTCCCCTAGAAGGTGGCAGCGCGGGTATGGTAAATTGGGTCGAGATGTTTGCTGGCGGGTTTTTGTCGGGGTTGTCTGATGATGTGCGATCGCACGTAATTAACGCAGTTGCAGAGCGTTTGCGATCGGCGCTGTACCGCGATGGTAATTGGATTGCAGATTATCGCCGAATTCGCGTTGTTGCTATCAAAAATTCCTATTGACAAATATAAGCTTTCAAATCGGGGATATTTGTGGCCTTAGTGCACTCAGTATCCCCATCGCCGCACGCTAGTGCGCGCAGTTATTTTCTTTTCCTATTGTAAAAACAAAATTTACTCAACAAACACCGCAATAACTCGGTTTCTTGGATAAACCGGGTTGCTAAACACAGAGCTTGGTTTAAATCGGTTCTTCCCCTTGATTAAAACGCTGAATTCCTTGATTTTCCTCTAGGCTCACAATAGCATCTTTGGGAATATTGAGGATGCCTGTAAAGGAATTTTGGCTTACTTTCAAAGCTTGTTCCTTATTTTTGTATTCGGCTAGTTCGCGCTGTAAATTGTTAATACTCTGTTGAAAGCGAGTAGCTTGTCTGAGCATTTCTTGTTCTGAAAAGTCCAGCAATTGAATCAGATTAGCCACTTGATATTCCAGTAATTGGGTTTCGTAAATATTGTTATTTGTAACAAACGTTGTAGGATTTTCTGAATAGTCAAAAACACTTTGTTCGTCGGGCATGGACAATGCGGTTTTGACACTAAGTGCCAAATCTTTAAACAGTTCAGCCGTGCTTTGGGGAATTTTAACTTTCAGGAACATCACTACCGCAAACAAACTTCCTGATGGCAGAAGTCCCCCAAATCCCAAGACAGACTTGACTTGGTAAGGAATAATTAAGGAATTTTGCTCCGGAATAAAGGGGCTGCCTTTTGCCTTTGATACGTGAAAAATATTTAATACAGCGGACTCTAATTGCAGGAACCTTTCTCGCTCAATTCCGAGGAATGTAGGAATGTCTAAACCGAACTGCCGGATTATTTCCGAAATCGCCGGCATTTGAGCCACTAATTTTGTGCTAACTAATGGAATAGCTGTATTTTCTGCTGCTGTGTGCCGAGAATTCCAGTGCGGTTCTGTGCCTGCGGCTGCTAGCAGAGTCCAACATTTCATGTCGGCGGCGGGGGAATTGCCCTTCATCAAGCGGCGGGCGGATTGTTGCAATGAGTCTTCTAATTCCCCGTAGGGATGTGTTTTGAACAAACGCACTAAGACACAGGTATTTTCTCCAGTTTGCGAATCGCAAAAATGTCGGTAAATATAGTTAACAATCTTCTGGCTGCTGGCTTCCATACTAGCAGTATTTCTACCTAACTGGCGCAGGACTAAGCTGCATTTCGCCATGTCTTGCGGGGTAAATAAGGTAATATCGTACATTAAAAAATGCTCTCCAAGAGCTCAAACACTGTTTTCATTTATCGTTAAGACCGCTAAGCTATCCGGAATCCTACTAAGAGTTTTGAACAAAGGGTTAGTTAAAATGTGTATAAAATTTGCCCGCCCAATGCAGCGGTTGTATGGCAGGATACAGAAGTTAAGATTAAAGCAAAAAAAATCTATCCCCTAGGGTAGGCCACAACGACAGAAAAACCGATGTACAATCTAGGAAAGATTTTTTTGCTATAACTCCCCAAAATAATTAAAAAAACAAATTGTTTTACCGGATATGCCTCGCGTTTTACAGGGCATCTTGGTAGATAAAAGTCGGTTTCTGGGTCAGCCATATTCACAGAAATCCTAGAAACTCAAGCTCCAATTTTTGTTGCGGGCGATCGCACGCCGATTTATCAAAAATTGGTACAATTTCCTCAGTCTTGGACGCAAAAACCGGGTTTGCTTACAGAGAAAAAACCCGGTTTCTTTGTTTTGGCTAAGTAGATGCTGTGGTCAAAACTTTTAACCACCCCAAACAACTCTACTCAGCAGGTTGAGACTTTGCTTCCAGGGCATCTTTAGCAGACAATCCCTGATCTTGAACGCCAAAATACCACAAACTAGCAGCAGCTTCGGCGCGAGTCACGGATTTCTTCGGCTGAAACAGAGTAGTAAAACCAAAAACGCGGCGAATATTTGCCAAATCTCCGTTGTTAAAATCTGCTAAAACGGCCCGCGACGCCTGGGAATCTATTTTAGAAGCATCTTGAAAACCCCACTTTTCTTTCAGTCCGTCAATGTTAGCTGTCGGTAAAACTTGACGACTATCTAAAGGCACTTTCCAGAGAATCATTGTTTCGCGAGTTAAAGGTGCATCCGGGCGAAATTTCATATCTTTAGTTTCTCCCGAAAGCGAACTCGGAATTACACCGGCTTCTGCTAAACCTTGAATTGCTGAAAAATCCGGGTCTGTTTTGGGTACGTCAGGAAAGGCTGGTTCGCTAGAGTCTACTGCTAATCTAATTTGTTTGGCTTGACGGCTAGCATAAATCTGATTGTTAGCTGCTACTAACCAGCGGGCGTATTCGCGACGAGTGACAATTTTGTTGGGTTGGGGCAAAGTGCTGGCTGTTTCTAAATTAGCACTTTCTGTCGCTCGCACTTTCAGCACTTCCAACTGACTTAAATCAGCCACATACTGCCGCAACTGTTGAGGAATTTGGGTGTCTAGTTGGCTAACTTTTGCGGATTTTGGCGAGGCGGATGGCGTTGGATTAGTTCCCTCTGAATTAGATGGAGTTGGTGAAGCGGTTGGAGATGCGCTAGACTCGGAATTGTTAGGTTCGGGACTGGCGGCAATTTCTGGGCTTTCTTTGCTGTAGTCGATCGCAAATTCTGTAAAACCCCCTACTTTCTGAGTAGGAGAAAGCGACACTGTTACCCGCAAATTATCTCGCGTTGCTACCAAAGAACCTTGTCCCTCGGCGGTGGGGCGGCTGACTATTTCCCAGTTGCGACGCCCAAACTCTGTAGAGTAAAAGTTCTGAACCGAATTAACCGGATCAGTGCTCTCCCAGCGCAGCCGCACATTTTTTTGCGACGGATCGGTTTGCCCACCAACTTCGATTAACTCAGCATTAGGATAGAGTGGAATCTCTGTCGGGAAATCGGGAGGAAGTTTGGCGGTAGAGTTTGTCTCAATTGCTGTCGCTGGTGGCGGGGAAGAGAAAACTACTGGGTTTTGTTTTAATTTGGGATCGGCGGCTAATGATTCTTCGAGTGCCTTGCTGTTGGGGCTGTTTGCACAAGCTGTGACAGCAGCCAGCAGACACACAGCCAGCCAAGTATTTACAGCAGCGAGTATATTGGTTTTATGGGTTTTAGTGATTTTAGATCGTCCTTGAGAGTTGCCTCGCCGTTGAGTAAATATAATATTCAGCATAAATCGCCCCTTTGCAGATATATTTCTAGGCTAGCGCAGATCGATCGGGCATATATAATTTTTACCCAAATGAAATTTCTGTATTTACTTCTAGTTACTGCTACATTACTTTCATACCCTGTCAAGTTTGCCCGTCCCGCTGCTTCTCAACCAGCCCCACTGCGGTCAGAAATTCAGACGCCAGAGTGGCAGCCATTTTGCTCGGCGATGGGTCAGTTTGCGATCGATATGCCGGCCAATCCCAAAATTAATTCCGAAATTTTTTCAAACCAAATTATTGCTCATACATACCGCTCGAAATTAAAAAACAAAGAAACTTATTTGCTTCAATACTTTGACCTAGATTTTCGGCTGAGGAACAATAATATCAATAATATCAGAATAACTTTAAATAATGCCGTTGATTTTTTCGTCGTGGCAGCGAATGCTAAAGTCTTGCAAGTGCGGGATATTTCCCTAGGAGGCTATCCAGGAAAAGAGTTTGAGTTTCAGCCACTTTCCCCCACTGAACCTGTAGGTGTGGGCCAAGTTTTTTTGGTGGAAACGCGGGTTTACGGGCTGGTGGCCACAACCCCAGAACCAGAAAATGCTCAAAAATTTCTCGACTCTTTTCGTTTGTTTTGAAGCAGCCAGTTTTACAATGAGTAGTGTAGGAGATTTAACAGATTTAACGGAGAAATGTTGAGGGAATAAGTCACAGGTTCCAGGGAAGAGAGAAAAATTAGTTGGGAGTGGCGCTCGAATTCATTAATAAAACTTATGCTTGGCAACTGGGTGTTTAGGAAAATATTGGCTTGGGCAACAAAAAAGGTATCCATCAACCGGGTTTTTGAGTAATAATTTGGTCAAAACTCCCTTGAGCTAAATTTGACTTAAGACCTGATTGTATTTTTTGTACTCTATCTAACGACATAGATTAATTTTACACCCGTGGAGCGATGTAGATACTTGCTCAAATGTATATATTTGATATAAGGATTTTTAAAGCACAGAAAGCACAAACCAGAAAGCAAAAACCAAGATGCTGTCTTGCTCCATCTGGCTCCCATCTGGCTCAACCAAGTCAGCCTCATTAAAAAAAGCTTACCCGGAGGGTATAAACCTATTATGAACAAACTAACACCAATTCTCCTCAGCGGCCTCCTATTATTTGGAGCTGCTGCTTGCAGCGAAGGAGCTAAAACTAGCGCTGATTCTCCTAATTCTGCCACAGGAAATACCACTAGCCCGCCCCCAGCCGAGACAGTTCAAAAAACTCAGGGTGACGCCACTAGCCAGATTCGCCAAAATCAAGCAAATTCTGATATCAGGGCCAGAGAACAGCGCAACAATGTGACGGGTGGCGATGCAATAAGAGCCGATGGCGACCTCCAAAGTGAAGTGCGCTCCAAGTTAGAAGTAAACATCACTAAAGGTCAGCTAACTGTTGACGCAAAAGATGGGCTTGTCACCGTAGGTGGCACAGTTCCAAATCAAACTGATTTAGCTAAAATTGAGCCACTAGCTAAAGAGATTAAGGGTGTTAAACAGGTGAATGTTACGGCTGTTGTCGCCCCCGCTGCACCCGAATCGCCTAGCAGCAATCAATAAATTAGCAGGAAGAAGTCCGAGGGAAAGAAGGGAGAAGAATGTAGTTATCTAGGAGAGAAGTCTGAGGGAAGAGGATAAAGTTTGGCCTTGTAAGATTGCTTGCGGAGCGGATTGCAAGGCTTAGGTGACTCTCTAGGGAGAGCGGGGTTTTAAGTGAAAGAGTTTAAATTTAATTTTAAATTCACGCACTCAAAACTCGCGAAATACCTGCAACTTCCCCTTCCCAATTTCCGATTTCCCATCCAGGAGAATTAGTTGGAAACCAACCTGAAGATAGAGCGGGAAGTTATTCCCAGCGACCGATGAAAATTGTTGGGAAAAAATGACTAAATGTGATTGATGGCAGAGCATAAATTCTGTGGTTGTGTAAAAGTAGTATATTTCTCAGGAGAAAAAAAATGGCTTTAGGTCAACACAAGCGAGCTGTAGGAGCATTTTCTAATTACCGAGATACGGAACTAGCCCTGATGGAACTGCAAAGTACCGGGTTTCCGATGAATAAAGTTTCGGTAGTTGGGGAAAAGCTAGATAACAGTGAAATTGCGGGCGCTAGCGCTGGTAAGAGTACCGATGAGAAAGTCGGTGGTGGCGCCAAAGCAGGGGCGACCGCGGGAGTCGTGACGGGCGGTTTGATTGGTTTACTCGGAAGCATTGGAGCGCTAGCGATTCCGGGAGTTGGCCCGGTGATGGCGGGGGGTGCGATCGCCACTCTGCTAGCAGATACTGTGGTTGGAGGCGCGATTGGGGCGGCAGCCGGCGGTTTGGTAGGCGGTTTGGTCGGTTTGGGAGTTCCCGAAGATAAAGCTAAAGTTTATAGCGATCGCGTCTCGCGCGGTGAATATTTGGTATTCGTAGAAGGAACAGATGCCGAAATTGCCACAGCCGAAGGAATTATGAGCGTGCGGGGCATTCAGGATTGGGGCATTTACGATGTGCCTGCAGACACCGGCCGCAGAGCTGGGGGCCACCAGAAGCGCGCAGTGGGAGTATTTTCAACCCGCCGCGAGACGGAACAGGCGCTGGGAGAACTGAGAACTGCCGGTTTCGACATGAACCGGGTTTCGGTCATCGCTAAGGATGCTGACTCGAAAGGGGACATCGCAGGCATTGACGTACACGACAGCGCCGACAACAAGGCGGATGAAGGAGCGACTAAGGGCGCCCTCACAGGTGGCACTTTGGGCGGTTTGACAGGCTTGTTGGTAGGTCTGGGCCTAGTGGCAATTCCGGGCATCGGGCCGATTATGCTGGCAGGAGCTTCAGCTACGGCGATCGCCACTACACTTGCCGGTACGGCTTTGGGTGCGGCTGCGGGCAGCTTGATCGGAGCTTTAGTCGGCATGGGAATTCCCGAAGAGGAAGCTAAAGCATACAGCGATCGCGTGGCGAGAGGAGATTACTTGGTACTGGTTGACGGCAGCGAAGCAGAAGTCGCTCAAGCCGAAAGCATTCTGAGTCGCGGAGGTATTCAACATTGGAACACCTACGACTATCCCAGCGTCGATAGTGCTCGGGCTGATTACGGCGCTCCTGGCACTCCAGGGGTTGATACTACGCCTGGTATTTACGATCCCAATCAGGGCGTTACCGGCAACCGTCGCGTTTAATAATTCAGCCTTTGTTTGGGTATTGTTTCTACTTCCTGCAGGGTAGTCGCACTCGCGCACTCGGATTGTAGAAAGTGAGCGAACCACGACGGGCGAGCTAGCGGTTTTGCACTTCGTTGGTAAAATCATCTCAAAAGTCGGCTTTTTCTCTGAAAGCCGGCTTTTGTTTTGTTCTGGAAACTTAAAAAAGCCACCTGTCAAAAGTTTAATTTTGATTGGGGGCCCAGGCCGTGAGCTGGGCTTTGCGCCGGAGGATCGATCTGCTCCCTTAATTTTTATACCCTAAATCTGCAGTGTTTTTTTACTCTGTAACACTCACTACAGCTCGATTGCAAACCCCGCAGTATTATCAAATTTGATGACATAAATTACAGCAGATATTGCCCAGTTAGTCAAAGAGCGACTATCTTTAATTATGGGGTGGCTAATTTCACCAACTTATACAGGTGAAGTACCCAGTCCCGCGCGCCCAGAAATGCCTGCGGTGGTCGGCAAATATTAGAATAATAATATTGTCGGAGCCTTCGGGCAAGACTTAGGCTGGTCATTAGTTGGCTGTAGCAGCCGAATTGCCGTTGGCAAGACCTGCTACAGGAATACAGTTTTTCTGGGAATGCCTCAGCGAAACATTTGAGAAGCCCAGGAACAGCTTTTATGTCCGGGAGCGCGTCTGGTGTCCGGTGTTCTGTTAATTAGAACCGCAAGCGCTCATGGATCGAGTAAAGATTGACAGCAAGCACAGCAGCGCGGGAGCACAATGGCTCGCGGCGCCTTTTTTCGCGAAATCTCAGGCTCAGGGCAGCGTATTGTTTGCTTTGCCTGCGACTCGCTCATCACTCCGAGGGAAACAGCCTTCCTGTTGGATTTCACTGGCGCGCAGCACAGTGGGGGGAGGTGAAACTAGCTGAGCTGACCGGGCTCTGCTTTCATGGGCTATCGAAGATAGAAGGCACTTATGTAGAAGGCATTGGGGGTTGAAGCTCCGATATCTTGTTTCTTGATTGCACTCATAAATTCGATCGCCTGTACTGGCAAATTTTCGGGTCAGAATGCGGCGCGGATGCCGCCAGCAATACCCCAAATATTCGATCTATCTTTACAAGAGCGATCGACAACTTCTCGGTATTTTGGTAAATGGTTAGCAGTTAATAGTTAGTGATTAGCAGTTAGTATAAATACAACTAACAATTAACAACTAACATCAACCGCCAACTAAATACTAGCCAAATAATAGTTACAGGGCTTACACGTGGCGAGAAACTCGGTTTCTTCATGAAGGCAGCGCTGAAAACACCCAGATTTTTTGCGAGAAACCGGGTTTTTCGTGAGTTATAACTAGGTGAGCAGGGTGATGCTAGGAATTAACAAGTTTTGACAATTGTTAATGTGGCAGTATAGGTTGAAAGAACTTACTGCCCAACACGATAGTACAAATTTTCAGACAACAGAGAACATCGAGAAATTAAGGAAACTCACTCATTTTTTTTATGAATTTCACTGAGCTTTTAAGTGCCGATGAACTTTTAATTAGACATAGAAACGGGGAACGAGATTTTCGAGGGGCCAACCTCATTGAAGCTCCTTTGAGTGAAGCTAATCTCAGTCGAACAAATTTGAGTAGCGCTAATTTGAAAGGCGCCAACTTAATTAGAAGCAAACTGATTGGAGCTAATTTAAACGGTGCCGACTTGAGCGGGGCTAATTTGTCTAAGGCGAAATTAATTGAAGCTAACCTCGGAAGTTCTAGTTTAACTGGAACTGTGGCGATCGCAGCAGATTTTAGCGGGGCCAATCTCAGCGGAGCAATACTGTCTCAGGCTGACTTGAGCAAAGCAGTTATGACTGGAGCGAGTTTAGTAGGAGCTTGTTTGCTAAGCGGCTCGAAACTAACTGAGGCTAATTTGAGCGGGGCGACGCTGAGCCGAGCAATTATGAGCGGTGTTGATTTAAGCAGAGCAAATCTGACTAGAGCAATTCTCAGCGAGGTAGATCTGAACGGGGCGAACCTGAGCGGAGCAACTCTAATTCGAGCTTATCTCAATCGCGGAAATCTCAGCGGTGTCAATTTGGTTGGGGCTTCTTTGAGCGAAGCAAGTCTGCGGGAGGCTTCTATTTGCGCTGCTAATTTGAGCGGTGCTGACTTGAGCGGTGCTGACTTGCAATCGGCAAATCTAAATGGCTCTAATTTGAGCGGTGCCGACTTGCAGGGAGCTAATTTGAGTAAAGCTAATTTGAATGGTTTGATTCTGCACAATGCTGATTTGAGGGCTGCGAATTTGAACAAAGCTTCTTTGCGAGGAGCTAATTTGAGCGGGGCGAATTTGTCAGGTGCTAGCTTGCTGGAAGCGGATTTGCGGGGGGCGAATTTAAGTCACGCCAATTTGTCGGGAGCAGGTTTGCTGCTGAGTTCTCTGACAGGGGCGAATTTGACAGGAACTAATTTGTCGGAGGCTAATTTGATTGGGGCGAGCTTGAATGTTGCGAATTTGAATGAAGCGGCTTTGAGCGGGGCAATTTTGCCGAATGGAGCTACTCACAGCCGGGATTGATCAGTTGATTAACCATAATTAAGTAGGTCAATCTCAGCAAAACCGAACACCGAGAAACCCGATTTTTGTATGGGCGGTGCCCAGAGTGCCGGCCCTTCCGGGTTTCTAGCCTCTCCATCGCCCGGAGCTGATTAAGGCGGTTGAGCTTTAACCCCATTCTACGGAAAGCCGATTTTGGCAGGAAATGCAGGAAACATCGATCGCCCCGCTCAAACTCCAATCGAACTCAACCTGCACTCGGTCAGGGCCAAAGCGCCCCAAAAAACCCGGTATCCTCGCGCTCATCGCTATTTGGGAAATATTTTGGGAATTTACTTGAAAATTTATGGACACCGTGCTAACATTAAAAGGTTTGAGACTTAAAATCAATAGAGGTAAAACCCCGCAGAATGAAACAATTGGGAACCCATCTGGTCGCTGATGCTTGGCAGTCTCCTGGAGACCTGCTCAACGATCCTGAACGTATCCGCCGCGCTATTCTCGATGCGATCGAAGCCGGAGGAGCTACTCTCATCGATTTGTGCGTACACCAGTTTAGTCCTCACGGAGTGACAGCTACTGCTACTTTGGCAGAGTCTCATATAGCAATCCATACTTGGCCTGAACACGGTTATTTTGCTGCAGACTTATTTTTCTGCGGGGCCGGCGACCCTCACCGAGCCATGAAGGTGCTACAGACAGCTTTGGAAGCTAAACAGGTAAAACTCACTGAGTTCACGCGCGGTTTCGAGCCCGGGGTGGGCATCCTAGAATCTGCTTGTGAAGAGCAGTATGCGCCTCGTACAGTAGAAACGAGTGCCGCCAGAGTATAAGGGCCTATTAGCGTAACTTTCAACCTTTTATGCTAGGTTCTGCTTAAAATCCCACGCTTCGAGTCGTGGGATTCTTGTTGGAATTTACTTTTTCATTAATAAAGGGCGGACAACTAAATAACCTGCGCCGAAAGCTGCAATCACAATCAGAAAAATCGCGATCGCCAACCACAATCCACTTAAATCTGAGGTTTTTTTGATTTGAGATCGCACACGGTAAGGAGTTTCCGGCACCTCTGTAAATAATTTTTCGGGAAGTGGCTGCGGCATCGAGGTGGCTGTTGGCTCCGGTTCCGGTAGTGGGAAGGGGAAAGCCACTGTCTGAGGTGGTTGAGGTATGGCAGAGTTAGTCTGCGAGGTTACAGGTGGTGGGGGCGGAGGTTCAATGCTGAAATTGAATTTGACTGACGGCATTTGAGGCATCCCTGTCTGGGTGATGCTCTGAGCCGAGTTGACTACTTGCTGTAACTGTTGGGATACTTGAACTACTGTTTCTACTTCTCGGCGCAGTTGTTGGTTTTGTTGGACTAATTGCTGATTGTGGGTTTTGAGGGAGTCCACCATCGCTTGGGCTGCTTGCAGCTCTGCCGTGACTTCTCGATAGAGGGAAATTGGTACTGATGGAGAGTAACTATTTGAGTTTTCAGGGGAAGTATTGTCAGATAAGGTAGTATTTTGCATAATTGTAGATGGCGAGGGTGAACTTGTTTTAGTTTAGCCTGAGAGTATTTGCAATTAGATCGATCGCAACACAATTCGTCAAGATATTTGTTACAGATATTGAACGTAAATTTAATTTAATGTTACAAGTTTTTAGTCAATCGCTATGAACAACTACGCACCGGAACAAACTATGTCGCAAAAGTCAAGCACCGAGGAAATGAAATACGGCGAACGCCAGATTTTGGAAGGGGAGTTAATTACTTTCCCGAATCCGCGAGTCGGGCGGCGCTACTCGATTAACATTACGTTGCCGGAGTTTACTTGCAAGTGTCCGTTTTCTGGCTATCCCGATTTTGCGACAATTCACGTTACTTACGTGCCAGACGAGCGGGTGGTAGAGTTAAAGGCGCTGAAACTGTACGTCAACAGTTATCGCGATCGCTACATTTCTCACGAAGAATCGATCAATCAAATTTTAGACGATTTTGTGGCGGCTTGCGCGCCGTTGGAAGCGACGATTAAGGGCGATTTTTCGCCACGGGGGAACGTCCACACCGTGATTGAGGTGTCGCATCAGAAGTAGGTGCAGTCCCTGTGAGTGTCCGCCCGCTTGAACTGCTTTAGCGGGTAGGTATCTCATCGGAGAGAGATTCTAATGACATAAATTGTTTGACATTTAATATTTCAATCAACACCAGTTCTCCGCTGTTAGAATAGTGGAGAATCATGTTCCCTTCATCTTCGGCATAGGCGATCGGGCAATCGGAAATTTCGATCAGCATCGCATCTACATCAGGGCTATATCTAATCTTTTTCATATCTTGACATCTTACCAGGATAAGCAGTAATTACTAAAATTTTATCATCAGATTCTTGGTAAACTACTCTTAGGACAAGTCCATTCAATCTCTGTTGACAAATAAACTTTCCTTCACCGCTTGCTTCTAACCTACATTCCGCACTTCTTAACATAGTCAGAAGTTCTTTTACGGAAAACCGTTATTCCAGGGCTTTAATCTGCAATTATTTCTCAATAACAATTATTTTACGGGAAATAGATAATGATTCTTTATAAAAAGCAATATAGTTTAATAATGCTGTAAGCCTTGCTGAGAAAAGCTTACAGCCATTTTTTAATCTAAATCTTCAGAATAATATTAAGAAGTGCGGAATGTGGGTTCTAACTTAAGCTGTCACGCATTTAAATTGCATATTCAGGGCGGGCGAGACGCCCAACCCCTACTCCCCACAAAACTTTGATTATTTTTTGACATTCAATTTAAATGCACAACAACTTACTAGGGGTTCTGATAGTTTCAGAAATCAAATCTGTTGATATTCTAACCCCGCGACTTTCTAGAATCTCTATTTTTAGTAATGCGTGTTGACTGAACTCAATCCTTTTTATCACATTTATTTCCTGTTTAATTATCCATTTTTAACCGGGTGTAAGGTGCGCCACGCGCACCCTACGGTTAGTTTGGATTCGCTAGAGAAGTCGGCGCTATTTCGCTCTTTTCTTCCTCTTGTTTCGATTCGGCCAACTTGTCCAAAATCTCCACAACTTCTCTCTCAAAACTCACCTGAGCGCGATTCGTGCGCCCGCCGACGTATAGTTTGCCGTCCTTTTCCAAAGCCCAAATCTGCGAGTGAGACAGATAGCTCATCAGCACACTAAGCATCAGCAACCCGAAGCCAGTATAAACGATCGGAATGCCCGGATCGGCTTTGATTTGCAATCCCGTACTGCCTACAACTTCGTCAATTGTCAGCATCACTCCGTTAACTTCTACCGCCGTGCCTGCGCGAACAGTAGTTAACAATTTGCCATCCGTACCGTACACTAACATCGTTCCTTGCAAGTCTTTTGCTAGCAGAGAAACTCCCGCACTCAAATCTGGTTTTGTCGGAATCCAAGCACCCCAAATTCTGCCTTTACCTTGGGTGTCTAGCTGAGCCATTGGCAATTGTAAAACCGGGCTTTTGTTGAGGCGAACTCGCACGGCGGCTATTCCCCAATCTGCTTGATAAAATGTGACTCCCCGGTATCTGAGGGGCTCGTTAACGTGAATGGTTTTACGATCGACCTCTTGGCCTGTTTTGTCCAAAACTGACAGATCAGAGTAAAATTGGTCGATCGCACCGCTCGGACTATAATCAATCCAGAACCGATTAACTCGCATCGACCAATCCTTCGGTATTTGCGGCCCCGCCCAAGGCCCTGCATCCATGATATTCTGCACCTGAAATGTTTCGCCACTGGGAACCATTTCTTGACCTAGAAATCCCGTCATTGCGCCCCACATCGACCCAGCTAAAATAATTAGCATACTGGCGTGAACAATAATCGGGCCGATTTTGCCAATTATTCCCTTGCGGGCATAAACTTTTTCGCCTTCTCGAAATATGCGGTAGTTTTTTTGCTGCAAAAGTGGTTCTAACGAACTTAAAGCAACTGTTTCTAATTCCGCACTGAGAGCTAATTTTTCAAACTGCTTCGGTTCTTCATAAAATTTCCAGCGGCGGGCGGCTTTTAATGCGGGAAATTGTCGGGTAAATGTACAAGCTGTTAAGCTGCTGCCGAACAAAATTAGGATTGACAAAAACCACCAAGTGCGGTATACGTGGTCTAGTCCTGCAATTAGCACAACTTTCCAAGTTAGGAAGCCGAACAAAGCGGGGTGTTCTGGATAGTTGGATTGGTAAAAGGGTACTGATTGGCCTTGTTCGATGACGGTGCCGGAAATGCTGAAAAATGCGATCGTCAGCAGCAAGATAATTGCCAGCCGCAAATCTGCTAGCACCGGCAAGAGTTCTCGCTTGAAAAACCTTTGAGGGGCATTCGCCCAGTTTGAGAGTTTTGATAGAAATACTTCTTTTGATGTCATTGGTTATTGGTTATTGGTTATTTGTTATTTGTGAGTAACACATAATAATATCAAATCCTGCTTACATCTTCCCCTTCTTTATTAGTCTGCGGAGGCAGACTTTGTTTGTGTAGTAGCGGTTTAAACGGCCGATTGATGCCGCCGAATCACGCCGATTTTAGTTACGCGGGAAGGATGCGGGAAAGCAGGGAGAAAACGCCAAATCCTACTAGCAAAACGCCGCTAACAGGCGTAATCCAACTCGACCACCGACGTAATTCTAACAACTTTTTAATGCTAGCAGTGAACGTACCTGCTATAATCAGCGGAGCGACGTAGCCAGCAGCGTAAAACAGCAGCAACACACCACCTAAAACTGTATCCCCCGTTTTGGAAACCCAAGCTAAGAGTGTAGCTAAAACCGGAGTGCTGCAGGGAGACGCTACTAAACCAAAAGTTAAGCCCAATAAGTACGATCGCACGCCCGCCGGCAAATCTTTCGGCACCCACCCCACAGCGTCGAAAGACGGCATTTGTAAGGGTAAAGCTTCGAGTAAATTCAGTCCCATTAGAATAGCAATAATGCTGACAAGAATTGGCAAACCCAGGCCAATTTTGCCGTAAACTTGTCCGGCAAATGATGCTACAATACCTAAACCCGCAAGGGTGGTGGCTAATCCCAGGGAAAACCACGCAGACTGGGCGGCGGCTTGCAGGCGACTTTTTGCTTCGTATCCACCGATGTAGCCGATCGTGATCGGCAACATTGAAAGCATACAGGGCGTTAAGCTCGTTAGCAACCCGGCCAGAAAGATGACTCCGACGCTGACTAAACTGAGGTTTGTCAGTTGAGTATTTACTAAATTATTAGCAAATTGTGCGAGTTCGTAAAGTTGAGTTTGCAGGGTTTCCATCTGTCGATTTTAGATTTTAGATTTTAGATTTTAGATTGACTCCACAGCCTATCGATTTTAGATTTTAGATTTTAGATTTTAGATTTACTTCACAGCCTATCGATTTTAGATTTTAGATTTTAGATTGACTCTACAGATGAATCTGAGAGTTTAAACTAAATATCTAATATTTTTGCTCTTCACGACTCCTGTCGGGGGCTTGTATCCCTAGGCAGGTGACTTCAGGTTCGGGGCTGTTCTGGCTTTGTTGAAAATTGTAACAGATGCCCGCCGGTTCGGTTTGAGATTTAAGATTTTAGCGATATTTACTGGTTGGGAGTTAAAAGGTCGATCGCACCCTGGTTTAAATTAATATCTTGACAGCATCCTCAACAAGCTGTTGACAATGGGCGCAGCTTGGGAGTTAAAAGGTCGATCGCACCCTGGTTTAAATTAATATCTTGACAGCATCCTCAACAAGCTGTTGGCAACGGGCGCAGCTACACCAGATAATTCTTTGACTGCGAAATCAGCCCGAAAGCCTGTTGTTGAAATTATTCAAGCAGACTTTAATTTTACTCTACTGTAAATTAAAGCCACTTTCTTCATTAATAGACCCGTCCGGCATGATTGCCCCTGCCAGCACCGCACCTCTGAGATTTGCTCCCGTTAAAATAGCGCCTTCTAAATTAGCATTGCTCAAATTTGTTACTTGTTTGGAACCTCGGAAAAAGAAGCTGTGCAAGTCAGCACCTGTTAAATTAGTGTCGGCTAAATTAGCATATTGCAAGTCAGCACCGTGCAGCGTCGCATCCGTTAAATTAGCTTGGGTAAGATTGCTTCCCCAAAGTCGAGAATCTAAGACATTAGCATCTTGTAAATTGGCGCGACTCAGATTTGCCAAAGTCAGATTAGCATCCCACAATTTGGTGCAGTTGAAGTTAGCTTCGGTCAAATTGGCTCGACTGAGATTCGTGCCTAAAATATCAGCATTTGCTAAATTAGCGCCGGTGAGATCTGCGTCCGAAAGATCCGCATTTTTTAAGTTAGCACCGGACAAATTAGCGCCGCTCAAATTAGCGCCGCTCAAATTGGCTTCTTGGAGATTAGCCCCCCGCAAATCGACTGCGCTCAAATCGCACTGTTTCCACAAAAAACTGACGCACCAATTATCCTTTAATAGGTGACTCACATCCTCCCCATTCGCGGCCATCACAGGAGGAGTTAGGTAGAGAGTGAACAGGACGATCGCCAACACAGCAGCGAAGAAAGTTTTCAACCTCATAACTCTTTTCATTGACACTAATTTGTGCCATAAATTATTGATGTCTAATCAAAGCATAGCAAATAATCGGCAACTTTCCTCAGCAAGATTACTCAAAAATATTAGTGTAGTGAAAGGTTAATCATGGTTGGCGCAGGTACAAACTTAACTCAGCCAGTCTTAGACACACTTTGAGCGAGAAACCCGGTTGCTTCACAGATGTCTTGCTGCCAAACTAATATTTTTTCTAAAAATCCGGTATAAGATGACCGCAAGTTCGATCGGGATTTGCCAGTGCAATATCGCTACAAAGTAATACTTGCAGCAGGCAGTTGCGATCGCTTCCCCAGGGGCATATCTGCAAACAATCCTGGTATAAACTGCTCAATATGGGAATCAAGAAACCGATCCTATAGCCTACAAACCTTATATTTAAAGGGTTGTAGACGCATTTTTTCTGAAGTGCGATCGGCATCACTAACTAAGCCCAACTTTCATCACACAACTCAAGCCCCAGCATCACCCAATCGCATCAAACTTATCACGTTCCTGAGAGTATGGATATCACTGCCAATAGCTCAAGTATGGAGAAAAATAATAGCATACAGTTGAAAAACACTTCTCCCATGCCTACTATTCCCCTTCTCCCAACCCAATTAGTTGTTACAACTATTTTCAATTCGATCGAATCTTTGGGATTCACTAATATTGCCGGCGTATTTTCGGGGGAGCAAGCTGAATCCCGACAAGAGGCAAATTTAAAAGTTAGTACCAAAAAGTTTTACACTCAGGGTTTAAAAAATCTCGAACAACTAGACTTGCACGGTGCGATTAAAAATTTTACTACCACAATTAAAATTAATCCGCAATTCGCGTCAGCTTACAACGATCGAGGTGTGGCCCGCTACAAATTAGGCGACAAACAGTCGGCCGTTGCAGATTTAACTACCGCCATCGAACTCAATCCTTACCGAGCTAAGTATTACAGCAATCGGGGGTTTATGCTGACTCGTTTAAAAGATTATACTGCTGCGATCGCAGATTACAACTCGGCACTGCTGCTCAACCCCAATTTCACCCAAGCTTATTTTAACCGAGGTGCTATCCACCTGCAAATGCAAAATTCCCTGGCAGCACTAGCTGATTTTGAGTCAGCAATTCGCCTCGATCGCGATTTTGCTAAAGCTTACTTCAACCGAGGAGTGACTAGATATAAATTGAGAGAGGTTCAGGGAGCATTTGAGGATTTTCAGAAAGCAGCAGGGCTTTTTAAGCTGCAGGGGAGAATGGATTATTATCAAGAGGCAGTTTCTCAAATTACAAAGCTATGGTCTTAGTGGAATTTGGCAATTGGGAATTGGGAATTGGGAATTGGGAATTGATAATCAGGTAAGGTGCACCGAAGAGCACCCTACACCTATAATTATTGCGTCAGTCTTGTTGCTAGCCAATTCTCAAGGCGGCGTCTCCGGGCGGCAAGTTATCGACAAGGAAAGCACCAGGAGAGTTAATTGCAAAGGCGGCGTTTTGAACTGCTGCGGGAGCGACATTTTGAACGACAGCCAAAGTAACTCCTCCAAATTGAATGAGTGTGTCGCTGCCAGATTGGGTGAAGGAGGTGTTTGATAAACCGCTGGTTAAGCCAATACGATCGCCATCTCCGGGCCTAAAATCAACAATTATATCGCTCGCCGTATCTAAAGCCAGATTTTCGCCTGTGATCAGAACAAACGTATCAGTACCGCCACCGCCGGTGAGAGTATCGCTGCCAATATCGCCAAGTAAAATATCGTTACCATCGCCGCCGATTAAAACATCGTTTCCTCGGCCACCTCGCAAAAAGTCGTTACCAGCATCGCCATTGACAGTATCGTCGCCGAGATTTCCGTTGATAATATCGTTGCCAACACCGCCACTAATCGAGTCGTTGCCTTTGCCACCTCGCAAAAAGTCGTTACCCACTTCGCCAGTGATGGTATCGTTGCCTTGGCTGCCGTTAATTGCATCATCCGTCGGTGAACCGAGGATGCGATCGTTGGCGCTACCTCCTACTACACCGCTGGGATTTTGCTGAGAGTCTTGGGAAGTGACTTGATAGTTGTTGGGGGTGTTTGACAGTCTGAGCGATCGCAAAGATAGATTTACGAAATTGGTACTATTAATTAAATCGTTGAGGACATTAACATCGCTAATGATGCTAGAAACCCGACTGGGGACGATTCCTTGAACGACTTTTGCGGTAGAAATGCGATCGCCCTGCTGCACCGCATTCACCGTTTCAAAGCCTTGAATAACGTTGCCAAAAACAGCATAATTACCATCCAAAAATGGCAAATCATCCAAAGCAAAATAAAACTGCGAAGAAGCCGAATCCAAAGCATTAGAACGAGCCATTGCCACAGCCCCGCGATTATGCTGCAACTGCGGCGTCTGGGCTACAACTTGGTTGTAAACAGGTTGCGCGGCCCCTTGCGGCTTGATTTCCAAAGGAATAAAACGCGCCTGATTGGTATCCGGGTCAATAAAACTACCCGTTCCCAATTGACTGGCTGGGATTGAAGTATCTCTGCTGCGCGGATCGCCTCCTTGCACCACAAAAGGATCTGGCTGGCGCACAACTCGGTGAAACATCACCCCGTCGTAAATGCCTCGTTCAACTAAGTCAACAAAATTTCCCGCAGTAATCGGGGCATTAGTGCCGTCTACTTCGATCGTAACGGGTTGACCGTTAATTACCTGGACTACTATAGCTTTGCCTGTTAACGGGAGTGCAGCGCTCATGGGTAAATTGCTATTTGAGTGAGTGATCTGTGGGTTTTAGAGGCAATCCGCGAATTGCCCCTACCCATTTAATCAGAAAACTGTAAACTTGTCTTAAGTACAGTTCTACTTCTAAATTTATGATGTCCCGTCGCAAGTTTTTTAGCACTTTATTGGCAATTTGTCTAGTTGTTCTAAGTTTCAATTTTGCCACACCTGCATTTGCCCTCGGTGGCAAGCTTCCGACGGTAAATCAACCAGCGCCAGATTTTAGTTTGCCGACAAACAGCGGCGACGGACAAGTGTCCCTGTCCGATTATCGCGGTAAGTGGCTGGTAGTCTATTTTTATCCGAAAGACTTTACTTCAGGATGTACCATCGAAGCGCGGAGATTTCAGGAAGACTTGCCGAAATACTTGGCAAAGAATACTCAAATTATCGGTATTAGTGCTGATGATGTCGATTCCCATGCGGAATTTTGCGATTCGGAAGGTTTGAAGTTTCCGCTGTTAGCTGATACCGACGGCAAAGTGAGTAAAGCTTACGGTTCTTGGATGAGTTTTATCTCGGCACGACACAGTTTTATTATTGATCCTGAAGGTATTTTGCGCGAAACTTTTGTGAAGATTAATCCGGCGATTCACTCTAAAGAAGTGTTGGCTCGTTTGACCCAATTGCAGGCTAACGGGTAATACCATTTTAGATTTTAGATTTTAGATTTTAGATTTGAATAATTGGGAATGACTGCAAACGTTATCAGGTTGATTTGACCTGACATCTTGCACCATTCTCAATAATCCTTTTTTGGGTGGGATCTCCTGCCCACCCTACGAGAAAATCTACTCTTTGTGGAACGGGCATCTTGCCCGTTCTTGACCGAAAGCATCCAGGACACAAGCCCCCGGATTCATTCCTTCGCAGACTCAGGACCCAGAAATAAAAAACCTGTATCCGATGAAACTTGCCCCCCGAATTTATCCGTGGGGTCAATGCTTCAATTCTTTAATCTAAAATCTAAAATCTAAAATCTAAAATCTAAAATCTAAAATCTAAAATCGATTGACAATGGTGCGACATCTCAGTTTTACGGGAAATGATGGCTGGTAACGTGACAAGCAATATCAGAGTAAATCTAAAATCTAAAATCGCTTGTCATGCCATATTCAATGAGAATTAAACTTGCTATCGACTGCAACAGGATCGGAAAAAGATTCAGGCGCTGAATCTTTTCTATTTCTGCTAGCCATGCGACGTTCCGGGTCAATTCCCTCGAAGGTTGGCGGCAACCAAACTCGGACTACCAACAACACTCCCAAAACCAGCAAAAATGCGCCTGTTGATAATATTTGAACCCAGGGAGTTTCCAGCACTCCCCGCACGATGACTTCTCGCAAAACAGATACTATACACACTTCCACAGCTACGCCGATCGAAACTCTTTGTTCTTGCAAGTAAATAATTAGCAGCCGAAATAATTCCACCAAAACTAATAGAAATAGAATGTCTGCCGTCACTTGCTGAAAATTCAAAGGAGGCAGCAGCGAGAAAAACATTTCTCGCAGTTCTAGTACCATGAAACAAAATAAACCAATACATAGAGAAATGACAATTAAGTCTTGGACTGTTTCCAGAGCGGTGACGATTAATTGTAAATTCAACCATTGAGGAGGGTGATTGGACGAGTTGTTTAAACGCTTTTCCATTGACATATCCTGCAACTTGTTTGACTTTCTTACAGCTTAATTGAACTTAGGTTAATTTCTGACAATTTACAGGTTTAATCTCTTTATCAGTCTCATAAAATTTCGATCGGTTGACAATTTCACACACACTTTTATTTGCCTCCAGGGTGGCTTGACATTTAGTGAGAGTTTATGCTATCTGATGCCTGCAACAAGTAGCTTTGATATCTAAAAAATAGAAGTCTGAATGCTAAAATGCTGCAACTGCTATAAAATATGAAAATTGTAAAGAATTATTTACCACAGCTTGATAAACTCAAGCTAGTGACTCTCGGCTTTAATCATACAAAAGCCACCAAGTCAACCAAAAAACCCAAAGTAATCCAGAGAGGATTGAACACCATGGCATTTGAACTCGCACCATTACCCTTCGCCGCTGACGCCCTAGAACCAGCTCATATGTCGGCCAACACGTTTTCGTTCCACCACGACAAGCACCACGCTGCTTACGTGACCAATCTGAATAAACTGATTGAAGGAACGGAAATGGCGAGCAAATCCCTTGAAGAAATTGTCAAGGAATCTGCTAAAGACCCATCCAAAGCAGGCATTTTTAACAATGCAGGTCAAGTTTGGAACCACAACTTTTTCTGGAATTCGCTCAAACCGGGCGGCGGCGGAACTCCTACAGGAGCTTTAGCTGACAAAATTAACGCCGACTTCGGCAGCTTCGACAAATTCAAAGAAGAATTCAAGACTGCTGCGACAACTCAGTTCGGTAGCGGCTGGGCTTGGCTGGTTGTGGACAACGGCACTTTGAAAGTCACCAAAACTGCTAACGCTGACACCCCGGTTGCACACGGCCAAACTCCGTTGCTGACTTTGGATGTGTGGGAACACGCTTATTATTTGGATTTCCAAAACCGCCGTCCCGACTACATTACTAATTTCTTGGATAATTTGGCTAACTGGGATTTCGCAGCAGCAAATTTGGCTGCGGCTTAGTAGCATCTGAGTTTGAGGACTAAAGTCCTCACTACAAACCGATAAAGTTTGTAGTGAGGACTTTAGTTGTGAGGAATGAGAATTATTTAACCAAACTTGCTATAGCGCGTCGCGTGAGAACCCCGGTCTTTCCCGCAGGGTATGAAACGCAGTTGTAGCCTGATAGCTACCAGTGTTCTATATTTTTTGTCTGTTATTGGATATATTTTCTAAGGATTTTAGTTGAGGTATTGACTCCGTTAAATAGTCGTGTACAATCAACATATTACAAAAAAAGGATGCCAATGTTTGGGTGTCAACAAATCCTACTCAAGCCTAACAAAGAACTCAAAGCGGTTCTAGAATACATTGGCCAAGAATCAAACAAGCTGCATAATTGTGCGGTCTACTACGCTCGCCAAATATATTTTAAAGCTCGCATCTGTGTCCGTCCATTTGATGTAATCAACGCATTAAAGCGCAATCCTCATTACGGGGCTTTATGCGCTCAAGCTGCTCAGCAGACTTGTGGTGCCGTTGGTGAATCGGTAAAATCTTTCAAAGGATTAATAGAATTGTTTTGGGAGGGTAAACTCGAAGTTAAGCCGAAATTCCCGAACTACCGTACTCCTGGTGGATTTCATCTAATCGCTTATCCGAAGCAAGCGCTTGGGAAAAAGTTGGTTGACGGTCAAATTTCAATCCCTCTCGGTCAAAAGGTAACAACTTGGTTTGGACTGAAGAATTTTCAAGTCCCCATGCCTACCAACTTAGACTATGCCGATATCCGAGAAGTTAGAATTCTCCCCAGAAATGGCTGTTTTTACGCCGAGTTTGTTTACAAAATATCCAGCGTTCAAACCGTGACAGACAGTCAAAAAGCTTTAGGTATCGATCACGGTATTGGTAATTGGCTTACTTGCGTCAGCAACTCAGGAACAAGCTTTATCATTGACGGTAAGCATTTGAAGTCGGTCAATCAGTGGTATAACAAGCGGGTAGCAGCTTTGATGGAGGGCAAGCATAATGGTTTTTGGTCACATCAATTGGCGCGATTGACTGAAAAGCGAAACCGTCAAATGCGCGATGCTGTGAATAAAGCAGCTCGTTTAGTTGTCAGTCACTGTATCAAAAACGGAATCGGCGTTATCGTTTTTGGATGGAACAAGGGGCAGAAAGATTCTGCCAATATGGGCAAAAAAACAAATCAACAGTTTGTTCAAATCCCTACGGCACGACTGAAAAACCGTATTGCTCAACTGTGCGAACAATACGGCATTAAGTTTGTTGAAACTGAAGAAAGTTACACATCTAAAGCATCATTTGTAGACCGTGATTTTCTACCTAAAATCGGTGAAAAACCCGATGGTTGGAAGGAGACAGGTAGACGAGTAAAGCGCGGTTTGTACCGGACGAGTGCGAAAAGCTGGTACATCAATGCTGACTGCAATGGGGCGGCTAATATATTGAGAAAAGTAGAGACGATGTTAGGGCTTGACCTTGACGGAGTTTGTAGGGGTGAATTGACAGCGCCTTCAAGAATTACCTTTTGGTAGTTTCTTTAGAATCCCTGCTGCTTTAGCACAGGGAGTGTCAATAGCAGACAAAAACAGCTTTCAACATTCCTTCGCTTCGGTCTGGTTGGAGTTCAAATCCTAGTTTTTTACAGAGGCTCTGCATCTGGTAGTTGCTATTGAGAATGTAGCCGACGATCGCCTGTAATTTCTCTTCCTGACCAATTTGCAGCAGCCGCCTCAATAATTCTGTTCCCAAACCGCGCTGCTGATAGCTATCGCTAACGATGAGGGCAAATTCGGCTTCGTTTGTGCCGTGGAGTTTGCTCAGACGCGCTACTCCCAAAATCCGGTGTTCTGAGGTTTCCGGGTCTTGACGATCGGCTACTAACAGCATTTCCCGATCGTAGTCAATAAAACAAATCCGGGTCAAACGTTCGTGAGCGATGCGGTGCTTTAACTTTACCATGTGAGCGTAGCGCAAATACACGCTCTCTTCCGAAAGTTCTTCGTGGAACAGCACCATCAGCGGCTCATCTTCTGGGCGAATCGGACGGATGGTGATGGGACGATCGCCATTAGTTGACCATGTTTGAACGTATTGCGTAGGATAGGGGCGAATCGCGGGTGAAATGGCGTTTTCTGTTGTTTGCAGAACAACGCGGGCATCAAGAGCGATCGCACCTTCAGGAGAAACCAACAGCGGATTAATATCAATCTCGGCAATTTGAGGTTGCTCTACAATCAGTTGACTGAAACGAACTAATAACTGTTCGAGTTGTACCAGGTCAATTGCCGATCGACCGCGCACTCCTTGCAAAGCTTTATAGATGCGCGTTTGCTCCATCATCCGCCGCGCTAGGGTGGTATTTAAAGGCGGAAGTGCCAGCGATCGATCCTGAAAGACTTCCACTAATTGTCCGCCGGAACCAAACAGCATCACTGGCCCAAATTGTGGGTCGATACTGCTACCCAAAATTAGTTCATAGCCTTCCAAATTCACCATCGGCTGCACGGTTACGCCGAGAAACGCTGCAGGATCAATCGCCCGTACCCGCTGGGCGATCGCCTCAAAGGCACTAATTACAGCGTTAGCATCGCCTAAATTTAGTTTTACGCCCCCCACATCGGTTTTGTGAGTAATCGTCTCAGAATGGAGTTTTAGCACCACTGGATAACCGAGGCGATCGGCAATTTCTACAGCTTCGCGATCGCTGGTGGCGATGGATGTGGCGATGGTGGGAATCCCATAAGCTGCGAGCAACTGCTTTGATTCGTATTCTGTTAACAAAGTGCGATCGCTTTTGCGTGCAGAAGTCAAAATATTTGCGGCCGCCGATCGATCTGGACTCCAGAGATCGGAATCAGCCGAGAGAGAAGGCGTTTCGTAGATAGCGCGCAGGTTGTAGGTGTACCGCCACATATAGTTGAATAACCTGACGGCGGTATCGGGATAGGGGAAAGTCGGAATATTTGCCTGATTGAGAATTTGCGTTCCCGCTGACACTTCCACACCGCCCATCCAGCTTGCTAATAAAGGCTTTCCGAGTTTGCTGTAAGACTTGAGTTTTTCTGCGGTTTGGGTGGGATTTGTCATCGCTTGTGGCGTCAGGATGACCAGCAATCCGTCACTATTGGGATCTGGAGCGACAACTTCTAGAGTTTTGGCGTAACGATCGCTACTAGCATCGCCCAAAATATCGATCGGGTTGTGATGACTCCACTGAGGCGGCAAAAACTCATCAAGCTGCTGCACCGTCTCCGGTGCCAAATCTGCCAGCGCACCGCCGTCGCTAATTAAGGCATCAGTGGCGATCGCCCCTGGGCCTCCTGCATTGGTGACGATCGATAGGCGGTTGCCCTGCGGTCGCGGTTGCTTGGCCAGAATTTCTGCCATGTCGAACAAATCGGAAATCGTATGTACCCGCAACGCGCCACAGCGGCGGAAAGCAGCGTTAAGCACGTCATCGCTGCCGGTCAAAGCTCCCGTATGGGAAGCGGCGGCTTGGGCGGCGGCGGCGGTACGTCCTACCTTGAGAATGATGATCGGTTTGTCGATCGCCACTGGGCGGGCGGCGGACAGGAACGAACGAGCATCACCCATAGATTCCATGTACAAAACGATACTGTGAGTATGGGGATCGTCTCCGAAATACTCGATTAGATCGCCCCAACCGACATCGAGCATAGAGCCGATCGACACAAAAGCGCTAAAACCGACATTTTCCCCCAAACTCCAGTCGAGAATCGAAGTACAGAGGGCGCCGCTTTGACTGATGAAGGCGACATTACCCGGACGGGCGATCGTACCTGCAAAAGTAGCATTGAGCCCAAGCACAGGATTCATCACGCCGAGGCAATTTGGGCCGATAATCCGCATTCCGCCCCGACGCGCCTCGGCCATAACTTGCTGTTCTAAAGCCTCCCCAGCAGCACCAATCTCTTTAAACCCAGCAGAAACAATAATTGCTCCTTTCACCCCAGCAGCAATACATTCGCGGATCACTTGTGGCACCCCAGCAGCAGGGGTAGCAATCACCGCCAGATCCACTACTTCCGGGACGCTAGCAATGTCAGGATAAGACTTGAGCCCCAAGACACTGCGGCGCTGCGGATTCACCGGAAAAACTGTTCCGCCAAACGGATTCCGAATCAAGTTCCACAGCAGAGTACGTCCGACGCTTCCTTCTCTCTCTGTTGCGCCGATTACAGCCACGGAGCGAGGCGCAAAAATCCGATCGAGCGGATGACGCTGTTCTTTCCAAATATCGTGAGCCGGATCGCTCGCAGTGCTTTGATTTCTTGAATTTATCTGCATAATACCCTACTTCAATTAATCAGCAATTAATATTGCTCTGCTTTCGATAACTACCGCATCCAATCCGAACTCTTTTTCTACTTGTTTTCGGCTTTTTATTCAGCTTCTTCGGGTGTTCGCGGTTTCTGAAAAAAAAATCTCATTGCGCGTTTCCGACCCACCCGCCCTTAAACAACATTTCGGTTGTCAAAGTGTTAGTTCGGGAACCAATTTGGTCAGAGCTTCCTTAACAATTCAAGAGGATGTTCTGCCTACTATCTATCTTAATTCTTTCCACGGAATTAACAAGTCAATTTTTGTAACAAATAGCGAACCTGGTAGTTAAAATATTGAAATTAAATATATATTAGATGTAGTGGTCGAAGAAAAAAAGATCGATCGCTAACAAAAAATTGAGGTGAAAGCAAGCTATGTTTGCAGAATGGCACGGCTTTACTGAAGGCAACTGGACAAAGGAAGTCAACGTCAGAGACTTCATTCAAAAAAATTACACCCCCTACGAAGGGAATGCAGAATTTCTCACAGCACCAACCGAAAAAACCCAGCAGCTTTGGCATCAAGTCCTGGAACTAATGAAGCAAGAGCGCGAAAAAGGTGTATTGGATGTTGATACAAAAGTTCCCACATCGATCACGGCTCATGCAGCAGGATACATCGATCGCGACTTAGAACAAATAGTAGGTTTGCAAACCGATCGACCTTTGAAACGCGCGATTATGCCCTTTGGCGGGATTCGCGTGGTCAAGGCTGGTTTAGAAGCTTACGGCTATCAGCTCGATCGGCAAACTGAAGAAATATTTACGAAATATCGCAAAACTCATAACGATGGTGTATTCGATGTTTACACCTCCGAAATGCGTCAGGTAAGACGTTCTGGTATCATCACAGGTTTGCCCGATGCCTACGGACGCGGGCGCATCATCGGTGACTATCGGCGCGTTGCTTTGTACGGTGTCGATCGCCTAATTGATGATAAAAAAACACAGCAAGAATCACTCGAACTAGAGGCGATGGACGAGGGAACAATTCGTTTGCGCGAAGAGTTATCCGAGCAAATTCGAGCATTGTTTGAGTTAAAAGAAATGGCTGCTAGCTACGGCTTTGATATTGGCCGTCCGGCGGCAAATGCACGAGAAGCTGTCCAGTGGCTGTATTTTGGCTACTTGGGAGCAGTGAAAGAACAAAATGGGGCAGCGATGTCTCTCGGCCGCGTATCGACGTTTTTAGACATTTATTTCGAGCGCGATTTGCAAAGTGGCGCGAGTTCGGAACAAGAATTGCAAGAACTGATCGACCATTTTGTCATGAAACTCCGCATGGTGCGGTTTTTGCGAACTCCCGACTACAACCAACTGTTCTCTGGCGATCCAACTTGGGTAACAGAGGCGATCGGCGGTATCAGCGATGACGGTAGAACATTGGTAACTCGTAACAGTTTCCGATTCTTACACACTCTCTCAAACCTCGGTACTGCACCAGAACCAAATCTCACCGTGTTGTGGTCGGAAAACTTGCCGGACAACTTCAAACAATTCTGTGCGAAGGTATCCAGCGATACGAGTTCGATTCAGTACGAAAACGACGATTTAATGCGTCCTCAATACGGCGATGATTATGCGATCGCCTGTTGTGTCTCCGCCATGCGAATTGGCAAGCAAATGCAGTTTTTTGGCGCGCGAGTTAACTTGGCTAAGACTTTGCTCTATGCGATTAACGGCGGTAAAGATGAGAAGTCCGGCGACCAAATCGCGCCGCAGTTCCCACCGATTACTACCGAATATCTCGATTATGACGAGGTAAGAGCGCGGTTTCAGGACATGATGGCGTGGTTGGCAAAAACGTATATCAATACGCTGAATGTCATTCACTATATGCACGACAAATACTGCTACGAACGGCTGGAAATGGCATTGCACGATCGCGATGTTTACCGGACAATGGCCTGCGGAATTGCCGGATTGTCTGTGGTGGCGGACTCCCTGTCGGCGATTAAACACGCTAAAGTTAAAGTGCTTCGCAATGAGCAAGGTTTGGCAGTGGATTACTCGATCGAAGGAGAATATCCCAAATACGGCAATAATGACGATCGCGTAGACAGTGTGGCGATCGAACTTGTGCAAAGCTTCATGAACGAAATTCGCCAGCACAAAACCTACCGTGGCGCTGTAGCGACTCAATCGGTACTCACGATTACCTCTAACGTAGTTTACGGCAAAAAAACTGGTAGCACTCCCGACGGACGTAAAGCCGGCGAACCCTTTGCTCCCGGTGCTAACCCGATGCACGGCCGAGATTCCTGTGGAGCGATCGCATCCTTATCTTCTGTAGCAAAACTGCCTTACAGTGATTGTCAAGATGGCATATCGAATACTTTTTCGATTCTACCGCAGGCCTTGGGCAGAATGGAGAGCGATCGGACTAATAACCTAGTTGGTCTGTTAGACGGTTACTTCCACGATGGCGGCCATCACATCAATGTTAACGCGCTCGATCGGCAAACATTACTAGATGCGATGGAACATCCAGAAAACTATCCCCAGCTAACAATTCGCGTCTCCGGTTATGCGGTTAATTTCATCAAACTTACCCGCGAACAGCAATTAGATGTGATTAAACGGACTTTCCACGAACGGGTGTAAATTCCATTGGAATCGGCGGTTGAAACCGCTCCTTGTCAAACGAAGTCCGAGCTGAGGGGGACTCAAGAAGCGCCTACATAAGTCTTTTTTCGTCTAGTTTCGCTGTTGAACCATGAGGTCAGATCCCCCCTAACCGCCCTTAAGAAGTGGATGGGGAGGGCGGGCACGGGGGCACCGCCCCTACAAAATCATCGTTTTCCGTAGGGGCAATCCCCCCGTGGTTGCCCCGAAACAGCCCTGCTTATCAAGGGGGATTTAGGGGAATCGAGCCTCAGCAACCAAACGAAAAATCCGCAAGTTTCCAGGCTTAAGTTAACACCGAGATTCCCTCATCCCTAATCTCGAAACATCACCAACAAACAGCAAATTAAATGTCTGGAATTGGTCGCATTCATTCAATCGAAACTTTTGGTACCGTAGACGGCCCCGGAATCCGGTTTATCGTCTTCACCCAAGGCTGTCCGTTACGCTGTCTTTACTGTCACAATCCCGACTGCCGCAATTCCCACGATGGTAAAGAAGTAACCGTCGATTATTTAATCGATCAAATTACCAAATGTAAATCCTACCTGCGGAAAGGAGGCGTTACAGTCAGCGGCGGCGAACCGTTGATGCAGCCGGATTTTGTCAGAGAAATCTTTAGTCGCTGTCATCAAATGGGATTGCATACAGCCCTTGACACATCAGGATTCTGTCTTTTAGAAGTTGCTAAACCGGTGCTGGAAATGACCGATCTGGTTTTATTGGACATCAAATCCTACATTCCCGAACTGTATTACAAAGTCACCAATGTGTCGATCGAGCCTACTTTAGCAATGGCCAAATATCTCAGCGAAATTGGCAAACCGACTTGGATTCGATTCGTTCTAGTTCCTCACCTCACAGATGCCATCGAAAACATAGAAAAACTAGCGGATTTTATTGCCAATCTGACTAATGTGGAAAAAGTAGAAGTATTACCATTTCATAAAATGGGAGAATACAAATGGGAACAATTAAAACTGGATTACGCCCTCAAGGATATACCTTCAGCTTCACCGGAACTCGTGCAACAAACTGTTGATGTTTTTCGCAGTCGCGGAGTCAATGCGATCGGAGCTAGCGGTATATAATTCAAATAAATCCTGCACAAGTCACCAAGTATTTTGAAATTATCTGCATCGATCTACGGTTTCCCTAGCCATCAAAGATTTATGCAATAATTATCCACAAAAAAACATCAAGAAAAACAACATGAAAGTTACCAATTTAGATGAATTAGAAGTCCTAATTCAAAAAGTAAAAGCAGCCCAAGCTGAATTTGCCACCTACACTCAAGAACAAGTCGATCGCATATTCAAGCAAGCAGCTTTAGCCGCTAATGCCGCCCGCATTCCCTTAGCCAAGGCAGCAGTCAAAGAATCGGGAATGGGAGTCATCGAAGATAAGGCAATCAAAAATCATTTTGCCTCGGAAATGATTTACAACAAATACAAAAACGACAAGACTTGCGGTATCATCGAGTCCGATCGGCATTTTGGCTACGAACGCATTGCCGAACCCGTGGGATTGCTGGCGGGAATCGTTCCTGTAACTAACCCGACTTCCACCACCATCTTTAAGTCTTTAATCGTGCTCAAGACTAGAAATGGCATTATATTTTCGCCCCATCCCCGCGCAAAATCCTGCACGGCTGCGGCGGCAAAAATCATCCTCGATGCTGCTGTAGCGGCAGGAGCACCACCGGATATTATTGGGTGGATTGATGAGCCAACTGTGCCACTTTCCCAAGCTTTGATGCAGCACCACGATATCAAACTAATTTTGGCAACTGGCGGGCCGGGAATGGTAAAAGCTGCCTACTCTTCAGGGCATCCCTCCCTCGGTGTCGGCGCGGGAAATACTCCCGCCATCATCGATGAAACCGCCCACATCCAAATGGCTGTCAGCTCAATTTTGCTCAGCAAAACTTTCGACAACGGCACGATTTGTGCTTCAGAACAATCGGTAGTTGTTGTGGATGAAGTGTACGATGCGGTGCAACTAGAATTTATCAAGCGCGGTGCTTATTTCCTCAATGCTGAAGAACGGGAAAAAGTGCGTCAGGTAATCTTAATTGATGGTCGATTGAATGCTGAAATTGTCGGACAATCGGTGCAAAAGGTGGCGGAGATTGCGGGTTTTGTAGTGCCGTCAAACATCAGGGTTTTGATTGGAGAAGTGGATGTGATAGGTAAAGAAGAACCCTTTGCTTGTGAAAAACTTTCGCCGATTCTCGCCATGTACCGCGCCAAGGACTTTACTGAAGCAGTAGACAAAGCTGAAGCGCTGATAATTTTTGGCGGACACGGACATACTTCTGTACTCTACACCGCCCCCCACAATCAGAAGCACATTCGTTATTTTGAAAGCAAACTAGAGACTTCGCGGGTGCTGATTAATACGCCTTCTTCTCAAGGTGCGATCGGCGATTTGTACAATTTCCGCCTCGATCCCTCCCTTACCCTCGGTTGCGGTAGCTGGGGCGATAATTCCATTTCTGTCAACGTGACACCCCATCACCTGCTGAATATCAAAACCGTAGCAGAACGTCGCGAGAATATGCTCTGGTTCCGCATTCCTCCCAAGATTTACTTTAAGTCTGGTTGTCTTCCTGTAGCTTTGAGGGATCTTGCAGGTAAGAAACGTGCTTTGATCGTGACGGATAAACCTTTGTTTGAATTGGGACTGATTAAGGAAGTCACAGATAGTTTGGAAGAAATCGGCATCGATCACTACACATTTTACGATGTGGAACCCGATCCTTCCCTTGCTACTGTTCGCAAAGGTTTAGAAATCTGCAATAGTTTCCATCCAGATGCGATTATTGCTTTTGGTGGTGGCTCACCGATGGATGCTGCTAAAGTAATGTGGCTGATGTACGAGCATCCAGAAATTGAGTTTGAAGGATTGGCGATGCGGTTTATGGATATTCGCAAGCGGGTATACGAACTGCCTCCTTTGGGTTCAAAGGCAATTATGGTCGCAATTCCAACTACTTCGGGAACGGGTTCGGAAGTCACGCCTTTTGCGGTTGTTACGGATGAACGATCGGGGATTAAGTATCCGCTTGCAGATTATGCTCTGACTCCGAGTATGGCGATCGTCGATCCAGAACTTACGCTGAATATGCCCCGGAAACTGACTGCTTACGGCGGCATTGATGCGCTAACCCACGCTTTAGAAGCTTATGTTTCTGTGTTGGCTTCTGAATATACAAATGGTTTGGCTTTAGAAGCGATTCGTTTGCTGTTTAAATACCTGCCCAGCGCTTACAAAAATGGTGCTAACGATCCGAAAGCGCGGGAGAAAGTACATTATGCTGCTACGATCGCCGGGATGGCATTTGCCAACGCTTTTCTGGGGGTTTGTCACTCAATGGCTCACCAATTAGGTTCAACTTGCCACGTCCCTCACGGTTTAGCGAATGCGCTGATGATTTCCCATGTAATTCGCTACAATGCAACGGATGTTCCTTTCAAACAAGCGATTTTTTCTCAAAACAAGTATCCTAACAGCAAGTGGCGTTATGCTCGAATTGCGGACTATCTGAATTTGGGCGGCGATACCGAAGACGAGAAAGTGGAGAAGTTGATCGCAGCGGTGGAAGATCTGAAGCGTCAGGTAGATATTCCTAGCACGATTCAGGAGACGATCGCCAGTCAGGGAATGAGCGATGATTTCTTTTTTGCTCGGGTTGAGGAAATGGCCGATCGAGCTTTTGACGATCAGTGTACCGGAGCAAACCCCCGCTATCCGCTGATTGAAGATTTAAAGCAACTTCTGCTGCAAGCATACTCTGACACCAACACTTCTGGAGTCGATCGAGAGTTAACTGTAGTTGGATAAGCTGTACTGCATCTAACGATCGATCAGAAACCGGGTTTTTCAACCAAAATCGTGGGTAGAAACCCTCAATTTCCTGAAAACCCGGTTTCTTTGTCCTCAAATCTAAAAATCTAAAAATCGCCCTCGAAAATCGCCCAAGTCGATTTATTTGCAAGGGGCGGTTTAAAAGTTCAGAAATTGTGATATAGTTGAAAAGGTAACTATTTTAAGAATTTTGTAGTTTTAGTGGCTGTTCGCGCGATGACCTCTTCACCAACCATAGCACCCGTTCGATCGAGTCAAGTTACCCGCAAGCCTTATCCCAACTATCGGGTAATAGTCCTCAACGACGATTTCAATACATTTCAGCACGTAGTGGAATGTTTGACAAAATACATTCCAGGGATGACGAGCGATCGAGCTTGGAAACTCGCCAACCAAATCCACCACGAAGGCCAGGCCACCGTCTGGGTTGGCCCGCAAGAGCAAGCAGAACTTTATCATATGCAATTGAGCCGTGCGGGACTGACAATGGCTCCGCTAGAGTCTGCTTAACATTTTTTAATTAACATTTACAATACTTACTTTCAAATTTGCCAAAATGGCAACATCACTTCATCCTCTTGATTTAGATTATGGGTAAACAAGCCTAATCTTTTACTCAAGTAGGACAATTTTATGAATCATCCTTTTGATCTAGATATTGCTGATCTGGAAGCAATTGATTTGGATTTTCAAGAGACGCTAACTGATGAAGAGTCCACCCGCATTGGAGGTGGATTAATGGCTACCACTCTAGCTATAGGTGAAGAAGGTGGTGGTGAGATACAGTGTATCTCAGCTCCCTGTCCGGGAAGTGAAGGAGGAGGAGGATTTCCTCCCAAGCCTATTCCCATTGACCCTCCGATGACCACTATGGCTCTAGGTGAAGAGGGTGGAGGATATTACACGAAAGCTTGGTTTGAAGGCGGTGGAGGCCGTCTTGATTGGTAATATCATTCGTGCCGACAATGGTAGAGATTCTGCCTAATTCCTGAACTATTCCGATTGTTTCTGTAATAAGACTTTAAAAGATTCAGCCTCATTCAAGTGTTTTTTTTCAATATATTAAAAGTTGCAACACTCTCAAAAAAAGTGATGCGACTTTTAATATTTGTACTTGATTTTAGCACATTTTAAATTTTTAAATTTCCCATGAACATTTTAATTCTGGGTAATGATTCAGATGCTCATGCTGCTCATATAAAAGATGCTCTTACCCAAGCCGGTGCAGAAGTAGATTACTTAGATACCTATCTGTTTCCAAGACAATTACGTCTGTCTTGGCAAGCTGATACCCTGGTAGGGTGCTTGACGCTACCCGGAGGTCGCCAGTTGAATTTTCAAGATATTCACAGTGTATTTTGGCGCAATTTTTCCGGTGTTGGAGTTGCACATTTAAAAGATGCAAATCAACAGCAAGTTGCATTGAACGATTCCATGAGTACAGTGCGATCGCTAATGCAAGCTTGTCCGGGTCGCTGGATTAATTCCTGGCAGGCATACCAATTTCATAAAGAAAAACCCCTACAACTGAGCAAAGCTAAGCAAATAGGAGTGACAATTCCTGCAACTTTAATCAGTAACAATCCAGAGCAAGTTAGGGAATTTGTGGAAGCTCACGAAAAAGCAATTTTTAAGCCTGTTTATGGTGGCGCTCATACCAAGTTGGTGACAGAGGCGCATTTAGAACCTAATCGGCTGAACTTGGCTTTGAGTATTTCACCAATCACAATACAAGAGTATATTCCTGGGACAAACATTCGCAGTTATGTGATTGGTGAATCAGTTTATTCTGCGGAAATTCGCAGTCAAGCTTTGGACTTTCGGGAAGATTTAGAGTCCGAGCTAATTCCGATAGATTTGCCAGAATCAGTTCACCAACAATGTTTAGCAATATTAAAGGCATTTATGCTTGATTGGACTGCTATTGATTGGCGTCTCAAGCCAACGGGCGAGTATGTATTTTTAGAGGCAAATCCTAGTCCGATGTTCAGACATTTTGAGCGTCAGACTGGTTTTCCGATTACACAAAAATTAGTCAATCTGTTAATGTATTAACGGATTTAAGAGGCGATCGTAATTTTGCCAATCATTCCCGCCTCTGTATGTCCGGCTACCGTACAGCGCAGGTTGTAACTTCCCGATTTCATCGGTACAAACACCCATTCTGCCATAGCGCCCGGTTTAAGTTCTAGTTCGTGAATCGCTCCTTTAATTTCCACTTTCCCAGCTTCAACTTTTTGAGTCCAACTCGCATCAGCAAAGTTTTTAGCAGTGAAATAATGTTTCTGCGAACTGGGATTTTTTAGCACTAATTTATAGCGCTTACCCGATTCAAATTCTAGCAGATTGGGAAAAAATTTAAGTTCCCCAGCTTCGTTACCTAAACTAACAGTAATTTCCGTGATAGGTTGCCGAGACAAATCACCGGCAGCACTAGCAATTGCCGTCGGCATCAAGATTGTACTCAAACATAAAATTACTCCCAAAATCACCTTGAAAGTTTTTTCTAACCGCTGGCTATGGTAAAATTTGCCTAATTGCAAACCGAGTAAATTGCTCATGGCTGTTATGACTACTGTTAACTGTTAACTATTAACTGACTGCTGACTACTGACTGCTGACTAATGACTAATGACTACTAACTACTGACTACTGACTACTGACTTAATTCGATCGCCAAACTTCATCCCAAGGCCCGCCCCCAACTTCCAAACCCGATAAAGAACTTTGAGCCTCTAAGATAATTCTAGAACGCTGCTTGCGATTTTTGTCAACATTTCCCCCCAACAACTCTCGCAGTTGCAAGCGCAATTCACCGTGCGTCGTATCCCGGCAGCAAAAAGCCATGCCTTTTTCGGTAGGAGTTCGCACATAAGTACCAGGACTGTTTGTAGTGCCAATCAACTCAACTTCAAATTGGCTGTTTCTAGCCTGCATTTTCCAGCTTCCCCAAGGCTCAATATTCCAACTAACTTGCGAATTCCAAGGCACAAATTCGTAAAATTTGCCTCGGTAATGCAGACAAATCATTGCTACCGATTCCATCCACCACAGCACGCCCCGCTTGCCACCACCAGCAGTTAAAGCTAAATCATTTTCGCCTGGAAAACAATTGCAATTAATCCAAAACCACTTTTGCGGAAAAGCACCGCCCCAGTTTTTTTCGCTGTAAGCGGGAGCATCTTTAAATTCGTAGCGTTCGCCATTCCAGTCAATCCAGCCCGTGGCTAAACCGTGAGCCATTAAAATTTGCCATCCAGGCTCAAATACGGGCAGAAAAGATAGCATTCCCGCTGTTGATTTCTGGATTTCCTCAGAGTTTCCCCAGCCATAAATAGGTTGAATTTCATACTGCCAAAAACAGTGGCTGCCGCTTCCCGGATCGTGCAGATAACCTTGATTTAAAGTAGCAGTAGCTTGATAGCCTTCTTCGACGCGGCTGTCGAATACTTGCGGCTCTAAATATTGGGATTTAATTTGTAAATCTGTTTTGCCCCAATGTCCGAAACCTAAGCTTTCTCGGCGCGCCCAAAACTTATTTACATCGGGAAAGGTGCGGCACAAATAGCTATCTTTCGGGCCGAGAATTTGAGCTGCACCGCCACTGTAAGGTTGACCGCCTCTGGGGTCTTCGATGGAATACATGAATGCAAAGGATTGTCTGTGAATCGGTAATGTTATTCGGTAGTACCAGCCTTCAAAAAAGCGCCGGTAACTGCCGTCCCAGTGGTAGCCACTGTGGGGAGTTTCAATAGTTTTGAGTTTTGAGAGTGAATTTGACATAAAATTACCAATAGCAGAAAGAAGAGTCAGTAGTCAGTAGTCAGTAGTCATTAGTCATTAGTTAACGGTTAACAGTCAACAGTCAACAGTCAACAGTCAACAGTCAACGGTTAACAATGCCCAATGCCCAATGCCCAATGCCTAATGACTAATGACTAATGACTAATGACTAATATGATAGGTTATTAATTATGTCTTTAGCACTTTGGCGATCGCCCTTAGCTCGCGCGCTCCACCGCAACCGCAGTCTTGCTTTTGCCCGTTACTTGCAATTAGCAACTGTTCGCGCCACCGGGCGTCCGGCCAACCGCACTGTGGTGTTTCGAGGCTTTTTAGGAGATACTAATCAGTTGAAATTTATTACAGATATTCGCAGCCAAAAAGCCGAGGAAATTAACCTCTATCCTTGGGGGGAAATTTGCTGGTATTTCCCGAAAACTCGCGAACAATTTCGGATTGCTGGAAAGCTAGTTTTGGTAGGGGCAGATTATCCAGAGGCCCAGTTGTTCTCATCGCGCCGCACAACTTGGCAGGAGCTTTCTGAGGCGGCTCGATCGCAGTTTGCTTGGCCGCATCCGGGGGATGACAAAGCCGAGGCTACTGCTTTTGATTCTGCTTCCCCAAATGCGATCGAGCCGCTGCCTAATTTTTGCTTGCTGTTGTTGGAACCGGAAACGGTGGATTTGTTGGAGTTGCGGGGGGAACGGCAAAATCGATCGCTTTATCGGCGCGACGGGGAGGGAAATTGGTCGGTGCGATCGGTTAATCCTTGAAAAAGAAGTCAGTAGTCAGTAGTTATTGGTTATTAGTTATTAGTTATTGGTTATTGGTTATTTGTTGTCAGTTCCACTGCCCAATGCCCAATGCCCAATGCCCAATGCCCAATGCCCTATGCCCTATGCCCGATGCCCAATTCAAATTTTAGATGCCGGTGCCGTCGAAAAATTCTTGAATTGCTTTATCTTTTAACTTGCAGCTAGGGGTTGTAACTAGCTGTGTTTTTTCGGCTACGGCTACATTGCTGGCTTGGTTTAAAGCTTCTGATACTGAGTGGAAATTGTGGGAATTGGGAACAGAAGTTAAGGAGACAGATGCTTGAGGAAGCAAACTTTTTACTTGCTGTTCGAGGGATTCGATACGATCGAGCAAAGAGCGAATTACCACAGCTTCCGAATCCGGCAAACTGCCGTGTTCTAGGGGATTGACCCGCACTCCCGATCGATAGACGATGCGGCCGGGAATCCCTACCACTGTACAGTCAGATGGTACGTCGCGGAGCACGACGGAACCGGCGCCGATGCGGACGTTGTTGCCAATTTGCAGATTGCCGAGTACCTTGGCGCCGGCACCGACAACTACGTTTTCGCCGACGGTAGGGTGACGTTTGCCGCTTTCCTTGCCTGTGCCGCCGAGGGTGACACCTTGGTAAATTAGGGCAAAATCGCCGATAATCGCTGTTTCGCCGATCACAACCCCCATACCGTGGTCGATGAATACGCTTTTGCCGATCGTTGCCCCTGGGTGGATTTCAATTCCGGTCAAAAAGCGAGCAATGTGGGAAATCAAGCGGGGGATGAAGGGAAGTCCCAGCACGTAAAGCCAGTGTGCGAGGCGGTGCAGCACTAGGGCCTGAAGACCGGGGTAGCAAAACAAAACTTCCAGCCAGTTGCGAGCGGCAGGGTCGCGATCAAAAATTATACTGAAGTCAGCTCTAAGGGTCTTTAGCACTTTCGGATTTACCAATTTTGGTTAAACACGGCACTTTCGATCTTACATTTTACTCGACGGGGGAAGTTATCGGCCGATCGGGAGATTGGGTAGTGGGAGATTAAGAGAGTGGGAGATTGGGGAAATTGGGGCATGGGGCATGGGGCATGGGGCATGGGGCATGGGGCATGGGGCATGGGGCATTGGAACTGACAACAAATAACCAATAACTAATAACCAATAACTACTGACTACTGACTACTGACTACTGACTATTCCTGTACTGAGATTGTATAGTTAGACTTGACTCCGGGTTCGAGAGTACCTACCCAAATCCTGTAAGAGCCTGCTTGCCAGTCTGAATCAACTATGCCAGCATCTTTATTCTGACCTATATCGTCTCCGCAGCGCACCGCATTACCGGGGCCTTGTACGAGTAAGGTCGTGTCCTTGCCTCCGCTGTTGACTTGGAGTGTGAGTTTTGAAAAGTTTTCCTGCAAGACTATGATGTGGTCGGGAGTTGGGGTGGCAAAACCCAAACATTTGTGTTTGTGGCGATCGGCGTTGGCTATGACAGATAGAGAGTACGATCCGCCTGTAGAACCTCTCAAAACTGCTGTTGGGGCTGCAAAACCTCGCGATAAAGTTAAAGTGCCGAAATTGGCTGTTTCTGCTAAAACTGGTAGGGCGGCGATCGCGGCGATCGCACCCAAGAGCGCACCGTTTTTGAAATTGGCTCGCTGATTAAACAACATGGCAATACTCCTCGGTCACAACTTAAAATCACAACTCAGAATTTACCCATCGCAGCCCCTCGAATACAAACTATGGAGGAAGAATAATTTTTAACTTAGTTCAAAACCTCCTGGCTTCTATTCCTTATGTCTATCAGGACAATCCCTGTGCGATCGCGCTCGCTTGTGCCACTCGGATTTCTGCCACAGGCGATCGACTCATATCCGAAATTGTACGGTGTCAAGATGATAAATTTGATACTCCTAGCCTTGCTGTTGGCGATCGGTTCCCTATTGACACAGGCCTTGGTATTGTTACCTATAGGTCTATCTGGCTGGCTCCACCTCCCTAATTGGCTGAGCCTGACCTTGATTTTTCTGGCTATTTCTTGGTGCTTGGGGGATTAGTGAGCAGTCATGAGTTAATTAGTGATTAGTCAAAAGTTAACGATCAATCATTCCGCTTCCCCCAAGGGTCAAGGCCCGATCGCCCGCGGTCTGATGATGTATACTTCACAATTGACAATTCAAGAATCTAAAATCTAGGATTTGACATCTACCTATAGAATGATGCAACGACAAGTTTATTCGATCTCAGCATTTCACTCTTCTGACAAAACCCTGGCGGAAACTCCTAAGAAACAGGAGCGTCCGATACACCGGGCGATCGTGTTAATGCTGGTGGCAACAGGTTTGCTAGGCCTGCACGCTAGTCGGCTGGTGGAATTGCAACTGATACAAGGGAAGCAAAACCGGGAAAGAGCCGAAAACAATCGCGTTCGCCTAGTTCCCATGCCGGCGAATCGCGGACATATTGTCGATCGCCAAGGCAAGTTGCTAGCGGCAAACAATTTAGCTCGATCGGTATATTTGTGGCCGAAAGAACAAACGCCGGAAGAGTGGAAAGCGACAGCAGAAAAGTTGAGTCCGCTGGTTAAAATCCCGGTACAAGAAATTTTAAAAAAATTAAAAGAGGTCGATCCTCAATCCTACAGACCCGTGCGGCTCAAGCAAGCAATGCCACCAGAGGTGTTTGTGCCGCTAGCAGAACAGGTGGGACAAATGCGGGGAGTGGAAGTGCGGCCAGAAGCGAACCGCTACTATCCCGAAGGCAGTTTGGCGGCTCACGTGATCGGATATATTGGCGAAGCTACCGCAGCCGACTTGGAAGCTCATCCTGAATATCCGATGGGGATGATTGTCGGTCAAATGGGCATAGAAGCGAGCTCTAACCAGAAGATTGCGGGAGTGTGGGGCGATCGGCTGATCGAGGTAAATGCCCAAAATCAAGAATTGCGGCTGATGGGAGAGACACCGCCCAAACCCGGTGAGGCGGTACAGCTAACCATAGACTTGTCCATGCAAAAAGCAGCCGAAAAAGCCTTGGGGCAGCGCCGGGGAGCAGTAGTGGCACTGGATGTCAAAACCGGGGCGGTATTAGTTATGGCCAGCCACCCGACTTTTGATCCCAATCTGTTTACGCGAAAAATCACTAAGGATGAGTGGAAAACTCTTCAAGACCCGGAAAATCCATTTTTGAATCGGGCCATGCAAGGCTATCCCCCTGGCAGCACCTTTAAAATTGTGACTTCCGTCGCAGGCCTGGAGTCGGGCAAATTTTCGCCGGACTCAATTCTGGGTACTTCGTCTTACATTACTGTGGGGGGAATTGATTTTAACGAACACAGCGGCGGTTACGGCGACATCGGCTTTCGGGATGCTTTGGCTTTCAGCAGCAATACATTTTTTTATCAAGTGGGGATTAGTACGGGGCCGGAGCAAATTTCTAAGTGGGGACACCGCCTGGGAATTGGCAAGGATACCGATTTGAATCTTTTGGGGCTAGGCGGCGGCGATTACGGTCAAATCCCGACGCCAGAGGAGAAGGAGAAACTTTATAAAGAACCTTGGTATGCGGGTGATACGGTAACGATGTCGATCGGTCAGGGGTTGGTGTTGGTGACTCCTTTGGAGGCGGCGGTGATGGTGAGTTCGATCGCTAACGGCGGCTATCGGGTGAAGCCTCATCTTTTGACTTCTATGACCGGCACAACGGAGACTCAACGGGTACATACGGGGATGAAGCCTTCGACGATTAAGGTGGTGAAGGAAGGACTGATCGCGGTAGTTGCCGAGGGTACGGGACAGGGGATGAATGACGGTACGATTCCACTGACGGCGGGCAAAACAGGGACTTCGGAGGTCATCGGACAGGAGGATCACTCTTTGTATGTCGCCTTCGGGCCCGCTGACAAGCCGGAAATTGCGATCGCCGTGATTGTGGAAAATGGCGGTTATGGTTCTGTTGCCGCGGCCCCGATCGCCAAAGAGGTATTTCAAGCTTATTTTGGGCAACAGAAAAAGGTGAATGAGTCAGTAGTTATTAGTCCTTAGTCCTTAGTCAGTAGTCAGTAGTCCTTAGTCCTTAGTTATGGGGAATTGGGAATTGGGAATTGGGAATTGGGCGTAGTTTCTTGTTCTTCCTTCCTTCTTCCTTCTTCCTTCTTCCCGACATCCGTTACATCCGTTACAGAATCCGTTGCCGAACTTCCTTCTTCCTTCTTCCTTCTTCCTTCTTCCTTCTTCCTTCTGACTAATTGAGCCGCATAAATATAGTAGCTTTGCGAATTCCTGTTATTTCTCCTGTACTGGTGACAGTGAGCGATCGCAAGTGGTCGAACAATGGTCTTGCCGAAAGTTCAATTAACCTCAACAGCGGGATTTGTTTTTCCCAAATTGCCCTGCTGGAGGGCCAGTCTAAATAAAAATAGCCGTCGTTAGATGGCGGTAGCGGTTCAATGCTGGTTTGAAAATCTTGATTGGCAACTAAAGAACCTGTTGCGGCTGCTTCTAGTGCTGCGTCCATTGCTTCTACTGAAGTGGTGAAAATTTCGTATTTGCCGACGGTGGCTCGGACTCCTTTTGCCTCGGTTTCGATCGCACTTTTTCTATTATTTTCTTTACCATAATTTGGGTTGGTTGTCAACTGCGTCCAAGCGGTAATTTTCTGGTTTCTAAGAGTAAAGCTGCCGATGCTGTATTCTTTGCTGCGGGCAATTTCATCGAGTTTGTCGATCGCCTTTTGGGAATCGGCAGAGTTTTCGGCGGCAAAAATCCAGTCGGCACCATTTGACGAATTCGGAAGCACTGCTAAAGCGTATTCTCCTTGTACCCAGTCAAATATATCCTGTGGCAGGTTGACGCCCCAAACTTGCTGAATATCTCCCAGGGTGCGATCGACTAATTTTGAGATTTCAGCGTTAGCTGACACCGCAGATGACAAATCAGCCCAAAAATTCCTTAAATCGGTGCTGGCGACCGCGAAAGGACTGGCTGAGGGAATGTACTGCAAGGCTTGCACTGGTTCGGAGAGTGTTGGAGAAGCTGTGTTTTCTCGCGATGTCACTAAAGCAGTTTGAGCCAGCAATCCTCGTCGGTTGACTCCGACAGCAACTGCGAGAGAATTAAGAGAAACTGGGGGATTTTGCTCGGTTGCTGATTGCGGGAGATTGACAAATGCTAAAGCAATTCTGCCTTGAGTTAGCTGCTGTAAAGCTTTTTGATATTCCGGGGTATTGTTGAGATTTAGGTTGGCTGATTCAACGTTATTAATTGCATCTCGAATCACAATCGGGCTATTGGCAAACAAAACAAAATTTTGGTTATTACCCGCATTTATATTACCGCCGATGGCTGCTGTTGCGAAGCTGGGTGGCAAACTTGAATTCGGCAGAGAAAGCGGGTTAAAAGGCGAAAGCGAAGCAGCTTTTTTCTTGGCTATTGGTGGTTGTTTATAATTAATTTTCACGCCTTTATATAGTTCCGAATGAACTGTTTTATCGGCACGAGATTGTTTGCGCCAGTAGGAGTCGAGAAATTGTTGGCTGCGATCGACCTTTTGGGAGGAAACGGCTAGCAAAAACCCGGCTTGTTGGCCGTTGTTGCTGTCGCCATCGAAATCTGGGTTTGTGACGGCGAGGGTAATTTCGTCACCTATCCAAGGTTGGATATCTCGACTGTAATCGAGGCCTGTACTGGCGAGGAAACTTTTTTTGATTTGCTCAAATTCTGCGTGCGATCGACTTCTTTCTTCGGGAGTGGCAAAAACTTGTCGCAATGCTTCGAGGCGATCGGGATTTACCAGCATTGAAGCTAACAAAGGTGCTTGTTTCGAGACAAACACAGCCGCAGCAGGAGTAGTTGTCGGCCCGCCAGCGAGCAAATTCAGGGGAGTGTGAGTTGTCAGCCAGTAAAAACCACCGGCACTCAAGCCTAAGAGTGCCAAGACACCAGCAATGAGGAAAGAAAAGAACGATCGCAACTTCATACAACAAGGACTAATGACCACAGTCTATTATTAACTAGAGTAGCGCATGACCGTAGCTGTCGGCAGATACTTTTTGTTCAGTTCGCAAAACAAAAAGATCAACTAAAATATACTCAAGCTTTAAAACCCAAGTAAAATGCTAACAATATCAACGCCCCCCGAACAGCGAGTTTTACTGCCCAATATCAGTTGGCAGTTATATGAAAGCCTGCTAGGGGAACTGGGCAACAAACGTTCTACCAGAATTGCTTATCATCAAGGTCAATTAGAAATTATGGTGCCGCTACCGGAACATGAAAATCGCAACAGGCTAATCGACCGCTTAATTGTAACTCTCATCGAAGAACTCAATCTTGAGTACAACCCCTTTGGCTCGATGACTATTAAAAAACGCCCAAAAGCAGCGGGGAAAGAACCAGATTCCTGTTATTATATCCAGAATGAAGCACTGGTCAGAGGGAGAACAGAATTAGACTTTGCTCAAGATCCGCCGCCAGATTTAGCACTGGAAATTGATATTACCAGCAGTTCCTTAAATCAATTCGATTTATATGCAGATTTAGGCGTACCAGAAATTTGGCGGTACGACGGACGAAGCATCAAGTTTTATCAATTGCAAAATGGCGAATATGCCGAGTGCAATTTTTCGCGGGCTTTTCCGATGCTACCCACTGCAAAAGTTGACGAATTTATCGATCGGTGTCAAACTACAGGCGCAACCACAGCAGTGCGAGAATTCCGGGAATGGGTAAAAAATCAGTAATTGTGCAGTCTACCACGGCACTCCTCGCGCATCGGAAAAATCTGCATCTAGAAGCGCCCCCGGATCGAATACAGCATCAGTTAAATCAGCCTTTCTAAACGACGTTATCGACAATTTTTCTATTTGTTCAACAGCGATAAAAAAGCCGATCGCCGTTAACCCCAGAATTACCCCAGAAACCAAAAATAAGACAATTCCCCTGATAGTATCTCCGCCCAAAAATGTCACAATACCGCTAGCCCCGATCGCAGCAGCAGCCCCAGCCACAGCCCCCGCCACAATCCCAGCCTCGCCCCGAGTCGCAGCAATCGCCGTCGCAGCGGTTCCAGCCACCGCCACCGCCCCCGCATCCGCCCCACCAATCAGTCCAGTCAAAGCCCCAGCCGTCGTCACTGTCACCGCCGTTACACCAGCCCTAGCAATCAAATTTCTCACCCGCCTGCGGCTTTGTCCGGTTCTGACACCCTGAAAATTTGCCCCTCTCAAAATCGCCCCGGTGAAATTGCAGCCTCGAATGTCGCAACCGCTGAAATTCGCCCCTGACAAGTCAAGCCCTTTAAAAGAACGGTTCCGCAAGTTTTGGTTAGCAAAATTGAGATTTCGAGGTTGAGTCATTCGATTTTAGATTTTAGATTTTAGATTAACCAACCAAAGGTCTGGGTTTTTAGATTTTAGATTATAGATTTTAGATTAACCAAGCACAGGGCATTTAGAATATAGCCTGTGGTTTATAACGAGTTTCCATGTCTCCCATCTCCGAATCCCCATTTTCCCCCCAACAAATTGCCGCTGAAAGACTCACACCTGAAGAATATGAAGAAATCGTTCAGCGTCTTGGTCGCCATCCTAATAAAGCTGAATTGGGAATGTTCGGCGTTATGTGGAGCGAACACTGCTGTTACAAAAATTCGCGGCCACTATTAAAACAGTTTCCCACAGAGGGCGATCGAATTCTCGTCGGGCCCGGAGAAAATGCCGGCGTCGTAGACTTGGGATACGGCTTGCAACTCGCCTTCAAAATTGAATCCCACAACCACCCGTCAGCAGTCGAACCTTTCCAAGGTGCAGCAACCGGTGTCGGCGGGATTCTCCGCGATATCTTCACAATGGGTGCACGCCCGATCGCACTTTTAAATTCCCTGCGTTTCGGCAACTTAGACGATGCTAAAACTCAGAGGTTATTCAAAGGCGTAGTATCGGGAATTTCCCATTATGGAAATTGCATCGGCGTGCCCACAGTTGGCGGCGAAGTTTACTTCGATCCTGCTTATTCCGGCAACCCATTAGTTAACGTCATGGCCTTGGGTTTAATGGAAACTCAAGAAATCGTCAAATCCGGGGCATCTGGCATCGGAAATCCCGTGCTTTATGTCGGTTCAACTACCGGGCGAGATGGCATGGGAGGAGCAAGTTTTGCCAGTGCAGAATTGACCGACAAATCAATGGACGATCGCCCCGCCGTCCAAGTAGGAGATCCATTTTTAGAAAAATCCTTAATTGAAGCTTGTTTAGAAGCGTTCAAAACCGGTGCAGTCGTCGCCGCCCAAGACATGGGTGCGGCCGGAATCACCTGTTCCACCTCAGAAATGGCAGCCAAAGGCGGCGTCGGCATTGAATTCGATTTAGACAAAGTTCCCGTTCGAGAAAGCGGCATGATTCCCTACGAATACCTGCTTTCGGAATCCCAAGAACGGATGTTGTTTGTTGCCCAAAAAGGACGCGAACAGGAATTAATCGATATTTTCCACAGATGGGGATTGCACGCGGTAGTAGCGGGGACAGTCATCGAAAAGCCGATCGTCCGAATTCTCTTTAAAGGCGAAATCGCTGCCGAAATTACCGCGACTGCTTTGGCAGATAATACGCCAATTTATCACCGAGAATTGTTGACAGAACCACCAGAATATGCTAAAAAAGCATGGGAATGGACGGCAGATTCGCTGCCACAATCCACAGTTGCAGGTATCGAAATTAACGGCAATTTCCAAACTTGGAATCAGATTTTGCTGACGCTTTTAGATACTCCCACCATCGCTTCTAAACGCTGGGTTTATCGCCAATACGACCATCAAGTGCAAAACAATACTGTTGTTTTACCGGGAGGCGCTGATGCTGCGGTTGTCAGATTGCGTCCGCTAGAACCCTGCCAATCTTCCCTTGCTGAAGGGCTAGAAGTACACCCCCTTGCTAAGGGGGATCTACTGAGAGAAAATGCTGTTTCTCTAGCTTCCGAAAGCAAACAGGAAGAAGAAGTAATTCCTCTATTTAAAAAGGCACAAGGTAGGGAAACTCCACCAGTTTCTCCCCCCCTTAGCAAGAAGGAAGCGCCCCTGGGGATGATTCCTGGAGTTGCTGCAACGGTTGATTGCAATTCTCGTTATGTTTATCTCGATCCTTATGAAGGTGCAAAAGCAGTCGTAGCGGAAGCAGCGAGAAATTTAAGTTGTGTGGGGGCTGAACCTCTGGCAGTTACTGATAATTTGAATTTTGGCAGTCCCGAAAAGCCGATCGGATATTGGCAGTTAGCCTCAGCTTGTCGCGGAATTGCTGATGCTTGTCGGGAGTTGGGAACGCCTGTGACTGGGGGGAATGTTTCTCTTTACAATGAAACTGTTGATTCTGAGGGAAATCCTCAACCAATTTATCCGACTCCGGTAATCGGAATGGTGGGGTTAATTCCCGATTTGAAGAAGATTTCTGGTCAAGCTTGGCTAAAGAAAGGTGATTTAATTTATGTGCTGGGAATGGGGCGGCACGACACGGATGATGACACTGATACACGGATGGATTTGGGTGAATCTTCGCTATCTAAAAATTCCCAAGCGCACGACACGGATGATGACACTGATACACGGATAAATTTGGGGGAATCTTTGTTATCTGAAAGCTCAAAAATCGAAACTTCTCCTACTTTAGGAGGTTCGGAATATTTAGCGGCAATTCACGGGATTGTAGCAGGGAAACCGCCAAGGATAGATTTTGAGTTAGAAAGAAAAGTGCAATCGGTTTGTCGCGATGGAATTCGGCAAGGTTGGGTAGGTTCTGCCCATGATTGTGCGGAAGGTGGAATTGCGATCGCCCTCGCGGAATGCTGTATTTCTGCTAAAATGGGTGCAGAAATTCATCTCAGTTGCAATTCGGAAAATGTCAGCCGCTGGGATGAAATTTTGTTTGGTGAAATGGGCAACTGCATTGTAGTTTCCGTCGCCCCAAAAAATCAAGAAATTTGGGAGGCTTACCTGCAAGAACATTTGACAAAAATGTGGCAGAAAATTGGTTTAGTTTGCTGTGCTGAATCACCTTTGCGGGTTGTGAGTGCTGACAATCAAGTGTTAATTGAGGTTGCGATGAGCGAGATGGGCGATCGGTTCTATAATGCGATCGAGCGTCGGATTACATCTGTTTGACAACATGAAATTTCGAGTCCCCTAAATCCCCCTTAAAAAGGGGACTAGGGGTTGACTTTGAATACTCTTGTCCCCCCCTTCGTAGGGGCGGTGCCCCCGTGCCCGCCCTTGGCTAGGGGGTATCTCCGGGTTTAAAGACACACCTGAGATCCGCGACTTCTTACAAAATTCACGATTCTGGTAAAAACCTATTACAGAAGTCGGGGTTCTTGCACACTATACAATATAAACAATATCATTCCTAAAATAAATGATTTGCTGTATCAATCCCAACTGCCCCAACCCTCAAAACCCTGACGGGCAAACATATTGCATCAGTTGTGGTCTTGAACTCGTACCCATCCTGCGAAATCGCTTCCGCATGATCAAACTCCTCGGTCAAGGTGGCTTCGGCAGAACTTATTTAGCAGAAGATATTGATAGACTAAATCAACCCTGTGTCGTTAAACAATTAGCACCAAACGTCCAGGGAACGTGGGCGATTAACAAAGCGGTAGAATTATTTCAGCTAGAAGCTAGACAACTGCAACAGCTAGGACAACATCCCCAAATTCCATCCCTTGATGCCTATTTTGAAGACAACAAATATTTGTATCTCGTACAACAGTTTGTGGATGGGGATAATTTGTTGACGCTTTTCCAAAATCAGGGAATTTGGCAAGAAAGCCAAATTCAGCAACTATTACTCGAACTTCTACCTGTTCTCAAGTTTATTCACGAACAAAAAATTATTCACCGAGATATCAAGCCTGAGAATATTATGCGCCGTCGCAGCGACGGTGTGTTAATGCTGATTGATTTCGGAGTTTCCAAACAGTTGTCGGGAACAGTGATATCGCGACAGGGAACGCAAATTGGTTCGCATGGTTATGCACCGCTTGAACAAATGCAAGGGGGTGAAGCTTATGCAGCAAGCGATTTGTTTAGCTTGGGGGCGACGGCTTTTCATCTACTGACGGGGGTACATCCTTATGGTTTGTGGACGGAACACGGTTATAGCTGGACTGCAAATTGGCAGCAACATTTGAAAAGTCCCATAGACAAGGGATTGGAATTTATTTTATCTAAGTTGTTGGCAAAAGATATCCAGCAGCGCTATCAATCAGCAGATGAAGTTTTAAAAGATTTTCAACGTCAGTCAATACCAACTCCCGCACCGATATCAAATCCCACAATTCCTGTGATTCCACAACACTCTTTGCCGTTACCAACTAACACAACAAGGCGAGGTTTCTTGCAATTAGCGGGTTTTGCTGGGGGAGGATTTGCATTAGCTGTGCTGGGTCAAAGTTTGTTGAACAACAAATCTTCTTCGTCTTCACCAAATCTTCCACCTTCATCCAACAAGGCGGCCCCATCTCCTAAATCATCAGCTCAAAAATCATCTCCAAAAACTACAGCCAAAGGTTCATCGCCAAAACCATCTCCACAATCTGTAGCAGAAAGTCCATCGCCAAAACCCTCTCCAAAACCCTCTCCAAAACTCGCACCAGAAACTCCAAAACCTCAGCCATCTTCCAATGCTTTAAAAAGCTTGACTTTTGAAACAGTGACAGTCAACTCAACGGGGCAAATTGCCAACCGCCGTCAAGGAAAAGCACAGGCTTTTATAGAAAATATGGGGAATGGTATTACTCTCGACATGGTAGCAATTCCTGGCGGCAGTTTCGTGATGGGCTCGCCCGATACGGAAGCCGGACGAAGTAGTTATGAAGGGCCGCAGCGTACCGTGAATATCCCGGCTTTTTTTATGGGTAAATATGAGATCACTCAAGAACAATACCAAGCGGTGATGGGAAATAACCCTTCTGAGTTCAAAGGTGCGAAACTTCCTGTCGAAAAAATAAGCTGGAATGACGCTGTGGAATTCTGCAAGCGGCTTTCTAAAAAAACAGGCAAGACTTATCGTTTACCTTCACAAGCGGAATGGGAATATGCTTGTCGCGCCGGAACTAAAACACCTTTCTATTTTGGTGAAACAATTACCCCGGATTTAGTTAATTATAATGGCAATAATCCCTACGCTGGGGCATCGAAGGGACTTTACCGCAAACAAACAACTGAGGTCGGGAGTTTTGCGCCCAATGTTTTTGGGCTTTATGATATGCACGGAAATGTTTGGGAATGGTGCAGTCATCCAGACAACGATCGCAACGATCGCCGGGTGCGGTGTGGCGGTTCCTGGAAGGACACTGCGGTGAATTGTCGCAGTGCGTATCGTCTTAGCAATTCGGCGGGCGATCGTTACTCGGACATTGGTTTTCGCGTGGCTTTGGTTTCCGCGTAGTCTGGGGTTTTCGCTTCTTTGCTGTAGTCTCCCGCGAGGACTTTTCTTTTAAGACTCGGCGGTTGAAACCGCGCCTAAACGAGACTTTACCCAGATGGTGCGCGGGTTGAAGCCGTAGGGTTCGTCGCCCGAAACAATCTGCAAGTTCGATCGAGAATCTCGCAGCGACGCACCCTACAAATTAAACTGAAAAACTTATCTGATCCGTGGTATTGCCATAACTTACCGCGCCCCAATTGACTTTACATGGCCGCACAGATTTCCATGATGATATAGTAGGTCAATTTTATGAATAAGTCGATCTCGATCTGCCTTAAATTCTAATATTTCAAAAAGCCCATCAAGCAAGTTTCTAATTTATTTGCCATTGCATGATCGCCTATCTCTTAATCCCCCTCTGCTGGGACGAGAGTTTGACTCTTAAGCGATTTCAATAGACTGCTGGCGCCTTTAAAAATGGTTTCACCCCTCACCCCTAAAAATAGTGGCTCTGGAGTAAATATTTAATTAACCATATAGCTATTAACTACCAAGAGCGAACCCAAATGCTGCATTCCAGATGTGAGGGGTAACACCCTCGGCGAATTCGCCAACAGTATTTTTCAATCGCCGCATCCCTCGTCGGCCGTTAATCAACGTTAATATAGGATTTGGCGGCGATCGATACTACAATGCGATTGAACGTCGCATCGCTTCGGTCTGAAATGCTACACAATTTGGAAATTACGACAGATCCGTGGCAAGATTAAGGGAATGTTAAGTTATGCGACGCTTTCGCAAACAAGATTTCCCGCTGAAACTGTCCCCCTAACCCACCTTCCCCATTAGGAACCCACCCATCTATGATTCCCAACCATTCCTTCGCGGCTGACGAGCATTCTAGCAAACCCGACAAGCCCGAGGAAGCTTGTGGCGTTTTCGGTATCTACGCACCGGGTGAAGATGTCGCCAAGTTGACCTACTTCGGTTTGTATGCCTTGCAGCACCGGGGTCAGGAATCAGCAGGAATTGCCACCTTTGACGGTGAAAAAGTCCACCTGCACAAAGATATGGGACTGGTTTCCCAAGTCTTCAACGAATCGAGTTTAGGTCACTTGCCCGGTAACTTAGCCGTAGGGCACACTCGCTACTCTACTACCGGCTCGTCGCGCGTGGTCAACGCTCAGCCTGTGGTTGTCGAAACTCGTTTGGGAAGTCTGGCTCTAGCACATAACGGGAATCTTGTCAATACCAAAGAATTGCGCGAAGAATTGCTGTCTCGGAAGTGCGAGTTTGTCAGCACGACGGATTCAGAGGCGATCGCAGTGGCGATCGGTTCGGAGGTAGACAAGGGCAAAGACTGGCTGGAAGCAGCGATCAGTGCCTTTGCTATGTGCCAAGGAGCCTTTAGTTTGACGATCGCCACCCCCAAAGGCGTGATGGGAGTCCGCGACCCCCAGGGCGTCCGCCCGTTGGTAATTGGCATCCTCCCCACAACTCCGGTACGATACGTTTTAGCATCGGAAACTTGTGGCTTGGATATTATCGGTGCTGAATTTTTGCGGGACGTAGAACCGGGAGAATTAGTTTGGATTACAGAGGAAGGTATGGCTTCCTTCCACTGGAGTCAGCAACAAAAGCGCAAACTTTGCATCTTTGAAATGATCTATTTTGCTCGACCCGACAGCCAGATGGAAGGTGAAAGTTTGTACAGCTACCGACTGCGGATCGGGCGTTTGTTAGCAGCAGAATCTCCGGCTGAGGCTGATATAGTCATCGGCGTTCCTGATTCTGGAATCCCGGCAGCGATCGGCTTTTCTCAAGCTTCCGGCATTCCTTACGCCGAAGGATTGATTAAAAATCGCTACGTCGGGCGCACTTTTATTCAACCGACTCAGACAATGCGGGAGTCAGGAATCCGCATGAAACTCAACCCTCTCAAAGATGTGTTGGAAGGAAAGCGGGTAATTATTATCGATGATTCGATCGTGCGCGGTACTACCAGTCGCAAAATCGTCAAAGCCTTGCGGGATGCGGGTGCAACAGCAGTTCACATGAGAATTTCCTCGCCACCGGTGACACATCCGTGTTTCTACGGGATCGACACCGACAATCAAGATCAGTTGATTGCTGCTACTAAGTCAGTCGCAGAAATCGGCGCCCAAATTGGGGTTGATTCTTTGGCTTTCTTGAGTTGGGATGGAATGCTGAAGGCGACTAACGAAGACCCGATGAGTTTTTGTTCGGCCTGTTTCACTGGTGATTATCCGATCGACGTTCCAGAAATGGTAAAACGGTCTAAGCTTATATTAGAAAAAGCTGGAACCTAGAAAATCAAAAATCGAGAAAGCGATCGCCCGTCACTTTCCGCAATGTAGGGATTTTCAAGTTTTTCTGGTAAGTCATTGCCAGAATGTGTGTAGAAATGTTACATTAACTTAGCTGTAGCAATTGCAGAATTTGTGAACAGTAGTGAACAGTCGGTTGGGTAGAACTTTTGTGAAACCCAACACTCGGATTGGAGATTGGAGATTGGAGATTGGAGATTGGAGATTTGTGCTTGAATCTAAAATCGTCAATCTAAAATCGATGGTTTTTCCCTACACTCTCGTTCACAATTCCTGCTCGAAACGCTGTATGCTACCTGCAGACTGGAGGTGGTTCCTCCAGATGTTCACTCTCAGATTGAAGTCGCATTTCGCACCAATAACGGGCACATGAGATTTTTTCAGATAACAGGGTCGATCGCACTAATTTTTCCCACACAAGTATTCCACAAGCCAACTTGCTTGAGAATCGCGGACGGGCTATTCATGCGAACTAAAGAACTTTAGAAACCCTTGGAGAGTAAAAATATGGCTCCTTGCGGGTTGAATGTTACCTCACCTGCATAGGGGATACAACCCCCCGACATGAGTCGGGGAGAGCCAAAAAATTTAGATATTAGTTTAAGCCCCCAGATTCATCTGTGGAGTGAATCTAAAATCTAAAATCTAAAATCTAAAATCGATTGACTGTTAAAAGAAGGCGGAATGCGGTTTCTCAAGTCAGCTTAAATCGGAAACTTCGTGCAATCAAATACTGTTCTCAATCCCGCGAGCAATCAAGGCTCATCCTCTCGTACAACAGAGTTACCTTTTACTCTTCAAGATATCAAGGCAGCCATTCCAGCCCACTGTTTTGAGCCCTCAGCATGGAAATCTCTGGCTTATTTCTTTTTAGATATTGGCATCATCGCAGGTTTGTATGCGATCGCCTACACCGTCGATTCCTGGCTGTTTTACCCAATCTTTTGGTTGATGCAGGGAACCATGTTTTGGGCATTGTTTGTAGTGGGCCACGACTGCGGACACGGTTCATTTTCTAAGAGCAAATGGCTCAACAACCTGATCGGACACCTCTCCCACGCTCCAATTCTCGTGCCCTTCCACGGTTGGCGGATTAGTCACAGAACCCACCACGCAAATACAGGCAGCTTAGATAACGATGAAAGCTGGTATCCGGTATCGGAGACCAAATACAATCAAATGCCTTGGTACGAAAAGCTGGGACGCTTTTATTTGCTGTTATTTGCCTATCCAATTTATTTATTTCGCCGATCGCCCGATCGGGCAGGTTCTCACTTCATGCCCGGTAGCCCGCTTTTCCGTCCGTCCGAAAAATGGGATGTGTTGACGAGTTCCGCATCCTTGGTACTGATGGTAGGCTTTTTAGGCGCGCTAACCTATCAGTTTGGTTGGCTGTTTTTACTCAAGTTCTACTTGGTTCCCTATGTAGTGTTCGTGATGTGGCTGGATTTGGTAACATTCCTGCACCACACCGAAGCCGATATTCCTTGGTATCGCGGTAATGATTGGTCTTTCTTGAAAGGTGCATTGTCTACGATCGATCGCGACTACGGAATCATCAATTCCATCCATCACGATATCGGCACCCACGTAGCCCACCACATTTTCTCGACAATGCCGCACTATCACTTGAAGGAAGCAACGGAAGCAATTAAACCAGTGTTGGGCGATTATTATCGCAAGTCAACCGAGCCAATTTGGAAGAGCTTTATTCGCTCTTACTGGAATTGTCATTTTGTCTCCGATACAGGTTCTGGAGTTTACTACGAATCACCTAACAGTCGGCTATCGGCTAAAGTTAAGTAGCTTAAATAAACAATAGAATACGCAAAAACCCGGTTTCTTTAAGAAGCCGGGTTTTTCATTATTTTTGCGCGTGTTTCATCAGATGTTCCACATCTGGAGGGGTGACAAGCCGCCCCAAACCCAGAGGTCTCTTCTTTGTGGAACAGGCCGGAAAGCCTGTTACGAAAAAATATATCAGTCACTGCTTTTTACCCCAAACATTCGGGATAGCCGACAGTTTTTAAATTTAAGGCTGCGATTTTTCCAAAGCTTGTATTACTACTTCAGTCTTCGCAGTCCAACCAATAATACCGCCTTGGGCGCGAATCATATCGATCGCGCTCTGTTTAAATTCTGGAAAGTAGCTGGCTGTAGCATCCTCAACGAGTAAACCTTCAAACCCCCGATCGTTAGCCTCACGCATAGTTGTTTGAACGCAAACCTCAGTCGTGACTCCAGTAAAAATTAGGTGAGTAATCGCTTTTTCACGAAGTATTAATTCCAAATTAGTGTGATAAAAAGCGCCCTTGCCTGGTTTATTAATTACTATTTCATCCGGCCTAGGTGTCAATTCTGGGATAATTGAATTGCCAGGTTCACCCAAAATTAAAATTCGTCCCATTGGGCCTCGATCGCCAATTTTCAGTTTACTTTGACCCCGCTTTTGCTTAGATGGAGGACAATCAGAAAGGTCAGGTTGATGGCCTTCAATAGTGTGAACAATAGGGAGATGGCGATCGCGAAATGCCTCTAACAACAGCTTTACCGTTGGTACGATCGCCTGTAGTTGGCTAACATCATTGCCTAAAGCTTCACCAAATCCCCCAAGCTCCAAAAAATCTCGCTGCATATCGATGATAACCAAAGCCACACCGCCAGAGACTGGCAGTTCATAATCATAAGGTTGGGCAGATATTAAGACCATAGCGATTTGACGTACTTCCCGGCCAGAATGCGCGGGGATTCTCAAAAGACGTTACGAGGCAGGCTTTCATCCGTGCTTCGCAACCTTTCTTCCTGTCTCGTCGATTCTTAACTAGACTGTTGCCAGTCCCCGTCAGACCATCTCCACAGGCATTTTCTTTAATGTCCAAGAAGCGTCCCTCCTCGGACAATCCGCGATTACGGATCACTTGAGCTGCTGCTACATCTCTATGGGTTGTGTATCCACACTCACGGCAATGATGAACTCGTTCTTCAAGTTCTTTTCTGCCGGTGTGAGTATCGCACTGTGGGCATACTTGCGAAGTGAAATCTTTATTCACCTTTTCAAAATACACGCCACGTTTCCAGCATACCCATTGCAAGATCGATATAAATTGACCAAATCCAGCATCAAGCGTGTGCTTTGAAAACATCCCTTTCGCCCAAACCCTGAAATCGATATCTTCAACAAATATCATTCCAGCTTGGTCGCACAGATGATTAGCCAGTTTGAATTGCCAATCTTTTCTAGTGTCTGTAATGTTTTGATGTAGCGAAGCTATTTTTTTATTTAGTTTGTGGCGGTTGTTCGACCCTTTCTTTTTGTTTTTCAACCTGCGTTGCAGCAATTTAAGCTGGCGGTGCTTGGTTTGGAAAAACTTGGGTCTAGCAACTAATTTACCATCCGATGTTGCTAAGAATTGGTCTAGTCCCAAATCTATCCCTACTGGATGACCAGAAGGCACAGGTAATGGTACATTAACATCACATTCCAGCGCAAGCATCATGAAGTAACCTGTTGCTTTGCTGACTATTCGAGCCTGTTTCACAACAAACCCATCAGGAATCTCCCGTGATTTGACATACTTTATCCATCCCAACTGAGGCAACTTGATTTGATTGCCTTTTACTAATTGACCTTTTCCCAATTGAGGATAAACAAACGACCGCAGTCTATATCTGTTCTTAAATCTAGGGAAACCCATCCCTTTACGCTTCATGTCAACAAATGCTGTTTCAAGCTTTCTCAAAACCTGTTGCAGAACTTGAGCGTTGACAGTCGCAAGTTCGGGATACTGTTTTTTCGCCAGGGTCAAAGACTTGGCCTGCTCAAAGTAGTTGGGGTAGGGAGTATCTGACCGAATAATGTATTCTGATGTGATTGAACAAGCATTAACTGGACACTTTCGAGAATTGAGCCAATCTTTGCGTTCGCGCAAGGCAAAATTCCATACTTTTCGACACACTTTTATTGTGTGTTCCATCTTCTGTACTTGCTCATGCGTGGGCGCTAGCTTGTACTCGTAAGTTAGAGTTAACACGCGATAAATCACCTCCTACAAAATTCTACTGTTTTTTGTAGGAGGTGTCAAAAAAGAGCTAAAAATGTTTGTGGCTTTGACTTGCAGCTTAAAAGCTGCCACTAGCTTTCATCCCCGGTCTGAAAGACCGGGGTTCTTAGCATATTCTCTATAGGTTTTTCCCAAATTACTAGGACTATGCAGCCAGCTTGGCTGACAACACTGTGGTTACTGTTAGGGGGGTTAATGACAAAGGTTCCGGCTTGGTGTTCGCCATTCTGGTCAGTTTGCGATCCAGTTAGGACGTAAATATGTTCAAAACCAGTATGCGTGTGCCTTGGGACACTCGCTCCCGGCTCATACCGCAGTAGAGCAGCAGCCGATCCACTTGTGTTGTCACCATAAAGTCGGTAGATTTCCACTCCATCACGAAATGGTTGCCAAGCCAACTCATTCTGCCACGTCGCGATATTAGGTAAATCCTTAAGGAGCAAAGCTTCGTTCAGTAGTTCAGTCATAGATATTCCAAAATTGATTAATGTCCTGCCATACTCTTACCTATCTGAACAAAATCTGCATCTGCGATCGCACTTTCATAAGTAAAATTCCCGCCACTAATTACCAAAACCCGATCGGACAATTTCAGCAGTTCATCTAAATCTTCGCTCACCAGCAACACAGCTACTCCTCGGTTGCGAGCCTCAATAATCTGACCGTGAATGTACTCCACAGCAGAAAAATCAAGACCAAAGCAAGGATTCGCGGCAATTAGTAACTTAATATGTTCGGCGGAGAGTTCCCGCGCTAGCACTGTGCGCTGTACATTTCCCCCCGACAGATTGCCTATAGGGGTATCTGGCGAAGGCGTTTTAATTTTGAAAGTATTAATTAAGCTCTTAGCCGCCTGCCTAATTTCTTTCAGGATGAGTAAGATACTTGCTTTAGCTTGAGGAGGGCGGTCAAACGTCCGCAGGGCTAAATTTTCTGCCACACTCATGTGTGGCACACAAGCATTATGAAGCGGTTCTTCTGGTAGTGCGAAGACCTGATGTTTAAACATCTCGGCTCGTGTTGCTGTATAAACTTCGCCATTGACCAGCACATCTCCACCTGTAGCAGAACGCTGACCAGCCAACACCTCCACCAGTTCCCGCTGACCATTGCCAGAGATACCTGCAATCCCAACAATTTCGCCACTGTGAACTGTGAGATTTACTCCGGTCAATACCTCCAGACCGTTGTCTTTATTGGCATGAAGATTTTGGACTTGAAGGACAGGAGTAGTTGTTGGGGGGGCTGTCTTTTCAACTTGTTTCGGCTCACGCCTTTCACCCATCATCATTTCAGACATATCCGAGACAGTCAGATCCTTCACCAAACCCTGACCTGCAAACTTTCCTTTACGCAGCACCGTGATGCTATCGCAAAACGCCATCACTTCTCGGAATTTGTGGCTAATAATTAATACGCTTAATCTTCCGGCAGTAACTTCTGCGCGCAGTAAACCTAAAACCTCATCGGCTTCCTGCGGAGTCAGCACCGAAGTAGGTTCGTCCAAAATCAAGATCCGACTCTGAAGATATATCTGTTTAAGAATTTCTAGCTTTTGTTTTTCCCCAGCAGCTAATTGAAAGACCGGGGTATCTAGAGGAACTCGGAAAGGAGCAGTTTTCATAAAAGCCTTCAACCGATCGTACTCGGCTTTCCAGTTAATCAAATTGGGGCTATCAAAGCGGGACAAAACCAGATTTTCCGCTACAGTCATCGCAGGCACAGAGGTGAAGTGCTGGTAAACCATGCCAATGCCGTACTTATGAGCATCGCGAGGACTTGCGATCGTAGTTTCCTGCTTATCAATCAAAACTTGACCTGAAGTAGGAGTATAGAAACCCATCACACATTTAACAAGGGTACTTTTGCCGGCTCCGTTCTCGCCCAGCAAAGCATGAAACGTCCCTGGTTTTAGCGTCATCGAGAAGTTATCAAGTGCAGTCATCGTGCCAAACCGCTTAGTCATGTTAACCACCTCTAGTTCTGGTGGTTGAATAAAGTTTTGAATTTGGAATTTTGAGTTTTGAATTTCCAGTGCGGATTTTCGATCTATAGAATCAGTTACTTCCGTCATGTTTTTGTCTCCCTTGTAAAGTTTCCAACTTATCGGCTACTTATGAGATTTAAATTTTTAGTTAGAGAGCCTGGCTCATTTCAATCTTTAAATTATTAATCTCATGTAGTAATATCTGCCTTCTTATCTGCGTTTATCTGTTTTTATCGTCGGTTAAATTTTAACCCCTGATTCCTACAGATAAATTTTTAAATCACTCTTACACAACCGATGCAACGCAACACAATATAACTTAACTTTTTCCTCAAAACTCATCCTTTAAAGCTTTGATAAATGCTTGTGAATCAGCAACCGTTCCAAACACTCCTCCCTGCATCTGGATCATCTTAAGTGCCGCCAGATGGTTGCCATAATCTGTTGCGCCTGTACAGTCAGATAAAAGCAAACATTCATAACCGCGATCGTTTGCATCTCGCATTGTGGTATGGACGCAGACATCGGTTGTAATGCCCGCCAAAACAATATTTTGAATGCCTTTGCGTTTCAGTAGCAGATCTAAATCCGTGGCATAGAATGAGCCTTTTCCCGGCTTGTCAATCACCGCTTCTCCCGGCAAAGGCGCGAGTTCTGGAATGATTTCCCACCCTGCTTCACCTCGAACTAAAATTCTGCCGCAGGGGCCGGGATCGCCAATTCCGGCGTTAATTTGGCGCGATCGCCACTGCTTGTTTTCTGGTAAATCTGCTAAGTCGGGGCGGTGTCCTTCGCGGGTGTGCATGATATGGAAGTGCTTCGCCCGTGCGACTTCTAAGACTTGCTTGATTGGCTCAATAGGAGCGCGAGTCAGTGACAAGTCGTAGCCCATCTTATCAACATATCCACCAATGCCGCAGAAATCAATTTGCATATCAATTATCAGCAGCACCGTATTTTCTGGGCGCAAATCGCCATTGTAAGGATAAGGATATGGTTCAGCTTCTACAAAACGTCCCATGTTTATCTTCCTTGCGATAAATTCCTGTTTTACGTACTAGTTCCTAAAGATCCAGGCGCGCCTGTCAAAGTTCGTTTCGGCGAACAAGTAATAATCATGATCGCCAGCGTCAGGATGTAGGGCGAAGCATTGAATAAGTAGTAATAGGAATCGACCCCTACTGATTGCAAAGCGGGGCCGATCGCCTGTGCTCCCCCAAATAGCAACGAGGCGTATAAGCACTGAACTGGATTCCAACGGGCGAAAATTACCAGCGCTACCGCCATGAGTCCTTGACCGCTAGAGATGCGTTCTGTCCAACTACCGGGATAGTAAAGGGATAAATAAGCACCACCAATTCCAGCTAAGAAACTACCCGCGATAATGCAGAGCATACGAACTTTATTAATGGAGATTCCCATTGCTTTGGCAGCATCGGGACTATCCCCAACTGCACGAATGAATAACCCCCAGCGAGTTGATTTAAAGAACCACTGCATTAGAGGAGCGATCGCTACACCTAACAAAAATAGGGGACAAATTTGTAGCGCTGATTGCACCGGAGGCAGATGACTCCAAGCACCCAGAGGGAAACTAGGCAACTGGGGGGCACTTGGTTGAATAAAAGGTTTGCCAAAAAAGAAAGCAATGCCGCTACCAAAAATAATCATGGCGATGCCTACGGCAATGTCATTTACTTTTGGTTGTACGCACAGCCAAGCGTGGATAAAACCTAGTACCATGCCAGCTAGACCAGCGGCTAAAACACCTAACCAAGGCGATCCAGTCTGATAAGAAATAGCATAGGCACTCATCGCACCCGTTAACAGTGTCCCTTCTAACCCCAAATTAATTTTGCCGCTTTTTTCAGTTAGGCATTCGCCCAAACTGACGAACAGAAACGGAGCGCTACCGCGCAAAGTTCCTGCCAAGATACCCAACGGTACTCCCCACCAACCTAATACTTCTGCTGCCATTGTGGATTCCTCCGATTTGAGATTTTGGCTTAACGTATTGCTCAGACAGTGGCTACTGATGGCTGCTCGCTAGAAGGTGGCTGCTGAGGGCGATCGATTGACCGTTCTTTGAAAAATGGCAAACGTCCGTAGAGCGATTCGCTATACAGAACTACCAAAAAGACCAACCCTTGGAACACTAAAACCGTTGCATCGGGCAGTCCATGTGCCCGTTGCAAGATGCCACCACTAGCAAGAATGCCACCAAGCAGAATTGCCACAATAGTCGCAGCAAGAGGGTTGTGTCGAGCAATGAATGCAACTAAGATACCGCTGTAGCCATAGTTAGCATTAAGTGATTCGTTAGCTCGACCGTGCACGGCTGCCACTTCCACCATGCCTGCCAAACCCGCACAAGAGCCAGCTAAGAAACAGATTGCCATTGTCAACTTGCCGACAGGAAGTCCGGCAATTCGAGCAGCGCGGATGTTACCTCCAGCCGTTCGAGCTGCAAAGCCAAAGGTAGTGCGCTGGATCAGGAAGTAGGCGATCGCACAAGCCACCAACCCATAAATTAGACCGTAGTGAACGCGGGTTCCTGGAATATTTCCCAACATATTCACATCAGGAATCGGGTAACTAGAAATTTTATTGACACTGCTGGGGTCGCGCATCACACCGCCGACTAAATGATTCAGCAGGGCGATCGCAATATAGTTCAACAACAAGCTGCTAATTGTCTCATTCACTGCCCGGTAATAGCGCAAAGCTCCCACTGCACCAATCCACACACCTCCACAGACAATTCCTGCCAGCGCCATTGCAATTTGGACTAACGTCGGCGGTGCAGAAGATAAAGCCAGTCCAGCGGCTACAGCCCCCAGACCCCCAACTACTAAAGCGCCTTCGTTACCGATAATCATTAACCCCAAACGGGCAGGCAAAGCCGTGCACAAGGAACTCAACATCAACGGTGCAGCCCTGATCAGGGTGTTTTGGAATGAATGCCAACTGCCAAACGCTGCTTTGTAGATTGAGGCATAGACAGCAAAGGGATTAGCTCCCGCTGCCGCACAAAAAATTCCAAACAATACCAATGAGAAGAGGATGGCGGCGATCGGGATACAAACCGCTTCCAAAGTTGTACGCCAGTTTTGACGGTTAATCATCATCAGAATAAAAGATGAATTACTAAGAAATTGATGAGTGTTGAATTAAAAACTTGCTTGTATAGCAGTTGCCGAGGGCGTGAAATACTTTCTTAGGGAAAGGAAGGGGTATGTAGGGGCAAACCTGCTCGCCCCTACTAAGCTAATCAGCGTTTAAGTTGTCCGCTATACAATTTTGAATGCACACCAGCTAATTAACTCGAAACTTTGCCGATGACGCCTGATGCCAGCCAATTCATCTTTTCTAGTTCTGCGTCTTGCTGCTTGTAATCCTTGCCTTCAGCAATCACAACTTTCCCGGTGTTATCTTTTATTTCCCCCTTATAAATGACCATGCTGCCATCTTGAAACTTACTCTTAGCAGCATCAGCATCCTTTTTCGCTTCGGCCGTTACGGCGCTACCGTAGGGCGACAGCTTCAAAAAACCATCCTTCAAACCACCGCGTACTAAATGGGGAATGCCTCCGTTCATTAGCGTCTTGCCAGCATTCAGCATTTCAGCATACTTAGAATAGACATTCGTCCAGTCCCACTCGGCACCTGTTAAATATCCTTTGGGCGCAAGTTGGGCTTGACTCGCATGGTAGCCAGTACAGAAAATGCCTCGTTTTTCAGCCGTTTCCATCACTACTTTGGGGCTATCTACGTGACAGGTAATTACATCAACACCCTGGTCAGCCATACTATTAGCAGCATCAGCTTCTTTAACAGGCAAAGACCAATCTCCTGTAAAAATCACCTGAGTTGTAACTTCTGGCTTAATGCTACGTGCCCCTAATGTAAAGCTATTGATATTGCGTAATACTTGCGGTATGGGTTTAGCAGCAATAAATCCTAATTTTCCGGTTTTGGAAGCGTGGGCGGCAACAATGCCTGCTACGTACTCACCCTCATCAATGTAGCCAAAATAGCTGCCAACGTTATTTGGATGTTTACCTTCCTGATAAAGCCCACCGCAGTGGAAGAATTGTACTTCCGGGTAATCCTTTGCCAGTTTCAGAATATGCGGGTCAAAGTACCCGAAGGACGTAGGGAACAGAACTGTTGCCCCATCCTGTTCGATCATGTTCCTCATGGTTTCTTGTACCGATGTAGTTTCAGGAACATTTGCTTCCTCTACGGTTTTTACCCAGGCTAATTTTGAAACCCCAGCGTTCCCTTCTGCTTGGGCTTGATTGTAGCCGTAGTCATCTTTTGGGCCAACATAAATAAATCCCATCACAATTGGCTTATCTTTTCCAGCCGAGTTTGCTTGAACCTCTTTAGCCGGAGTACATCCAGTCCAAAGGCGCGATGTGACTGCAAACGCTGTAGTAGATAAAATCCCACGAATTACTTGACGCCGAGGTATAAACAATGACTTTTTGGTACTCATTCTCTATGTTCTCACTAAAAGTCTTTAAGAGGAATCCATAGCTAAGCTTTAACGCTTATACTTGCTAGGATTGCTAAATATATTCACGCTAAATTTGCTAGCTTTTAGTCGATCTATTCAACAATGAGATTAAATGCGTTAATAACTATTTACATTCACATCACATCGTGAATTTAATGAAAAAGATACATGGTAAACCAAAACTAATTCTAATATAAAATTAGTTTTTGCTGGAAAGGTTCTTTTAGGAAAGTCTAATCCCCTAAAAATTAATGATGTTTATCTTATCCCAATTACTTTTAGTGGTAAGTTTTTTTATAAAAACTTAATAATATTCGCCAAATTGTCTCCCAAAAAGTTCGCTAGAAACAAAATCCAACAATAATGTTCACCAGAAACAAAAAATAATTTTTGAGTTCGGACACGCAACTAGCTTTTTAGTCTTGGACGCAACTTAAAAATAAGTCGAGGCTGAATCAAAAACAATAGAAATCGATATTATAAAATCAGAAAAATTGTTATTGATTTCTAATGAAAGTCAATAATCCGAGCAAGTTTTATGAGGACTGAAGTCTTCCCTACCAACTCTATAACGGTTATTGTACCGGAGATGTTGCACCATTCTCAATAAGCTTTTTATGAACAGGCAAGATGCCTGTTCCACAAAGACTGAATTTTCTTGTGGAACAGGCATCTTGCCTGTTCTTGAGAATGCTCCAAGATGTGACTTGTACCGGACATAATATTACAGATTGCCTTTGAGCCCGATCGCATTTACAATCGTCCACGCATCCACCAACAGCAGAAGCAGCGTACATCCCAGCAAAATAAGATACATCCAAGGCTGCGACAAAGGGCGGACATCTCTAGTATCAATACCTGTTTTTGCTTCCACCAAACCGACTAATTTACCAAATCCAGCCACCCGCATTGGCAACAAATAACCTTCACCCGAATGACTCAAAAAATAGTAAACTAAACCTCCTTGACCGGTCGATCGAGGTTTGAGAGCTTTTACCTCAGTCCAAGGTAGCGACCAACCCTTGCGAAAAAAACGCGGAAACCAGTTGGGATATGTGACTTCAATCCCTTCCTCGCTCAAAATTACCCTTTCACTGAGCACGCCGTACAGGCCCACAGCCCCGACAACAATTGCCGCCCAGAGTGCCGCGGGGGGAACCGGTGCTTTCGTTACTTCCGACAAAAACGGCAATGGAATTGTCAGGGCTGTGTACAAGCTCAACAGCGTGATTCTAATCAGGGGAGAAAGTTGGAATACCGCCGGCTCAAATACTGGGGCAGAAGATGGGGAAAATGCGATCGGTTGTGCTGACATGGCTGACATTCGAGAAGCTGTTTAAGGATATTTTTGCACAGTTGTCGGGCCCGCCAACCAAACTCAGGGAAATAGGAAAAACCGGACAATATTTCCAGTTGTGAGTTTTGATCTAAAATTCATTTCACAAACTTTGATTCTTAAGTGTTGAGTTTTTACCACTTTGCTGAAGTTGGAATTTTGAGCGCGGAGTTATCAATTAACTGACAATTTATAACTCAAAACTCACAACTTCGATTAATCAACGGCGGTTAGTGCCGGTACAGTGAAAGGTTCTGAGATTTCTCGGGATTTGGGGCGGCCAGCCATTACTGCTCGATCGCCCTCAACTGCCTCTGGGGATCTGCTAGGATTGAGGTTTGAATAGGGGCCTTCGTTAATCTGCAAGCGATCGCAAGGAATTTTATCCGACAAAATTGCACTGGCCATCATCCCGGTGTGAATTTCCAATGCTGCTGCGGGCATCGCTTCAAACACTAAGCGCTGTCCGGGAAAAACCACTCGTTCAAAGTACCAGTTAGGAATGTTGGCGATGCGAGCAATCTGAATCTGACTGGTGGCGTTGACGTAGCAGCACAGAATCTTGCTGTCAATGTCTGAGGGTAGGGGGTCAAGAATTTGAGCCATAACTGCTGAGGGAGCCTTGCCTAAAAGTTTTAGTTATCTTCTCAGGCTAACACTACGCGATCCCAGCCTACTGTAAAGCCGACTACCAACTCCCTAACACATTAGAGACCGATCGTACCTAAATTTAAATTTAACCAGATAAATATCTGGTTTTTAACTCCCCGCTGGGATTTTCTGTCAAAATACCCTGTATTGACTTAAAAATTAGCTTTTTTCTGCTGCTGTCGCCGATCGACACCAACAAGCTCGGCCTTGAACCAAATAGAAAAATTTAAGAATATTTAATGTCAAATTGCGAAAATTAGATAGATTGTAAAGTTATATTAAAAGAATATTAACATAGCTGAAAAAGTTCCACTTTAGGATATGGCAATCATGGAAAACCGAGAAAACCGAGTCCTGTACGTTCGCCTCCCTTGCAATCCTATTTTCCCGATCGGAGTTGTCTATCTTTCGGATCACGTACACAAGCTGTTTCCCGATGTCGAACAGCGCATTTTCGATTTAGGTGCCGTACCCCCCCTGGATTTCGCTAAAGCGTTAGATGCCAGCATAGACGAGTTTAAGCCGACTCTGCTAGTTTTCTCTTGGCGCGACATTCAAATTTACGCGCCCGTGGGCGGCAGGGGCGGCAACCCGTTGCAAAATGCCTTCGAGTTTTACTACGCCAAAAATCCGCTGATCAAATTCCGGGGAGCACTCGGAGGACTGCGTTTAGCCGCGTCTTACTACACCGAACTCTGGCGCAATTTGGGGCTGGTTAAGCGCGGATTGAAGCGGGCCCGGAAATACCGCCCGGAAGCCCGTGCAGTGGTCGGTGGCGGTGCTGTGAGCGTCTTTTACGAGCAGTTGGGCCGCAGTTTGCCCACGGGAACTGTGGTTTCGGTGGGGGAAGGCGAAGCTTTGCTGGAGAAGTTGATTAAGGGCGAAGATTTGGCCGAGGAAAGGTGTTATGTGGTGGGAGAAACTGTGCCACGCGCGAAGCTAATTCACGAAAAGCCAGCCAACATTGAGAAAAGTGCTTGCGATTATAACTACATCGAAACCATTTGGCCGGAATTTTCCTATTATCTACAGGATATGGACTTCTACGTGGGAGTCCAAACCAAGCGCGGCTGTCCTCATAATTGCTGTTACTGCATTTATACGGTGATTGAAGGCAAGCAAGTGCGGATCAATCCGGCGGATGAGGTGGTGGCTGAGATTCGGCAATTGTACGATCGAGGTATCCGCAATTTCTGGTTTACCGACGCTCAATTTATCCCGGCACGCAAATTCATCGACGATGCGATCGAATTATTGCAAAAAATCATCGCCGCCGGCATGACTGACATACACTGGGCCGCTTACATCCGTGCGGACAATCTCACACCCGAATTGTGCGATTTGATGGTAAAAACGGGGATGAATTACTTTGAAATCGGCATCACCAGCGGTTCCCAGGAACTGGTTCGCAAAATGCGGATGGGCTATAACTTGCGAGTAGTTTTAGAGAATTGCCGCGATTTAAAAGCGGCCGGTTACAACGATGTGGTTTCCGTTAATTACTCATTTAACGTCATTGATGAAACCTTTGAAACCATCCGGCAAACTATTGCTTATCACCGAGAATTAGAGCGGATTTTTGGAGCCGACAAAGTAGAACCCGCGATTTTCTTTATCGGGTTGCAGCCGCACACAATTTTGGAAGAATACGCCTTTAAAAAGGATATTCTGCAACCTGGTTACGATCCCATGAGTTTGATGCCTTGGACAGCGCGCAAGTTGCTGTGGAATCCCGAACCTTTGGGTTCGTTTTTCGGGCAAATTTGTTTAGAAGCTTGGCAGCGTAATTCCAATGATTTCGGCCGTGAAGTGATGGCTATTTTGGAGGAAAAACTCGGGTGTGCGGATTTGGAAGAGGCATTAACCGCGCCTGTGGAAATCAAAGACAAACAGTTGGCAGCCGTTAATTAATTACCAGGTTCGCAGTCAGGACGACCGTCCTTGAAAAAAGGGGAAATGGAAGAAAAAATGTGTTTTCTGTTTCCCTTTTTATTATTCAATAAATAGGTAAGTGCAAATAAACATTACCGTGTAATATCAAATCCGCCCTTCATCGTCCTGTATTCATCTCTCTGTTCTCTGACTCTGCGTTCTCTGCGTTCTCTGCGGTTGGTTGAGTCGATGGAAGGTATTATCCTTCGCACCTCTCAGTTAGATCCGGACGTGCTGGTTTCCCCGCATCCGGC